>NZ_FYEC01000002.1:0-372252 GCF_900187635.1 Pseudomonas sp. Irchel 3H3 | reverse complement strand
TGAGTCCCCTGAAGGGCCGTCGAAGACTACGACGTTGATAGGTTGGGTGTGTAAGCGCTGTGAGGCGTTGAGCTAACCAATACTAATTGCCCGTGAGGCTTGACCATATAACACCCAAGCAATTTGACTACTCCTGATTTTGAAACAAAGAGGAGCATCAGATTGCGGTGTGTGAAGACGAAACGAACCGAAAGTTCGAATCTGCTCAAAGCAACGCACAACACCGAAAGCTATCACATACCCAATTTGCTGAAGCGAGGCCATCTGGCCACGACTCAGTACCCGAATTTCTTGACGACCATAGAGCATTGGAACCACCTGATCCCATCCCGAACTCAGCAGTGAAACGATGCATCGCCGATGGTAGTGTGGGGTTTCCCCATGTGAGAGTAGGTCATCGTCAAGATTAAATTCCGAAACCCCTATCTGCGTATGCAGGTAGGGGTTTTGTTTTTGTCCGCGAGAAAGTCCGGCGCCAACCTGACATATCTTTCATGTTCCAGGGCCGCCATTGGGTGGATTAACCCTGAAGTGGACCCAGGGTTTTGTTAAGGTGCAGCTCGTTTTTCAAGGGACTGATGACACGCCCAGGGACCGGCGGTTAATCCAGTCAAAGAGTTGCCGTAGAAATGCCTGAACCCATCCCCATCAAGGACCACGAGAAAGAAACCCGCCTGGTCAACAAACGGCTAATGGCCTGCGCGCTGCTCGTGGCGGCCATCACTTGCGCCCTGGTGGTGCGCTTGTACATCCTGCAGGTCGTCGAATTTGACTACCACTCGACCATCTCCGAAAACAATCGGGTGCACGTGCTGCCCATCACCCCAACGCGTGGCCTGATCTACGACCGCAATGGGGTGCTGCTGGCCGATAACCGGCCCAGCTACAACCTCACCCTCACCCGTGAGCGCGCTACCGATGTGAAAGGCGAACTGGATACCCTCATCAGTTTGCTGCACCTGCCTGGCGAAGACCGTGCATTGTTCGACAAGGCGCTGAAACAGATGCGCCATCCTTTTGTCCCCGTCACCCTGTTCTACGAGTTGAGCGAAGAGCAAATCGCCATCCTCGCCGTCAATCAGTTCCGCTTGCCCGGCATCGATGTCGAACCGCAGTTTGTGCGCAACTATCCGCTGGGCGCGCACTTTGCCCACTCCATCGGTTATGTCGGGCGGATCAACGAGAAAGAATCCAAGACCCTGGACTCGGTGGAATACCGCGGCACCCAGTCGGTCGGCAAGACCGGCATCGAGAAATTCTACGAGTTCGAGCTGCACGGTCACGTTGGTTACGAAGAGGTCGAGACCAACGCCCAGGGGCGCGTGCTGCGGGTGCTCAAGCACACCGACCCGATTCCCGGGAAGAACATCGTCCTCAGCCTCGACGTCAAACTGCAAGAGGCTGCGGAAGCCGCACTGGGTGACCGGCGCGGTTCGGTGGTCGCTCTCGACCCGGCCACCGGCGAGGTGCTGGCCATGGTCAGCAAGCCGAGTTTCGACCCCAACCTGTTTGTCACCGGCATTAGTTTCAAGCAATACGCCGCGCTGCACGACTCCATCGACCGCCCGTTATTCAACCGCGTGCTGCGCGGCCTGTATGCGCCGGGCTCGACCATCAAGCCAGAGGTGGCGATTGCTGGCCTGGATGCCGGGGTGGTGACGCCACAGACTCGGGTCTTCGATCCGGGCTACTACCAATTGCCCGACTTCGACCACAAATACCGCAACTGGAACCACAGTGGTGACGGCTGGGTCGACATGGACGCGGCGATCATGCGTTCCAACGACACCTACTTCTACGACCTGGCGCATAAGCTGGGCATCGACCGCCTTCACGACTACATGGCCATGTTCGGCCTCGGCGAAAAAGTCTCGCTGGACATGTTCGAAGAGTCAGCCGGTCTGATGCCATCGCCCGCCTGGAAACGTGCTACGCGCCGCCAGGCCTGGTTCCCGGGGGAGACGGTGATCCTCGGCATCGGCCAGGGCTACATGCAGGTCACCCCCCTGCAGCTCGCCCAGGCCACGGCGCTGATCGCCAACAAGGGCGTGTGGAACCGTCCGCACCTGGCCAGGAGCGTCGATGGCATCGCGCCAGTGGACGAACATCCAATGCCCAACATCCTGTTGAAAGACCCGCGCGACTGGGAGCAGGTCAACCACGGCATGCAGATGGTCATGCACGATGCGCGCGGCATTGCCCGGGCGGCAGCGGCGGGCGCCCAGTACCGCATCGCCGGCAAGAGCGGCACCGCCCAGGTGGTAGCGATCAAGCAGGGCGAACGTTACAACCGGGCGAAGACCCTGGAGCGCAACCGCGACAATGCCTTGTTCGTCGGTTTTGCCCCGGCCGAACACCCCAAGATCGTAATCTCGGTGATGATCGAAAACGGCGAGGCCGGCGGTCGTGTCGCAGGTCCCGTGGTGCGGCAGATCATGGACGCCTGGCTGCTGGACAACGACGGCCACCTGAAACCGCAATACGCCAGCCCGAGCAAGGCTCATGGCGACCCTCAGGTATGAAGTTGGCCTGCGTGGCACTTGCCAGTTGCTTGACGTTAACGTAAAGATAGAAGGCGACGCCGATTGTCCATGGCGCAGGTTTTGCTTGAGGAAAGTGTTGCCCGAGTCAGCGGGCAAACTTCCCTTTACTGCCATCTGAACCGGGTGTAGACATTTGCCCATGACTTGCGTGCTTCGTCGCGAGTGTGGACATGGCCCGGCGAGGTAATGGGCGGACCGATCCGGAGCGCTTGATGAGCCTTATAAAAACAACAACCGCAAAGCTGCCACACGAAGCCCGGCTCGCCCGGGAGAAACTGCACCTTGAAGGCGAAGTCCCCGATGGCGTGTTACGCGCCGAAATCGATGCTTCATGGCGACGCAGCCTCAGCCACGGTGTGCACTTCAATGGCAAGCATGAACTGGCGCTGGAATCGAGCGCGAGCCTGGACCTGCTGTTGGCCAGCAATCGGCTGCTGATCGACGCGGCCCTGCCAGCCATCGATTACCTGGCCGAACGCCAGGGCAAGGAAGGGCTGATTATCCTCGCCAACTCCGATGCCACCATCCTTGCGGTCGAAGGCCGCGCCGATCGCCTCAAGGGCAGCGGTCTGCAGGACATCACCCTCGGCGCCTGCTGGAGCGAAGCCGTTCGTGGCACCAACGCGCTGGGTACCGCCCTGGTGGAAGCACGACCGACGCTGATCGATTGCGGCGAACACTACCTCGATCGCCTGAGCGATTTCTCCTGCACCTCCGTGCCCATTCGTTGTCCCCACGGCGACATCCTCGGCGTACTCGACCTGACCCGCGAAGGTCCGCTGGGCCGCGCCCACGACAGCAGCGCGCTGCTGGCCATGGCCGTCAGCCAGATCGAAAGCCGGGTGTTCAACGCCAGTTATCCGGACGAAATCGTCCTGGCTTTCCACAGTCGCCGGCAATACCTCGAATCCCCCTGGCAAGGCTTGCTGGCCGTGAGCCTGGGCGGACAGATCCTCGCAGTCAGCGGCCAGGCCTGCCAGTTGCTGCACGCCGAGCGTTCGGCGCTGGTCGGGCGACGCTGCGAAGAGTTTCTTGGGGTCGACGGCTTGCAACTGCTGGCGCGTCTGCAGCAGGGCGGTGTCGGCAGCCTGCAAACGGCCAAGGGCGAGTTCTTCTACAAAACCCTGCGCGCCCCCCAGCGCTCGATCAACCTCAGCACGCCCGCGCGCAGCAGCGCAAAACCGCTCAAGGCGCCAGTGGAGCTCGAAGCCCTGGCCGGCAACAATCCGCGTTATGCCCGCGCCTTGCGCATGGCCCGCCAGGGCCTGGCCAATCAATTGCCAGTGTTGCTGCTGGGAGAGACCGGCACCGGCAAGGAAGTCATCGCCCGCGCCCTGCACCTGGCCGGCGCCCGTTGTGACAAACCTTTCGTCGCGGTGAATTGCGCGGCGATCCCCGAAGGCCTGATCGAGTCGGAACTGTTCGGCTACCGCGAAGGCGCATTCACCGGTTCGCGGCGTGGCGGCATGGTCGGGCGCCTGCAGCAGGCCCATGGCGGCACCCTGTTTCTCGATGAAATCGGCGACATGCCCCTGGCCTTGCAGGCACGTCTGTTGCGCGTGCTGCAGGATCGCAAGGTGGCGCCGTTGGGTGCCGGTGAAGAACAGGACATCGACGTCGCGCTGATCTGCGCCACCCACCGCGACCTCAAGCGCCTGGTGGAAGACAAACATTTTCGCGAGGACCTGTTTTACCGGGTCAACGGCATCAGCGTGATGCTCCCGGCCTTGCGTGAGCGCGAGGACTTCAGTGCTTTGCTCGCCCGCCTGCTGGTCAAGCTGGAGGCCCCGGCGGTAGTCCTGCATGACGACTTGAACCGCTTGCTCGGTGGCTACCATTGGCCAGGTAACATCCGCCAACTGGAAATGGTCCTGCGCACCGCGTTGGCCATGCGCGAGCCGGGGGACAGCGTACTGACCCTGGATCACCTGCCCGACAGCATGCTCGACGAATTGAACGCCAGCGAACGCCCGCAGGCGGGCAGCATCCGCGAGAACGAACTGGAACTGATTCGTCAGTCCCTGGACAGCCACCAGGGTAATGTCTCGGCCGCCGCCGACGCCTTGGGCATCAGTCGCGCGACCCTGTACCGCAAGCTTAAACAGTTGCGCAGCTGATGCGGCGCTGGATTGTCAGGCTGGTCGACAGCCCCAACCCCCAGGCACTGGACGCCGCGCTGGCCTGGCTCTACAGCTTCGTGCGGCCGCACCGGTTGGCGATCGGCGGGTTGTTGGGGTTGTCGATGTGCGCCTCGCTGCTGGTCCTGGTGCAGCCCTGGCTCACCAAGCTGCTGATCGACGACGGCTTGCTGGCCCGGGACTTTTCCATGCTGGTGCTGATCGCCGCGCTGATGATTGGCGCGGGATTGCTTGGCACGGCACTGTCGGGAATCAACCGTTACCTGCATACCCGACTCTCGGGGCGGATTCTATTTTCCCTGCGTGACGACCTGTACCGGCACCTGCAAACCCTGTCGCCGGGATTCTACGGGCAACGGCGGATCGGCGACCTGATGTCGCGCCTGGATGGCGACGTGGCCGAGATCCAGCGCTTTGCCGTGGACTCGCTGTTCTCGGCGGTATCCAGCGTGATCGGCCTGGTCTGCGCGGTGGCCATGCTGCTGACCCTGTCGTGGAAACTGTCGTTGCTCGCGTTGATCCTGATTCCCCTCGACGTGCTCTGGTTGCGCTGGATGCGGCGCAAGGTCGAACGGGATGTGCGGCAGTTGCGCGAGCGCTCGGCGGACATGTCCTCGTTCATGGTCGAGACCCTGCCGGTGATGAAATTCATCCAGTCCGCCGGCCAGCAACAGCGCGAAGCGCGACGCCTGGAATCCCTGGGCCATGGTTACATGAGCCAGTTGCTGCGCCTGCAAATCACCGAGTTCTTCACCCAGGCGGTGCCGGGCACCCTGACCTCCTTGTCACGCGCCTGTGCCTTCCTGATCGGTGGCTACTGGGTGGTGCAGGGCACTTGGCAGTTGGGGGCATTGATCGCCTTTTCCACCTACCTGGGCATGGCCGTCGGGCCAGTCCAGAGCTTGTTGGGCTTGTACGTGGCGATCCAGCGCATGACCGTCAGCCTCGGCCGGGTGATGGAGCTGCGGGGCGAAACGCCGAGCGTGCTGAGCCCGCTCACGCCACAACCGATGCCGACCTGCGGTGAACTGCGTTTCGACAACGTGCACTTCAGCCACCCCGGCCGCCCGAGCACCTTGCGCGGTATCCAGGCACGCATTCCCTACGGCTTGAAGGTTGCCTTGAGCGGTGGCTCCGGCGTCGGCAAGTCGACCCTGATCGACCTGCTGCAGCGTCATCACGATCCGCAGTCCGGTCGGGTACTGCTGGGGGAGGTCGATCTGCGGGAGCTGGACCTGTTCCAATTGCGCCGGCGGATTGCCGTGGTCAGCCAGGACATCGTGTTGTTTCGCGGCAGCCTGGCCGACAACCTGGCCTACGCGGTGCCGGACGCCAGCCGCCAGGCGATTGCTGAAGTGGCGCGGCTGGCGCAACTCCAGAGCCTGATCGAGTCGTTGCCCGAAGGCCTCGACAGCCCATTGGGCGAGCGCGGCCAGCAGCTCTCGGGTGGGCAGAAACAGCGGATCGCGATTGCCCGCGCCTTGTTGCAGGACCCCTTGATCCTGGTGCTGGACGAAGCCACCTCGGCGGTGGATGAAACCACCGAGCGCGAGGTTATCGAAGCCATCGACCGACTGTTTGCCGGGCGCACGCGGATCCTGATCAGCCACCGTCCCTCGACCCTGGCCGATGCCGATTTACGCTTTGAATTGCTCGACGGCCTACTCATTGCAAAAACGGTGCTGCATGAAGCCTGAACTGCTGGTCGGTTTGGTCGACAGCGGCCACTCGGCGGCGCAGCAGCCGCTGGTGGTTGCGCGAAGACGTTTCTCCCTGCTGGACGATGGGCTGGCCGAAGGCGCGCTGTGTGACGATCCGCTGGGCCATGGCAGCGCGGTGCTCGAGGCCATCGGCCGGCGCGCGCCCGCAGCGCGGTTTTGTGTGGCCCAGGTGTTTGACCAGCGCGGGGTCACCAGCGCCTTGCAGATCGCCACCGCGATCGATTGGCTGGTGGCGCAGGACGTTCGCCTGATCAATCTGAGCCTCGGCCTGCGTCAGGATCGCAGCCTGTTGCGCCAAGCCTGCGCCGCGGCGCAGGCCCGCGGCGTGTTGCTTTGCGCCTCCAGCCCGGCGCAAGGCGAGGGGGTGTTTCCAGCCAATTATCCACAGGTGCTGCGGGGCACTGGCGATGCCCGTTGTGCCGAGTCGCAATGGTCGTGGCTCAACAGTGCCCAGGCGGATTTCGCCGCGTGCGTGCAGGGCACCCACCCAGGACAGTCGGGTGCCAGCCTCGGTTGTGCGGCGTTGAGTGGGCACATCGCAGCATTCTTGCTGGCCCAGCCCCAGGCCAGCAATGAGCAGGTCATCCAGTGGCTACAGGACAACGCCCACTATCGTGGCCCTGAACGGCGTATTGGCCCATGAACACGTTGCTGATCCTCGGTGCCGGGCCGGCCGGTGCGGCTACTGCGCTGGGCTTGCGTCGGCTGGGTTACCCGGTGACGCTGGTCAGCGAATGGCGACGCTTTGCGGCACTCGAAGGGGTTTCCCTGCGGGTGCTGGAAGCCTTGCGTGGCGCCGGGCTGGAACAGGCGCTGGCGCAGGGCGCACTGGCGTCCCAGCGACAGGTGTCGTGGAACGGTCAGCAGCATGCGCAGAATATCGAGTACCTGCTGGACCGCCCGAGCTTTGACCGCGGCTTGCGTGAGGACCTGCGCCGAGCGGGCGTCGAGGTCATTGAAGGCCGGGTGCTGAACGTTCAGTCGAGCGCATCGGGACATAGGATCGAGGTCCAAGGGCGTGAGCCGCTACTGGCGGATTTCCTCATCGAGGCTCGGGGGCGTCAGTCCCCGGCGCTCGGCAAAGGCCTGCGCGGACCGGAAACTGTCAGCCTGCTCAATCGCTGGCAGGGCACGCCGGGCAGTACCGCCAGTGCGGTGGAAAGCCTGGAGCAGGGCTGGGCATGGATGGCCCGGCGGGCTGACGGTCAGTGTTATTGGCAATGGACGGTGGACGTGGCCAGCGCCACATTGCCGGCCAAGGCACTGTTGCTCGACTACTGTCGCCAGCGGCGCGAGGCTTCGGCACTGGCCAGGGCATTCTTTGCCGATGCAGCGCAACTCGACGTGCAGCTGCATGCCCGCAGCAGCACCGCCATATTGTCCTCGCAGGTGTGTGGCGACAACTGGATCCGGGTCGGTGATGCGGCGATGGCCGTGGACCCGCTGTCGGGCAACGGTATTTTCCAGTCCCTGTCCTCGGCCCTGCAGGCCCCGGTGGTGATCAATACCCTGCTGCGCAAACCCGAGCGGGCGGCGCTGGCCCAGGGATTTCACCGGATGCGGTTGGAACAACTGTTCCTGCGGTTTGCACGGATCGGCCGGGACTTTTATGCCGACGAACAGCGCTGGCCGCAACAGCCGTTCTGGCAGGCTCGCCGGCAATGGCCAGACAGCCAAGTGGCACACGCCGAAGCAGACTTTGCCGCGCTGCGGATTGAGCGGGCACCGGTGCTCAAGGACGGCTTTGTCGATGAGGCCGAGGTGGTGATCACCGCAGACCAGCCATTGGGGATCTGGCATGTGCACGGAGTGGAGCTGGCGCCGTTGCTGCGGCGGTTGCGTAGTCAGCCCGCCGCAGAGGCGCTGGCAGGGCTGACGGCAGAACAGGGAACGTTGGTCAGGCGCTGGTTGTTGACGCAAGGCTACCAGCCCTGAAATGGGTGCTGACTGGGCGGGTCTATTCGCCAGCAAGCTCGCTCCCACAAGGGGGATCGATCACACATCCCTTGTGGGAGCTTGCTCGCGATAGCGCTACAGCTTGATCAACACCGACTTCAATTCGGTGTAATGCTCGATCGCCGCATACCCCATTTCCCGACCCACACCGGACATCTTGTAGCCACCAAAGGGCAGCGCCGGGTCGAGGGCGCTATGGCAGTTGACCCAGACTGAGCCGGACTTGATCCGCGGAATCATCCGGTGCACCGCCGCCAGGTCGTTGGACCAGATGCTCGCCCCCAGCCCATAAGGACTGTCATTGGCCATGCGCAAAACCTCGGCTTCGTCATCGAATGGAATCGCCACCAGCACTGGCCCGAAGATCTCCTCCTGGACCAGCGAGTGCTGTTGGTCGACGTCGACAATCACCGTTGGCTTGACGAAAAACCCAGGTCCGAACTGTTCCCCGCCACAGGCAATGGTCGCGCCGCTTTCCCGGCCCATGTCGATGTAGTTGCTGACGCGTTGCTGTTGCCGCGCGGAGATCAACGGGCCCATCTCGACACTCGGGTCCAGGCCATTGCCCAGCTTCATCGCATTGGCAATGCCGGCGATGTCAGCCACTACATTGTCGAAATGCTTACGCTGCACATAAAGCCTGGAACCGGCGCAGCAGACCTGGCCCTGGTTGAAGAAAATCGCGCTGGCAGCACCCGCTGCGGCACTCGCAAGGTCGGCGTCGGCCATGACAATGGTCGGTGATTTGCCACCCAGTTCCAGGGTCACGCGGGTCATGGAGTCCATGGCGATCTTGCCGATCTGTATGCCCACCGCGGTCGATCCGGTGAAGGTCAGCTTGTCCACCAGCGGGTTGTGGGTCAGGGCGGAGCCTGCGGTGATGCCGGTGCCGGTGACCACGTTGAACACCCCGCTGGGGTAGCCGGCTTCGAGTACCAGTTCTGCCAGCTTGAGTGCGCTCAGCGGGGTTTCGTCCGCGGGCTTCAACACCACGGTGCAGCCGGTGGCCAGGGCTGGACCGAGTTTCCAGCAGGCCAGCAGCAGCGGGAAGTTCCAGGCGACAATGGCGCCAACCACGCCCACCGCTTCCCGCCGGATGAAACTGTGGAACTGCTCATCAGGCATCAAAGGCAGCGAGACTTCGACGCTGGAGCCTTCGATCTTGGTGGCCCAGCCGGCCATGTAGCGCAGGAAGTCGATGGACAATTGCACGTCCATGACCTGGGCCACCGCGGCACTCTTGCCGTTGTTCAGGCATTCAAGTTGCGCCAGCACCTGCGCGTCGCGCTCCATCAGGTCGGCGAGCTTCCACAGCAGGTTCTGCCGCTCGCGCGGGCGGGTGCGGGTCCAGGCCGAATCATCAAACGCCTGGCGGGCAGCGAGCACCGCCCGATCGACGTCGTCCGGAGTGGCCTTGGGCACGACGCACAGGACCTCGCCGGTGGCTGGGTTGTGCAAGGGCATGGTCTGGCCGTCGGCGGCCTCGACCCATTCGGCGCCGATCAGCATGCGCGGGGCGCGCTGGATGAACGCCGAAACGGCGGGAAGCGGAGTGGGGAGCGACATGATGGAGCCTCGTCTTATTCGTGTGCCGAGGCTGATCGCAACCCTTGTGCCAGTTTGCCCGGGGCCTGTATTCAGAGGCTCTTGCGGCGAAAGGTTTAGGTTTTCGCGAGTACTGATGTCGCAGATTGCGACAATTCTTGAGACGCACCGCTGAGACGGGCGGCGCTTCGCCTGACAAAACTGATCGTCCCTCAGGTTCATCTCGGGCAAGTCTTGCTCCTACACCGGTAGTCCGCTCTCATCGTCCCGCCATGCGATCAATCACCGCCCACAACTGCGGGTCGTTGAAGTCTTCGATCACCAGGTGCGCCCCTGCGGCCAGCAGCGTTTCGCGGCGCTGACTGGTCACCAGGCCCACGGTAAAGATCCCGGCCTTTACCGCTGCCGTCAGGCCGGGGATCGAGTCCTCGAATGCCAGGCTCACCTCGGCGCTGGCCTGCAAGCGTTCCAGCCCGGTCAGGTAGGGCAGGGGATCAGGCTTGGCGCGGGGCAGTTCTTCGGCAACCACTACATGCTCGAAGCGCTCGCGCAGAGCCAATGCCTGCAACATGTGCTCGGCATTCGCTCGTGGTGCATTGGTCACTACCGCCACGCCGATGGCCTGCTCCTGGGCAAAATCCAGTAAGCGTACCAGCCCGGCAATCGGCGTCAGGTGCGCTGACAACTGGCGAAAGCGCTGCTCCTTGCGATCAGCAAAGGCTTCGTGTTCGGCCACCGAGCATTCGGGGAACAGGTAGCGGCACATGGCGGCATTGGCCTGGCCGCTGACATGAGCTTCGAACTCGGCTTTGGTAAACACCCGGCCGTCCTCCTCCAGCAACAACTGTTGCATCGCCTGCAAGTGCAGCGCGTCGGTGTCGGTGAGGGTGCCGTCGAGGTCGAAGAGCAAAGCATTGAGCATGGCGCAGTTCCCGTAGCTGAAGCGGTTAAGCGGATAGCTGGTCATCCTATACGAGGAACACTCACCTATGCTCGTCTCAGCCTGCAACAGTTGTCGCGAAATTAAACGCCGGGCACCTCGGTGGTTGCCGGAATTACCCGGGTGTTTACCAGCAAAGCATTGATTCAACGAACTATTCATAAGCTGGCACGCTCCGTGTATTGGTCCTTGGTAGACGTTTCTCTTGCCTTCGTCAGCGGCATGTTCGCTGGCGGTAGAAACCATAAAAACGACCGTTCAAAAAAATAAGAAAGCACCGTGCGAGGTTCGACGTTGATGAAGAGAAAACTCCGATCAGGCATGAGCGCCAGTCTCCTGGCGCTTGCCGCGTGTGCCGCCCTGCATGCTCCGCAAAGCATGGCCGCGCGTGACGCCCAGACCATCCTCAAGGAGACCTGCCAGGGCTGTCATACCCCTGAAGCCGAGAACGCCTTGAGCCGTATCAGCCACCAACGCAAGACTCCGGAGGGCTGGCTGATGAGCATCGCGCGCATGCAGGTCATGCACGGCCTGCAGATCAGCGATGACGACCGCCGGACCCTGGTCAAATACCTGGCCGATACCCAGGGCCTGGCGCCGAGCGAGACCGATGGCGTGCGTTATGCCCTGGAACGGCGGCTCAACACCGTCGAGCAATTCGACGAGCAGACCAGCCAGATGTGCGGCCGCTGCCACTCCGGTGCGCGGGTTGCCCTGCAGCGTCGCCCGGCCCAGGAGTGGGAGCGCCTGGTGAACTTCCACCTCGGTCAATGGCCGTCGCTGGAATACCAGGCGCTGTCTCGCGACCGCGACTGGTTCGACCTGGCCCGCAAGGAGATGGTGCCGCTGTTGGCCAAGCGCTATCCACTGGATAACCCGGCCTGGAAAACCTGGCAGCAAACTGCGCCCAAGGCCCAGGCCCTGGTGGGCGACTGGAGCTTCAGCGGGCACCTGCCGGGCAAGGGGGAGCTGGCCGGGATCATGCGCGTCAGCGCCGACGGCGACGATACCTTCAAGGTCAGCGTCAAGGGTCAATACGCCGACGGCACAGCCTTCAACGGCGACGGCAGCGCGATCCTCTACAGCGGCTACGAATGGCGCGGCAACGTGACCGTCGATGGCGTAGTGATGCGCCAGGTGTTCGCCGCCAAAGGCAGCGAACTGCAAGGCCGGATGTTCGAGGCCGAGCATGATGAACGTGGGCTCGACTTCCTCGCCGCCAAACAGGGCAGCAGCCGTTTGCTGGCAGTGCAGCCGGGCTACCTGAAGGCCGGCAGCGAAGCCGAAGTGACCCTGATCGGCAGCGGCCTGCAAGGCCCGCCGGACTTCGGTAAAGGCGTCGAGGTGCTCCAAGTCATCAGCCAGAGCCCCGAGCAGATCAAGGTCCGCCTCAAGGCTGCCACCGATGCCCAGCCGGGCGTGCGTGCCGTGACCTTGGGCAGCTTGAAAGGCCCGAGCCTGTCGGTCTACCAGCAGATTGCCGAGGTCAAGGTGGTGCCTGAATTCTCGGTGGCCCGGATCGGTGATGGCGGGGGTTCGACGCCCAAGGTCCAGGGGCGTTTCGACGCCGAAGCCTGGGGCAAGGGCGCGGACGGCAAGCTCTATCGCATTGGCATAGTCCCGGCGCAGTGGAAAGTCGAAGCCTTCGACGACCGCGCCAGGGAAGACGAAGACGTCAAGTTTGCCGGCACCATGCAGGCGGACAGTGGCGTATTCACCCCGGGCGATGCCGGCCCGAATCCGGCACGCAAGATGTCCACCAACAATGCCGGCAACCTCAAGGTGATTGCCGCCGTCGACGACGCAGGAAAATCCCTGACCGGCGAAGGCCACATGATTGTCACCGTGCAACGCTGGAACAACCCACCCATTCCGTGAGGCCGCTGAACCCGCAGTTTTCAGAGACTTTTTTGGAATGAACGCAGGCCCCGCCAAAGGGGTTTGCACAGGAGGTTTGCCATGGGCGCTATCTTGAATCTGGTCGAACGCAACCTGCACGAAGTGCAGGTGGATGCCGACCGCATGCTGTTTCACATTCCCAGCAGTTCGCTGTTCGCCAGCGATGCCCTGACCGGCAGCATCATCGATGCCCTGCGCGGTCACGGCTGTTCCAGCGCCGAGTTGATCCAGCGCCTGGCCAGCCAGTTCGGTGGCGAGGAAATCCACGAAACCCTGCGCGAGCTGATGGCCCTGGAACTGGTCAGCGACGGCTCGCCGCTGACCCCGGACATCGCCGCCAAACGGGTCGAGCGCACCGCCATCAACACCGTGGTGCTCAACGTCAACACCGGCTGCAACCTGAGCTGCACCTACTGCTACAAGGAAGACCTCGACAAGCCCTCGGCCGGCAAGAAGATGGAGGTCGAGACCGCCATCGCCTCGGTGGAAATGCTCCTGCGCGAATCCCCCGATGAAGAGCGGTTTACCGTGGTGTTCTTCGGCGGCGAACCACTGAGCAACCGCAAGCTGATCGAGTACATGGTCGACTATTGTGAAAAGCGCTTTGCCGAGGCGGGCAAGTTCGTCGAATTCGTCATGACCACCAACGCCACGCTGCTCACCGAGGACACGGTGGACTACCTCAACGCCCACCGCTTTGGCTTGTCGGTGAGCATCGACGGGCCGAAGACCGTGCACGACCGCAACCGCATCACCGTGGGCGGGCAGGGCACCTATGACGTGGTGCGGCGCAAGGCCGAGATGTTGTTGTCGCGCTACAACAGTCGCCCGGTCGGAGCCCGCGTGACCCTGACCACCGGCGTCACCGACGTTGAAACCATCTGGGATCACCTGTTCAACGAACTGGGTTTTGCCGAAGTCGGCTTTGCCCCGGTGACCTCCGGCGATATCAGCACCTTCAACCTGTCCAGCGACGAATTGATCGAAGTCTTCGCCAGCATGAAGCGCCTCGGTCGGCGCTACCTGGAGGCCGCGCTGGAACACCGCAACATCGGTTTCTCCAACCTGCACCAGTTGATCACCGACATCCACGAGGGCCACAAGAAAGCCCTGCCGTGTGGCGCCGGGCTGAAGATGCTGGCGGTCGACCACAAGGGCGAACTCAACCTGTGCCACCGTTTCACCGGTTCGTCATTGCCGACGTTTGGCAACGTCCACAGCGGGGTCAAGCAGGTGGAGTTGAACGACTTCCTGTCCCAGCGCCTGGACCGCAGCAACACCGGCTGCGAGGACTGCCAGATCCGCAACCTGTGCTCCGGCGGCTGCTACCACGAAAGCTACGCCCGTTACGGCGACCCGACGCACCCGACCTATCACTACTGCGAACTGATGCGTGACTGGGTCGACTTCGGCATCGAGGTCTACACCCGGATCATGGCTCACAACCCTGCGTTCATCAGCAGTTACATCACTCCGCGCAAGGCTCACTGATATGAAACATCTCAAGCCCATCAATAACAAAGCGTTGAAGCTGGATCAGGCCGCGGATGAAAACCGCATCGAAGAAGTGGTGGCCATGAGTTCGGTCGCCGGGTGCGCCTCGACCACCGACCCGGGTTGGGAAATCGATGCCTTTGGCGGCGTGTCGTCGTTGTGCCAACCGATGGAGGCCGACCTCTATGGCTGCTCGGACCCGTGCTGGTGGCCGGCCCAAGTGCCCGACATGATGAGCACCTATCCGGACTGGAACAAGGATGCCCAGGCCTCCAACGACAACTGGCGCAACCTCGGCACTGTCTTCCCCAAAGACAAGTAATCGGACAAGAAGAAGGATTCCAGCATGCTTCGTACCAAAGCCTGCGGCCTGGCCGCTTTCGCCTTCCTGGGCAGTGTTTCGCTCAGTGTTCTGGCCGATGAAAACCTGGCGCTCAACGCCGGTCACGAATACATGGTGACCACCAATTACCCCAACAACCTGCACGTCATCGACCTGCAGACCGACACCCTGTACAAGTCCTGCAAGCTGCCCGATGCCTTTGGACCGGGGACCATCCAGCTGTCGCCGGATCGCAAGACCGCCTACGTGCTCAACAACCACTATGCGGATGTCTATGGCATCGAGCTGGACAGCTGCAAGCAGGTATTCCACGCCAGCATCACCCAGCAACCGGGGGAGAAGGCCCGCTCGATGTTTGCCTTTACCGTCAGCCACGACGGCAAGGAGCTCTACACCATCGCCAACCCGACGCGGATGCTCAACGACCGCTACGAAGTGCAGGCGCCACGCCTGGATGTCTACGCCACCGACGCCGGTGCCAGCGCCAAGCCGGTGCGCAGTTTTCCGGCGCCCCGCCAGCTGACCATCATGCAGAGTGGCGACGACGGCACCCTGTATGTGGCCGGTGCGGATGTCTACAAGGTCAATGTGCAGACCGGCAAGTTCGACGTGCTGATCCCCAGCCGACACTGGAAACGCCCCAACTACAGCGCGCCGGACGTGCTCTACGTGTGGAACCAGCAGACCTATCGCCATGACTTCTCGCTGCTCTACACCGCAGCGAAATTCAAGGACAAGAAGCAGGACCCGGCCACCGCCGAGTACCTCTACGGCCTGTTCAGCGTCGACCTGAAGACCGGCAAGACCGAGACCACCGACTTCGGCCCGCTGACCGAAATCTACTTCAGTGGCATGCGCTCGCCCAAGGACCCCAACCTGATGTTCGGCGTGCTCAATCGCCTGGCCAAGTACGACATCAAGCAGAAGAAGCTGATTCAGGCGGCGACCCTGGACCACTCCTACTACTGCATTTCCTTCAACAAGGCTGGCAGCAAGATCTACCTGGCCGGGACCTTTAACGACGTGGCGATCTTCGACCCGGAGACCATGCAGCAGATCGGCAACATCAAGCTGCCGGGCGGCGACATGGCGATCACCACGGCGCAGGTCTTTACCCGGTAAACGGGCTCATGCTCTTGACGTGAAACATCAGTGGCCCTTTAAACCCCGGCAGGCGGTTTTTAAAGGGCCGCTGGTGGCCTGGGCCCATCCAGCGGTCAGGAACGCACCGGGCAACTGAGGTCGCCTTCCTGGCAGTCGAGGTAGCCCTTGAGTGTCTCGGCGCGTTTTTGCGTCAGGTCCGCCAGGCATTGGTTGTGGATCAGCGGGTAAACGCTACCGCCTTCGACCCCGGACGCGGCAAAGGTGCACTCGGCATCACGGAACGCCAACCACGCGCGTTGCGCCGTCAGCAGGCTTTTTTTACCTTGCGGGTTGTCCTTCAGATGGCCATTGATCTGTTGGTACAGCGTGTTGAGCCGGGCGTCGGCCTGTTTGTATTGCCTGGCCGCGCACTCATTCAGCGTGCTCTGGTTGCTGGCGTTGGCGCAGTCATCGGCCTGCACGCCAGTGGCCGCCAATAGCGGCAGGAGGCTTAGAAGAAAAACTGTACGCATGGGAAAACTCGCTGGCGCTGAAAGTTGGGTGAGTGTAGATCAGAGGCTAAATCTTCAGCGTCCGGTGTCCGCCGGTGGCTGCCATTGTGCGCACTCGACCACGCCTTGATGGGCCAGCCACGGCACATCGTGGGAGGTCCAGATATGGGCCTGGGGTTTCTGGCCCGGGTCGTCATCAAGGGTCGCGACCCGCACGATCACATGGGGCTGTGCCGGGCGCTCGGCCATCAGGTGACTGCCGCAGCGCGAGCAGAAATGCCGCAGCTTGCCGGGCGAGGACTCGAAGCAGGACAGCAGTTCAAGGCCCCGGGTCCAGCGAAAATGCTCGCGCATGACCCCCGCCGTCGAGGCGAATGGCGCCGCATGGGCCTTGCGGCAGGTATGGCAGTGACAATGGCTGATCGGCATGTCGAGGCTGTCGACTGCATAGGCGATGGCCTGGCACAGGCAACTGCCGTGGAGTGTGGGCATGGGGTATTCCTTTACGGGACTGACGAGCGGTAGAAAGCCGACGTTACCACTGTTGGCCGGGGCCTGTCGGGGCTCGGAACGATGGACGTTACTGCGAGTCGGATCTGTTGAATGCAACGGCAAGATTGCTCGTTCGGTCGTCCGCGCCTAGTGTTCATCACAGGAGGTGCTCAATGCACACATCAGATCGCATCGAAAGAAAGATCCTGCTCAAGGCCCCGCGCTCGACCGTCTGGCGAGTGATCGCCAATGCCGAAGCCTTTGGCCAGTGGTTTGGCGTGGCCCTGGAGGGCAAGCGTTTCGTCGCAGGCGCGCGGACCCAGGGGCAGATTACCTACCCAGGCTATGAGCACATGGTCTGGGATGTCGAAGTCATGCGGGTCGAGCCGGAGCGGGTGTTCGCCTTCCGCTGGCATCCCTATGCAGTAGACTCAGGCGTCGACTATTCTGGCGAACCGACGACCCTGGTGCAGTTCGAACTCGAGGACATGGACGCTGGCACCTTGTTGCACGTGGTCGAGTCGGGGTTTGATAAGATCCCGGCAGAGCGTCGTCTCAAGGCCTTTCGCATGAACAGTCGCGGCTGGGACGAGCAAATGAACAATATCGAGACCTACCTCGCCACCCCTTGAACCCCCGCTGAGCCTTGAATTACCCCGCATGTTTGAACCCTACCTAAGCCAATGGCAGTTGCTCCCCGAAGGGGAGCCCATCATCACCCTGGGCAGCCGCCTGCTCCCGGTGCGTTACCAGGGGACGCCGGCGATGTTGAAAATCGCCCTCGATGAAGAAGAAAAGTTCGGCAACCTGTTGATGACCTGGTGGGCGGGAGAGGGTGCTGCCCGGGTCTACGCCCATGACGGTGCGGCGCTATTGCTGGAGCGGGCCGAAGGCCGGCGTTCGCTGCTGCACATGGCTATGCACGGGGCGGACGACCAGGCCAGCCGGATCATTTGTGACGCCGTGGCGCGCCTGCATGCACCCCGTTCGGCACCGCTGCCGCCATTGGTCGACATGCGGCAATGGTTTCGCTCCTTGGCCCCGGCGGCGCGCCGCCATGGCGGGCGGTTGCGCCAGTGCCTGGCCTGCGCAGAGTACCTGCTGGCCACGCCCCAGGAAGTCGTCGTGCTGCACGGCGATGTGCACCACAGCAACATCCTCGATTTCGGCCCGCGGGGCTGGCTGGCGATAGACCCGAAGCGGGTGACCGGCGAGCGCACCTACGACTACGCCAACCTGATCTGCAATCCGGACCTGCCGAGCGCCACCGACCCGCTACGTTTTACCCGGCAAGTGGCGTTGGTCGCGGCGCAGGCAGGGCTGGAACGGCGGCGGTTACTGCAGTGGGTCCTGGCGTTTGCCGGCCTGTCCGCCGCCTGGTTCCTGGAGGATCACGACGTGCTCGCGGCCGACAAGCAACTGCAGGTGGCAGATCTCGCATTGTTGGCCTTGGAAGTTGGACAACCCGAGGGTGGTTGACCTTCGTTCTTATGGCGAATGTCTTACACGTGTTACTGGCTATGTCGTCTATTACGCATTGGATCCGAAGCGTAATCTTCACCCATCGACTGAGCACAGGATGTACTCAGGGTCATGGATGATCGGCCATATGCAAGGAACGCAGCGACAGGATGTCGTCATGGTCTTGAAACCCGCTTCGGCGGGTTTTTTTATGGGTGCGATAAAGTGCCGGTCCATCCTTCACTCGCTCAATCTGGCTGCCGCCCGTTGGGTGATCAGCGTGCGCTGGGCGAGCGAGTCGGCGGCCAGTTCCCTGGCCCGCTGCAGTACGGCCTCGGGTGCGGTCTGCGGTTCGCCCGAGGCAAAGGGCGGGGCGGGTGCGTACTCGAGTTGCAACTGCACCAGTTGCGCGACGTCATCGCCATACAATTCAGCCGCCAGGGTCAGGGCAAAGTCGATCCCGGCGGTGATCCCGCCACCGGTCAACAGGTTTCCGTCGCGCACCACCCGCTCCTGCACCGCAATCGCCCCCTGCAGGCCAAGCAACGAGTGATAGGCCCAGTGGGTAGTCGCACGTTTGCCCTTGAGCAGGCCGGCGGCACCCAGCACCAGGGCACCGGTGCACACTGAGGTCAGGTAGCGCACCTTGGCCGCCTGGGCCTGGATGAACGCCAGCGTCTGCGCATCTTCCATCAACGGCCCGACACCGCTGCCACCGGGGATGCACAACACATCCAGGTCCGGGCAGTCGGCGAAACGGCAGGTCGGCTGCAGCACCAGGCCGGTGCTGGCCGTCACCGGCGCGAGGTCTTTCCAGATCAGGTGCACCTGCACGTCCGGCAGCGACGCCAGCACATCGTAGGGCCCCGTCAGGTCCAGTTGCTGCACTTGTGGGAACAACAGAAAACCGATCTGCAACGGCATGGCGCTCTCTCCTGGGTTGGTAAATTCGTCCCCGGCAGGGGTGGACGACTTGACTCTAGGCTTCTAGTCTTTGGCGTACACGCCAATCAGCCCTCGAATTACGCCAATGTTCACCACTCCACCGAAATCCATTCATGTGCTGGCCTTCGCCAAGGTGCAACTGCTGGACGTCACCGGGCCGCTGCAGGTCTTTGCCTCGGCCAATGATGTTGCGGCCCAGCGCGGGATGCCGACACCCTATGCGCCCCAGGTGATCAGCCCGGGTGGTGGGGCGGTGCTGTCTTCGGCTGGCCTGGCCTTGCTCGCCGAACCCTTGCCGGATACAGCCTCCGACACCCTGATCATCGCCGGTGGCTGGGGGGTGTATGCGGCGGCCCAGGACCTCGCGCTGGTGGAGTGGGTGCGCCAGCAGGCGAGGGTTTCGCGGCGGGTGGCTTCGGTCTGCACCGGGGCTTTTCTGCTGGCGGCCAGCGGCTGGCTCGATGGGCGGCGAGTGGCGACCCACTGGACCCGTTGCGAGCAACTGGCCCGGCAACACCCGCGCCTGCAGGTCGAGCCCGACCCAATCTTCATCAACGATGGCCCGGTCTGGACCTCGGCCGGGGTGACTGCCGGTATCGATCTGTCATTGGCGCTGGTGGAGGCCGACCTGGGGCGCGCGATGGCCCTGGAAGTCGCCCGGCAACTGGTGGTGTTCCTCAAGCGCCCAGGGGGCCAGGCACAGTTCAGCGTGACCCTGGACCTGCAACAGCAGGGCAATCGCTTCGACGACCTGCATGCCTGGATCGCCGACAACCTCAGCCTCGACCTCGGCATCCCGGCACTGGCGCTGCAAGCGGGCATGAGTGAACGTAGCTTTATCCGCCACTACCGCGCCGACACTGGGCAGACCCCAGCACGTGCCATTGAGAGGATCCGGGTGGAAACTGCGCGCCGGCTGTTGAGTGATTCTGCGCTGCCGATCAAACGCATCGCGGTGCAGTGTGGGTTTGGCAGTGAGGAGACGTTGCGGCGTGGTTTTCTGCGGGTCATGGGGGTTGTGCCGCAGGTGTATCGGGAGCGGTTTTCGCGGGTGTTTTGATCTTGGGGTGCGCGCCCTAAACCCTCACGGCTGCCAGTACCCGTCATCCCCACTCAATTTGCGGTCAAGAAAACACGCTGCGCTGATCAGCGCCAGGTGGGTCAGGGCCTGAGGGGTATTACCCAGGTGGCGGGCGTGGCTGTCGAACTCTTCGGCGTATAGCCCCAGTGGGTTGGCGTAGCGCAGCAGTTGTTCGAACTCCAGGTGGGCCTTGTCCAACTGGCCGGCACGGGCCAGGCATTCGACGTACCAGAACGAGCACGCGGCAAACGCGCCTTCGGTGCCGCTGAGGCCGTCGATCTGGCTGTCGTCGTTGTGGTAGCGATAGACCATGCCGTCGCGCACCAGGGATTTCTGGATCGCTTGCAGGGTCGACAGCCAGCGCGGGTCCTTGGCGCTGACAAAACGCACCAGCGGCATCAACAGCATCGAGCCATCCAGGGCCGTGCCACCGAGGTGCTGCACGAAATGCCCGCGCTCGGCGTTCCAGAAGTTGTCCCAGATGTCGGCGTAGATTGCCTGGCGGGTCTGGTCCCAGCGGGCAAACGGCGCCGGCAGCGAGCGTTTCGAGGCCAGGCGGATTGCCCGGTCCAGTGCGACCCAGCACATCAGTCGCGAATGCAGGAAGTGGTGCTGCTCGCCGCGCATTTCCCAGATGCCGACATCCTCGCTCTGCCAGGTGTCGCACACCTGATCGACCACTTCCACCGTGTGTTTCCAGCCCTCATGGGAGATCGCCTCGCCGTACTTGTTGACCAGGTACACCGCGTCCATCAGTTCGCCGAAGATATCCAGTTGCACCTGATCGTAGGCCTGGTTGCCGATGCGCACCGGCCGCGCGTTGCCGTGGCCGCTCAGGTGGCTGAGTTCGCTCTCCGGGAGTTCCTGGCGACCATCGATGCCATACAGAATATTCAGCCGGGTCGGCTGGCCCTGACAGTCACTGACCCGCCCGCGCAACCAACGCATGTAGGCATTGGCTTCCTCGACAAAACCCAGGCGCATGAAGGCGTAGACGGTGAACGAGGCGTCGCGGATCCAGGTGTAGCGGTAGTCCCAGTTGCGGATGCCGCCCGGGGTCTCCGGCAGGCCGAAGGTGGCGGCGGCGAGGATTGCGCCGTGCTTGCGTGAGGTCAGTAACTTCAATGCCAGCGCCGAGCGGTTGACCATCTCCCGCCAGCGTCCGCGGTAGGTGGATTTGCCGATCCAGTCGCGCCAGAACTTCACGGTTCGCTGCAGGCACAGGTCAGTGTTGTCGGCCTGCCAGCGCGGGTCGTCGAGGGCGCCGAGGATGAACTCGGCGCTCTGCTCCTGCTGCAACTCGAAGCGGGCGCTGGCGGCGTTGTCTACTAGCTGCAGGGGCTGGCTGGCGCGCAGGCGCAGACTTGGCTGTTGCGGGGCTTCGAAGCAGATGTCCGGCCCGTCCTCCCGTGCCGTGGTGGCGGCGCGCGCGTAGTCGTGGCGCACCGCGCAATGCAGGTCGAAGGTGGCGCTGCCGCTGACCATGCGCACCCGGCGAATCAGCAACGGCAGGTCATCTTCACTGTCGCCGATGACCAGCAGGTCGGTGATTTCCACCACCGCCCGGGCGCTCAGCCAGCGGGTTTGCAGCACGTTGGTGTCAGGCAGGTAGATCTGTTCGCGGCGCGCGTCCGGCAGGTCGGGGGCCAACTGAAAAATCCCCGCCTTGGGGGTGTCCAGCAACGAACAGAAGATCGACGGGCTGTCGAACTCCGGCCAGCAGAAGAAATCCACGCAGCCCTTGTCGTTGACCAGCGCGGCACTGCGCAGGTCGCCAATGATGCCGTGGGCGTCGATCGCGCTTTGGCGTTCGTCACGATGATCAGCCATGTCCAGTCAGCCTCGCACAAAGAGCGTAATCAGCAGACTGACGCAAAGGCGGGGGAGTTCAGGTTCAGGTCGGTTTATTTGCGTTGGGGTCGCCGCTGCGCTCGTCGTTCATCCCTGATAGCGCCCGCTGCGTTGGTGCCACTCGCGACTGCCGGCGACCCAGGCTTTGACCCCGCCGAGAAATCGCTCGAGTTCCCAACTGGCCCCTGGCAACACCCGCTGTTCGGCCGCCTCGTAGGCATACACGACGTCGTCATGGATCTTCGCCGCCAGGCCCATGGCGTCGGCTAGCGAGCAGTGCTGCTGGGCGGCCAACAGCCGCGGCAGGTTGAAGTCCTCCTGCTCGGTGAGGCTTTCCTTGTGGGCGGAATAGAGGTCGTTGGCCAGGATGGTGGCACTGGCCGCGAGTGTGGTGACCCGGCGCACCAAGGGCGCGGAGTAGAGATTGGCCGGCAGTTCATAACCGCCGATGACGTCGATCAGCGACATGCACGGCAGGAAGCTGTTGACCTGGCGGTGGGCCAAGTACTCCCAGACTCGGGGTGGTTGTTTGGTCATGCGCCAGGAGGCTTCCGCCCCCATGGTCACGAACATGGCGATGATCTCGTGTCGGACCCTCGCCACTTGCGCCGGCGTGGCGAACCCCGCTACACGCGCCATGTAGGCACGTAACCCCTTGAGCACGGGGTCGGCATTCAGGGCCTGGTGCAGATCGGGCGCAAACTCATAGCTCAGGTGCGCAGGCTCCAGGGCAGCCAATGCCAGGGACAGGCGTGCGCCCACCAACTCCGGCACCGATCCACACTGCTCGTCATCGCAGTAGTAGTCATCCACCGCGAACAGCGCGGCGATGCACTGCGCTGAAAGTAAGAGGCGCTCGGGTGCGTCGGTGTCCGGATGGCACAGCATGGCGAAGCGACCGAACTGCGCGCCACGCAATTTCGGCATCTGCCCGGCGAAAATGCCGACTTGCTCGACCCAGGGGATCAGCAATGTGTCGACCTGCTGCCCGAGCGGCTCGTTTATCCGTACCGGTTCGGGGCAGTGCAGGGGCGGTATCACCCAGGGAAGATCAAGGGAATGGCTCATGGCGTTCTACCTCACCGGCAGCTTTCGCTGTTCACTGCTCAGCACTGGCGCTGGGCGAGTTCCTTCCAGCGTCGCAATCCGCCGGGGCCAACCTGCTGAAAGATCCGCACGAACCAGACGCTGAACATTTCTGGGCTGGCTGCGATGAGGCGATCCAGGTCGGCGAGTTTCTGCCAGCGCCAGGCGTGGGCTTCCTCGGGGTTGGCAAGGGGCGCGCAGCGGCTGATACCGGCGAATACATGGTCGTACTCGTGTTCGATCAGCTGATTCGACACCGGCTCGTGGTAGAGCAGGGTGGTGACCGGCGTGAGCCGGCAGCGCAGGCCCATTTCCTCGTGCAGCCGGCGCCTGGCCGCCGCACGTGTGCGCTCCCCGGGCCGCGGGTGTCCGCAGCAGGTATTGGTCCACAACCCCTGGGAGTGGTACTTGCCCAAGGCTCGTTGCTGCAACAGCAAGCGGCCGTTGCTATCGAAAATGAACACCGAGAAGGCCCGGTGCAGCAGGCCTTGCTGGTGGGCGTAGAGTTTGCCTGCCGAGCCGATCTCGCGGTCTTGCAGATCAACCAGAATCAGCGATTCTTCCATTGCCTGGCTCCACGTGACCGGTTTCGCTCGTACTGTGGCGCAAAGTTTCGATCCTGCCTACTGTCAGAACTGTCAGGTCCGCGGTGCTAACAGCAAGCCGCGCAACATCAGCTCCAGAGCTGCCAACGCTTCGTCCAGGCGTTCGGCGGGAGCTTGATCGCGGGCGATCCACAGGGCGGCGTGGACCAGGCTGCCGTTGATCAGGCGTGCCAGAGCCTGGGGTGGGGCGGCAGCGATGGTCTGCCGGTCCATCAACTGTTCGAGCAGGCGGGTGAGGGTGGCGATGCAGTCCATTTGCAAGGACAGTGTCAGGTCCCCCAGCACTGCCGGGGCATCGAGCAGCATGATGCGCTGGATCTCGGTTTCCTGGGCCATCTGCAGGTACGCGGTGCAGCGCTGGCAGAAGCCGCTCCAGGGGTCGCTGGCAACGGCTGAGATGGCGTCGAGCCGGGCGTCCATTTCGCCGTCGATCTGCGCGACCACCGCCGCCAGCAGGCCTTTCTTGTCGCCAAAATGGTGATACAACGCGCCACGCGTCAGGCCAACATCGGCGGTCAAGTCGTCCATTGAGGTGGCGCCATAGCCCAGGGTGGCGAAGGCGTGGCGGGCGCTGCTGATCAATTTGGCGCGGGTCTGCTCGATCATTTCGGCGCGTGGTCGCTGGCCCATGGTGTCCCTCACGGTTTTTTCGGTTTGACATACGGCGCGTATGTTTGCATGATTTTGTACATACACGGCGTATGTATTTTTACCACGTCGACGCTTTATGGCAAGTTGCATGCCCCAAAAGAGGATGGAACCCGATGGCAAACCCCTATTCGGCCTTGTTCAAGGCACCCGGCAGCCGGGCCTTTGTGCTGGCCGGGATGATTGCGCGCATGCCGATTTCCATGACCGGGATCGGCCTGATCACCATGTTGTCGCAGCTGCACGGCGGTTATGCATTGGCCGGTGCCGTGGCCGCGACCTTTGCCTTGGCCACGGCGGTGTGTGCTCCCCAGGTGTCGCGCCTGGTCGACCGTTACGGTCAGGGCCGGGTGTTGCCCATCGCCGCGTTGCTTGGCGGTGGTGCGCTGTTGCTGCTGTTGCTCTGTACCCGCTTGCAGGCGCCGCACTGGACATTGTTTGTATTCGCCGCGTTGGCCGGTTGCATGCCGAGCATGTCGGCGATGGTGCGGGCGCGCTGGACCGAGATCTACCGTGGCCAGCCTCAATTGCAGACCGCCTACGCCCTGGAGTCGGTGCTGGACGAGGTCTGTTTTATCGTCGGCCCGCCGCTCTCGGTGGGGCTGTGCGTGGTGGCCTTTCCCGAGGCCGGGCCGCTGGCGGCACTGCTGGCGTTGGCCATCGGGGTCAGTGCGTTTGTCCTGCAGCGCAGCACCGAGCCTGGCGTGCATCCCCATGACCAGGCGCAACCCGGCTCGGCCATTGCCTCGGTGCACGTGCGTTGGTTGATCCTGCTGATGGTCGCCCTGGGCACCATCGTCGGCGTGGTTGACGTGGTCAGCGTGGCCTTCGCCCAACAGCAAGGGCAGCCGGCGGCGGCGAGCATCGTGCTCTCGGTGTATGCCATCGGCTCCTGCCTCGCGGGCCTGGCATTTGGTGCGCTGAAAACCGAGGTGCCGCTGCCGCGCCTGTTCCTCTATGGCGGGGTGGCGACGGCGCTGACCACGCTGCCGTTGCTGCTGGCGAGCAACATTGTCGGGCTGGCACTGACGGTATTCATCGCCGGGCTGTTTTTTGCCCCGACCCTGATTGTCGCCATGGCCCTGGTCGAACGCATCGTGCCGCCGGCCAAGCTCACCGAGGGCCTGACCTGGCTGGTGACCGGCCTGAGCATCGGCGTGGCCATCGGCGCCGCCGGTTCCGGCTGGCTGGTGGACGCCTTTGGCGCACGCAGTGGATTCTGGCTGGCGATTGTCGCGGGGGCGGTGGTGCTGGGGGCGGCAGTCCAGAGCTATCGTCGCTTGCCTGCTTGATCAGGACTGCTTGGCCTGCATGGCTCCCATAACAAAAACGCCGCTGGCCCATTCCTGGGGCAGCGGCGTTTGTGGTTGCCGGTTTAGAAGTTGTAGGTCATGTCCGCCGTGACGGTGCGACCTTCGCCGTAGTAACAGTCCAGCGTGCTGTTGCAGCTGGCGACGTATTTCTTGTCTTCGATGTTTTCCAGGTTCAGTTTGACCTTCACGCCTTTGACCCGCAGGGGGGATTTTTCCAGGTCGTAGGAGAGCATGCCGTCGTACACGGTGTAGGACGGAATCTGGAACGAATCTTCCTCGTAGTCCGAGCCGTAGCTGCTGCGCACGTAACGCACGCCCAGGCCAGCGCCGAGACCGGCGAGGGCGCTGTGGTCGAAGCTGTAGTCAACCCATGCCGAAGCGGTCAGCGGCGGGTTCATGGCTATGGTACGACCCTCGCGACCATCGTTGGTGCTCTGCCACTTGATCTGGTTGCGCGACACCGAACCCAACACGCGCAGGTTCTGGGTGACGTTGACCTTGCCTTCCAGCTCCACGCCGCGCGAGCGCACCTCGCCGCTCTGGATACTGAAGCCTGGGTTGTCGAGGTCGTTGGTCAGCATATTCTCCTGGTCGATCTGGTACACCGACAACTGGATGAAACCGTCGATCGCAGTCGGCTCGTACTTGACGCCCACTTCATACTGCTTGCCTTCGGTTGGCTTGAAGGCTTTTTCATTCATGTCCACGCCGGTTTGCGGCAGGAACGATTCGGCGTAGCTGACGTAGGGCGTCAGGCCGTTCTCGAACAGGTAGCCAAAGCCGGCCCGGCCGGTGAACTTCTCATCCGTGGACTTGGTGTCAGCCATGGTGCTGCCTGGCTGGGTGTTTTCGGTGGTGGCGTAGTCATAACGCCCACCGAGGGTCAGGAACCACTTGTCCCACCGCATCTGGTCCTGCACGTACAGGCCGGTCTGCTTGACGGTGTTGTCCCAGCGGTACGGCTGGCTGAAGGTGAACTCACTGCCATAGACCGGGTTGAACAGGTCGATGGCCGGGCCGTTGCGGTCGTACAGGCCGAGGAACTTGGTGTTGAAGTGGTAGTAGTCCACGCCCAGCAGTACGGTGTGGTCGAGCTCACTGGTCTTGAACTTGGCCTGGGCGGTGCTATCGATGCCGTAGACCTTGTTGGTCTGCGACCAGTCCACGCCGAAGCGTTTCTGGTAGCGGTTGTCGTCAACGCCGGTGGCCGGGTTGGGAATGTAGGAGTAGCCGTGCAGCGGCGCGACGTACTGGTCATCCACGTAGGCGTAGCTGGTGCGTTGCTTGAGGGTCCAGATGTCGTTGAGTTCGTAGGCCGCGTCATAGCCGACCACAAATTGCTCGCGGTCGTATTTGTTCAGGCCTGGCTCACCGAGGAACAGGTCGCGGCTGATCTTGCCATTGGGGCTCTTGAACACCGTGCCTTCTGCCGGCAGGCCCTGGGCTTCCGGGGTGTCGCGGTCTTTCTGGTACTGGGCGAACAGGGTCACGCTGGTGCGCTCGTTCGGCAGCCAGGTCAGGCTCGGCGCCAACAGCATGCGGTTGGTGTCGGCGTAGTCGATGTTCGAGTTAGCGTCACTGGCCAGGCCGGTCAGGCGATAGAGCAACTCGCCCTGGTCGTCGATCGGGCCGGCGAAGTCGAAGGCGCCGTACTTGCGGTCGTAACTGCCGGTGCCCAGGACCACTTCATGCAGCGGCGTGGTGGTCGGGCGCTTGCCCACCAGGTTGACGATCCCGCCTGGCTGGTTTTGTCCGTAGAGCACCGAGGCCGGCCCCTTGAGCACTTCGATGCGCTCCAGGGTGTAGGGGTCGATCTGCAGCGAGCCGCCGGTACTGCCGCCGCCGTAGGGCAGGTGCAGGCCGTCGAGGTACACCGGGGTCGGGGTGAAACCGCGGGAGGTCGGCTCGTCGAAAATCCCCACGCGGTCGGAGAAACCGCCGCCGGTCATGCCCGCGGTGTAGCGCAGGGCTTCGGTGACCGTCTGCGCGCCACGGGATTTGACTTCGTCGGCGGTGACCACGTTGACGGTCTGCGGGATTTCATTCAGCGGTGTATCGGTTTTGGTCCCGGTGCCGCTGCGCTTGGCCACAATCCCGGCAACCGGGCCCCATGCCGATTCCTGGGTCGCAGAAATGTTGGTCGGGTCCAGGTCCAGCGAGTTCGCGCTGCTGCGGGTGCGCAGGGTCAAGGTATTGCCCTGGACGCTGTAGTTGATGCCGGTGCCTTGCAGCAACTGGGCGATTGCCGCGTTGGAATCCAGGCTGCCCTTGATCGCGGTGCTGCGCAGGCCGGCGACATCGTCCGGGCTGTACAGCACTTGCAGGTTGGTCTGGCGACCGAATTCCTGCAGCGCGCTACCCAGTGGCTGGGCCTGGATGTTGACCTCGACCACCTGCGCCTGGGCCTGGCCGATCAGCGGCGCCGTCAGTGCCAGGGCGCACAGGGTCGGCAGCCGTGGACGAAAGGAATGGCGGATCAGCAGGGCCTTGGCCAGTGGGTGGAGTCCGTGTGGTGCGGGCATTATTCTTTTACTCTTCAATGCGTTGACTGAGAATTATTTGTACCTTCTGTTAGTAAGACGCGAGCCCTTGGAAAAACCGGAAAGGCTTGATGAGGTTTTTTACGAAATTTTCACAATCAGGTCCGTGGTGCAGACGCGCAGCCCTGCCGTGTCATCACCAATTGCCCCCCAGCGCCTTGTACAAGCCAATGCTGGCCTGCAACCGCGCCAGGCGCAGTTGCACGTTCAAGTCCTGGGCGGCGAACAGGGTGCGTTGGGTTTCCAGCACGCTGAGCAAATCCTCGGCACCGGCCTGGTAGCGGCTCTGGGCGATGTCGAAGGCGGTCTGGGCCTGGGTCAGTTCCTCGCCTTGCCATTGGCGTTGCTCATCGAGGCCGCGGATGTTGGTGAGGGCTTTTTCGACGTCGGCAAAGCCATTGATGATCGCCCCGCGATAACTTTCCAGCAGCTCTTGCTGGCGCGCGGTGGCGCGGTCGCGTTCGGCGCTCAGGCGGCCATTGTTGAAGATCGGCGCCACCAGCCCGGCCGTGAGGTTGTAGAACGGACTGCGCAACAGGTCGCCGAAGGTGTCGGCACCCGAGCCGATATTGGCGCTCAGGGTGACGCTGGGCAGCAGCGCCGCACGGGCCACGGTGACGTCGGCCTGGGCGGCGGCCAGTTGCGCTTCGGCGCGGGCGATGTCGGGGCGGCGGCTGAGTAGGTCGCTGGGTACCCCGCTGGCGATACTCGGCCAGCTCATTTGGGCGAAGTTCAGGTGGCTGCGCGGCAGCGCTTGCACCGGGCGACCGAGCAGGGCCGCGAGGGTGATCCGGGCTTCTGCGGCCTGCTGTTGCACCAGCGGTAATTGCCGCTGTTGGGCCGCGACCAGGCTCTTTTGCTGGGCCAGCTCCAAGGCTGTGGCCGACCCCGAATCGTAGCGGGTCTGCACCAGTTTCAACACGCTTTGCGCGTTGCCCAGGTTCAACTCGGCGATGCGGCTTTGCTCGGCCAGCGACAGGCTTTGGCTGTAACTGTTGGCCACGCTGCTGAGCAGAGTCAGCTCGACGGTTGCCTGATCGAACTCGCTGGCGCGCACCCCTTGCAGCGCGCTGTCACGGGCGGCGTGCCGGGCGCCCCAGAAGTCGATCTCGTAGCTGGCGCTGAGGCTGGCGTCAAAGTAGTCCACCGCCTGGTTGCTGCTGTCGGCGTCCAACTGGCTGTAGCCATTGCCGCGCAGCAGCTTCTGGCGGTTGGCATTCAATCCAGCCTTGACCTCCGGCAGCAACGGGCCACCGGCGATCACCGCCGTCGCCTGGGCCTGACGCACCCGTGCCACGGCGGCTGCCAGGTCATGGCTGCCGAGCTGCGCTTCGGCGATCAGGCTCTCGAGCTCCGGGCTGCCGAACGTGGCCCACCATTGCTGGCGGCTTTTCTCGGGCTTGGTGCTGACGGGTGATTGCCAGGCGGGCGGCGCGCTGATGCCGCTGTCCGGGCGCTCGGCGGGGGTCCCGCAGGCACTGAGCAGCAGGCAGGCGCAGAGCAGACTCAAAGGCGGCTTCATAGGTCGATCATTCACTGGTTAGGGCCGTGACCGGGTCGAGCCGGGCAGCTTTACGGGCCGGCATGAAGCCGAAGATTACGCCGGTGACCAGGGCGCAGCCGAAGGCGCCGAGGACCGCGAACAGGGAGAACGCCACGGCCACTTCACTGAGGATCAGCACGCCGCCCACCAGCAAGGCCAGGGCGATCCCGGCAATGCCGCCAACCACCGAGAGCATCACCGCTTCCGTCAGGAACTGGCGCAGGATGTCCCGTTGCCGGGCGCCGGTGGCCATGCGGATGCCGATCTCGCGGGTGCGTTCGCGCACGGTCATGAGCATGATGTTCATCACCCCGATACCGCCCACCAGCAGGGAAATCGCGGCAATCGAGCCGAGCATCAGCGACAGGGTATTCTGCGTGCGCGCCTCGGCCTGGATCATCGCTGCGTTGTTGGTCAGCTCGTAGTCCTTCTTGCCGTTGTGCAGCTTGCGCATCAACTGGTCGATGGCCTGTTCGGCTTCCTTGACCTTGCGCGCGTCGGCGGCAGCAATGGCGATGTACTCCGGCTCGTACGTGCCGAACAGGCGCACGCTGGCCGCGGAGTAGGGGATGGCGATGCGGTCGTCGCTGTCCTGATCGCCGGAGCTGGCGCCTTTTTCCGCCAGCACTCCGACCACCTGGAACGGCACGTTCTCGATCAGGATGTACTGGCCGATCGGGTCGGCGACGTCCTTGAGCAGTTTGTCGCGGACCTTCTTGCCGATCACCGCCACCGCCGCGGCATTGCGCTCGTCGGCTTCGGTGAAGTAGCTGCCCTCGACCACCGGCCAGTTGAAGATCGCCGGGAAGTTGGTGTCGTTGCCGCCGACGTAGCTCAGGTGGTCGGCATTGCCAAAGCGCACCCCGGCTTCGGCGCCATTGACCGGCATGATGCGCTTGACTTGCGGCAGGCGGGCCAGGGCCGCGACGTCGCTGAGGGTAACTACCCCTGGGGGCGTGCGCGGGTTTGGCGACGAGCCGCTGAGGTAAATGATGTTCGAGCCAAAGGCGCCCATCTGCGCCATCACCTGGCGCTTGCTGCCTTCGCCCACCGCCAGCATCACCACCACCGAAGCCACGCCGATGATGATCCCGAGCAGGGTCAGGGCGGTGCGAAAGCGGTTGATCCACATCACCCGCCAGGCCGCGTGCACCGCATCCAGCAGTTCGCCTTTCCAGGCGCCGCTGGCTGCGCTGCCCTGGCTCAGGCGTTGGCGCAGGTCGACGGCCTGCAGGGCGCCGGGGTTGGCCGAATGCTGGACCTGCGGGTTGTCGGCGGCACTGTCGCTGATGATCAGCCCGTCGCGGATTTCGATAACGCGCTTGGCCCGGGCCGCGACTTCGCGGTCGTGGGTAATCAGGATCACCACGTGACCCTGGCTCGCCAGTTCATCGAGCAGGGTCATGACCTCGGCGCCACTCTGGCTGTCGAGGGCGCCGGTGGGTTCATCGGCGAGGATGATATGGCCGCCGTTCATCAACGCGCGGGCAATCGACACCCGCTGTTGCTGGCCGCCGGAGAGCTGGTGGGGACGGTTGCCGGTGCGCTCCGCCAGCCCTAGCCGGGCGAGCAGGGCGGCCGCACGGGCATGCCGTTCGGCGGCCGGGGTGCCGGCGTAGATCGCCGGCATCTCGACGTTTTCCTGGGCCGAGCCCGAGGGGATCAGGTGGTAGCCCTGGAACACAAAACCGAAGGCTTCACGGCGCAGCCAGGCCAGTTCGTCGCTGTCCAGTTGCGCGACGTTTTCCCCGGCAAACCGGTACTCTCCGGCGCTCGGGCGATCGAGGCATCCGAGGATGTTCATCAACGTCGACTTGCCGGAACCGGAGGCGCCGACAATCGCCACGAACTCGCCGGCATGGATCGACAGGTCGATGCCGCGCAGCACGTGGACTTCGGGGGCGTCACCGCCGCCGTAGGATTTGCGGATGTGTTTGAGGTCGATCAGCGGCGTTTGCATTCAACCCTCGTTGCCGTCGGCCGGACCGATCAGCAGGTGATCGCCCTCATTCACGCCATCGAGGATCTGCACCTGCAAGCGGTCGCTGAGGCCGGTGCTGACCTCCCGAGCTTCAATGCTGCCGTTCTTGGCAACCACCCGCACACTCTGGCTGCCGGCCCTGGCGCCGTTCTGCAGGGCCGAAACCGGGGCGGTGAGCACGTCTTTCGCCGCACCGGCGACAAAAAACACCTGGGTGGTCATTTCCGCCATCAGCGCGTTGTCGGCGTTGTCGACGTCGAGCAATACGGTGTACAGCACCACCCGCGCGCTGCCGCTTTTACCGCTGCTGGACGGGCTGCCACCACCGCTGCCCTGGCCACTCTGGTCCAAGGGCTTGGGCGGCACCGGGAGAATCTGCCGCACCGTGCTTTGCCAGCGTCGCGCACCGCCTGCGAGGGTCGTGAAGTAAGCCTGCATGCCAGGTTTGACGTGGCCGATATCAGCCTCCGAGACCTCGGCCCAGACGGTCATCGGCGACAGTTTGGCGATACGCAGGATCAACGGCGTCTGCTGCTGCGCGTTGAGGGTCTGGCCGGTTCGGGCATCCAGCGCCACCACCGTGCCAGCCATCGGCGCATAGATGCGTGTGTAGCCCAGCTCGGCCTGATCGCTGCGCAGGCTGGCTTCGGCCTGGCGGATCTGGGCCTGGAACATCTGGATGCGAGCCTCGGTGGCGCGCAGTTCGGCGTGGGCGGTCTGCACATCCTCTTCACGGGTGGCGCCGGCGGCGGCGAGGTTCTGCTGGCGCTGGTATTTCTGCCGGGCCAGGTCGTGCTGGGCGCGTTGTTCCTGCAGTTGGGCCTTGAGGTTGTCGATGGAGAAACGCCCGGCATCGAGCTTGGCGTTCTGGGTCGCCGGGTCGATTTCCACCAGCAGTTGACCCTCCTTGACCACATCCCCGACTTCGACGTGGATGTTCTTGATCTGTCCCGAGGCCTGGGCGCCGACGTCGACATAGCGCCGTGGCTGCAAGGTGCCAAGGGCGGTGACGCTACTCTCGATGTCGCCGCGGCTGACCTGCACCGTGGCGAACTGATCCCGGCCGGGGGCGTTGAGCTGCCAGGCAGCCAGGGCAATAACCGGGATCAGGCAAAGGCCTGCAAGCAAGGCACGGCGGGTCTTTCGCGGGTGTTTCATGCAGGGTTCCGATCAATGGAAATCGTCCCCTGTCGGTTGGCGCAAACAGCGCGACCACAGCCAGGCCCTGCCAGAAATCCCGGCAGTTACGGGGAACTGTCCTTAATACGATGAATTGACGGGCAAATTTAGGCGCTGACACAAAGGGTTACAGCTGCCCGTCGGGATTATTTACCGCGCAATCGACGCAGTGCTTTAAATCTATATGAGAATTACTATAAATTACACGCCGCAGATTTGCCATCATCGTGCCGCCATCGTTTTCCTCAGGCGTTGGCCAGGTTCAAGGACAGGTACCGTTCATCAAAGCGGTCGGGAGTCACGTTGGAAAACTACTATCGCGAGCTGGTGCGTTTCCTCAACGCCAAGCTGGGCAACCGCCAGGTGGCCGAAGATGCGGTGCATGACGCCTACGTGAGGGTGCTGGAACGCGCCAGCGACACGCCGATCGAACAGCCGCGCGCCTTCCTCTATCGCACTGCCCTGAACCTGGTGATCGATGGTCATCGGCGCAACGTTGCGCGCGCGGCCGAACCGCTGGAAGTGCTCGACAGCGAAGAACGCTTCCATAGCCCGTCCCCGCAGAACAGTCTCGCGCAAGCGCAGCGCATGGAGCTGTTGCAGCGCGCCCTGGCTGAACTGCCGCCGCTGTGCCGCGAGAGTTTCCTGTTGCGCAAGCTCGAAGGCATGTCCCACCCCGAGATTGCCGAGCACCTGGGCATTTCCCGCAGCCTGGTGGAGAAGCACATCGTCAATGCCATGAAACATTGCCGCTTGCGCATGCGCCAATGGGATGCGGTTTGAGCGGTTGTCGCTCGCTGCAGGCTACAACCACCCCGAGCGTTTAAAGCTGCCCCACAGCGCGACGCAACCCACGCTGATAAACCCCAGCACCGCGAAATAGCCGTAGTGCCAGGTCAGCTCCGGCATGTTCTGGAAGTTCATTCCGTAGATCCCCGCCACCGCTGTCGGAAACGCCAGGATCGCCGCCCAGGCGGCGAACTTGCGTTGCACCACGCTTTGCCGTGACGCCTCCAGCAGCACCCCGATCTCGATGGTCTGGCTGGCAATGTCGCGCAGGGTGGTGAGGTCTTCCATTTGCCGCGTGACATGAATCTGCACGTCCCGAAAGTAGGGGCGCATGTTCTTGTCGATAAACGGAAACTTGAGTTTCTGCAGCTCTTCGCTGATCTCCACCATGGGCGCGGCGTAGCGACGCAGGCGCAACACGTCGCGACGCAGGCCATGCAGGTTCTGGATATCCCGCTCGTTCAGGGCGCTGTTCAGCACGTTGTGTTCCAGCGCGTCGATTTCGCCGTGAATCGCTTCGCCCACCGGCTGGTAGTTTTCAATCACGAAGTCGAGCAGGGCATACAGCACGAAATCTTCGCCATGCTCCAGCAGCAGCGGGCGCGCCTCGCAGCGCTGGCGCACATGAGCATAGGAGGCCGAGTGGCCGTTACGGCAGGTGATGATGTAGCCCGTGCCGGCAAAGATGTGAGTCTCGATGAACTCCAGCACGCCGTTCTCGCGCACCGGTGAGTAGGTCACGATGAACAGCGCGTCACCGAAGGTCTCGAGCTTGGGCCGGCTATGTTTTTCCAGGGCGTCTTCGATGGCCAGTTCGTGCAGGTTGAACTGGCGTTGCAGGTTGGCCAGCTCCAGCGCACTCGGCTCTTCGAGGCCGATCCAGACGAAGTGGCCGGGTTTTGCCGCCCAGGCCGCGCCTTCATCCAGGGTGATATTGGTGACTTTCTTGCCGGCGCTGTAGACCGCGGCCGCAACGACTCTACCCATAATTCCGATTCACTTCTTCTTCGCCGATGGCAGTGACAAGCAGGGTGCAGCTTAGCCTGCTTGTGGAGGTCGGGGCGAGGGTAAACCGGAGCGCGGGCTCGGCGCTCAGGCGGCTTGCAGTTGGCGGTCCATGGCCTCGATGCATTCACGCATCTGCTCGCGGCATTGCGCGATCAGTTGCGGCATGTCATCCAGGGTCAGGCCAGCGGTAGGGATCGGCGGCAGCGAGCGGATCAGGATCTGGCCGCTGTTCCAGCGATTGAGGCGCATGTGGTTGATGTAGTTGCTGACGCACACCTGCACGATCGGCACGCCGGCGGCAATCGCCATCTGGAACGCGCCCTTCTTGAACGGCAGCAACTCCTTGCCCAGGTTACGCGTGCCCTCGGGGAACACCCAGATCGAGGTATCTTTGTGCTGCAAGGTATGGGTGGTGGTGAGCATCGACTGGCGGGCCTTGTGGGCATTGCCGCGGTCGATCAGCACATTGCCGGCCAGCCAGAACAGTTGCCCGAACAGCGGCACCCATTTCAGGCTCTTCTTGCCGATGCACACGGTGCGGTGGGGCACCACGTTGCCGAGCACAAACAAGTCGTAGTTGGACTGGTGGTTGGCAATCACCACGCAGCTTTGCTTTTTGTGGGTCAGCGAGTCGACGTCGGTCTTGACCCGCAGGCGCAGGATGCACATCGCCGGCCAGGCATAGAGGCGGGCGCACAATCGGCTGTTATCCGGATTGAACGGCCGGCACAGCCCAAGCAACACACCCAGCACACCCGCCAAAACAAAATGCAGGCCCATCAACAACATACGAAACAGATACAGCATCTACAGGCCCACCGGAGCAAAAGGTGGCGCAGTGTACGGATGTGCACTGTTTTCGGCAATTGCCGCTATATAGGTAGGAGATGGCCGATGTTTAAGCGCATGTTTCCAACATCTGCTGATGGATGCGGGCTAGAGCGTTTAAGCGCTTTTCGGTTGCCAATGTGGGACAAAACCCAATGCTGGGCGACAACGCCGCACTTTGTACGATCGAGCGCCCGCTCCCACAGGTTTGCTGGCCGTACGCAAAATTTGCGGACCGCCAGATTTACTGTAGGAGCGAGTGCCCGCTTGCGGCTTGCTCGCGATGGACGTCAACGATTACGCATGCTGGCAGAACAAACGCGTTGTTTTTAAGTTCATCGCAAGCAAGCGCAGGCCCTGACCTTAAACCAGGTGAGCCTGGTCCTGGACGATTGCGCTGTCCAGCGCATCCAGCAAGCCCTTGCGAACCTTGAGCTTGGTGTTCTTGTGGGCAGTCATGTTGATCTTCTTCAACTGACGGGCCGCCGCCAGTGCAGCACTTTGCAGCTCCTCGGCCGCTACCACCTTGTCAAGGAAGCCGGCATCCACCGCGCCTTGCGGGTCGAACATCTCGCCATTGATCACCGAACGGTGGAACGCCGACTTGCGCAGGCGATCACGGGCCAGCTCGATGCCGGCGTGGTGCATGGTCATGCCGATCTGCACTTCATTCAGGCCAATGCTGAACGGCCCCTCGACCCCGATCCGGTAGTCAGCCGACAACAGAATGAACGCGCCCTTGGCCACCGCATGCCCAGGGCACGCAACGATCACCGGGAACGGGTGGGCCAGCAGGCGGCGGGCGAGGGTAGAACCGGCAGTCACCAGGCTCACGGCTTCCTTGGGACCCGCCGTCATCACCTTCAGGTCATAACCACCGGAGAGAATGCCCGGCTGGCCAGTGATGATCACCACCGCCCGATCCGTCACGGCCTGGTCCAGCGCAGCATTAAACGCGGCGATCACGTCCGGGGAGATGGCATTGACCTTGCCATTGCTCAAGGTCAGGGTCGCGATACCGTCTTCGAGGTGGTAGGAAATCAACTCACTCATGACGCTATTCCTTGTATTGAAGTGCAGCAGACGTTACCCATGGCCGTCGGCCAGGTAAAGCGCCATGACTGACCGGCCAGTCAGCCAAACCGGCTCCGCCAGGCATGGCCGGCCACGGCCGCCCGGCATTCCCCTCTATATAGAGGCACGGCCCGGGCCGGAGAATGGCCGGTTTGCCCTACCCACAAAACCGCGCGCCCGAACAAATCTCTTAAGCGCATGAAAATTCTGAAAAAAATGTTTGCCATCAGAAAAGCTTTCGACTACATTAGCGCGCCTCGACAGACAGAACTTGTTTGAAGAGATACGGTGAAGTGTCCGAGTGGCTTAAGGAGCACGCCTGGAAAGTGTGTATACAGGAAACTGTATCGAGAGTTCGAATCTCTCCTTCACCGCCACATTTATACGAAAAAGCCCTGATAATTCAGGGCTTTTTCGTTTCTGCGTTTCCGATAAAAATCCCAGCCCGTACCCTGGATAGCTCAGTCGATAGAACAGGGGAGTGAAAATTCCCGCGCCAGCGGATCAGCTCTGAGACTTGGTAGGTGCCTTCTCAGTTAGAGTCTTTCCAGTGGCGCCGGCTACGCATTGCTCGGAAACTATGATCTGCAGCCGATGCAGTGCAAGTCGCCAGCCCCTATAGGTCACAGCGGGCAGTTGCAATGATCGAGTCCACCGCCTGTTGGGCAATCGGTGACAGCGTGCGCCCGGCCTGACACACCATGGCGTTTCTGATGGTCAACAGGTCTGCTGGCCAGCCAGGGTGGATGAATGGCATCAGGTCCACCAGCAAGCCATCACCAAGGTCCTGCTTGAGCCAGGAGCGCCAGGTCAAGAGCAGCGAGTCGCTGGTCAATGTGGTTTCGCGCAACAGGTTCAGGTCATTGGAGCTCAAGGTCCAGGGCAGTAGCGTTCCGGGTGTCAGGTCAAACAGGGCATACAGCGACGCCTCGCTTGACGGTACGACGCCGCTCCAGGGGAATTGCAGAATCTGCTCCCGCGAAATCGGCCGGTCCTGTTGCGCAAGGGGGTGGTCGCGTCGGCAAAAAATCGATGCCGGTTGCGGCGGCAGGTGGGTGATGGAGAAGCGTGGATCGAATTCCTGGTCGGCCCGGAGTGTGGCCACGACAAACTCCAGCTGGTCGGTTTCCAGTTGATGGGACAGATGCTCCCAGAAGTTGACCTGAACATTGAGCACCAGCCGTGGGATGCTTTTACGCAGCTTGACCAGCACGTCCGTGGTGTTGAGATTGGCGGCCATCGGCGTCACGCCAAAGCGCAATTCGCCGCCCTCGGTTCCAGCCAGGTCATTGGCCTGGGCCATCATTTTCTTTGCACAACTGAGCAATTCATGGGCGCGTCCGATCAGTTGTTTTCCGGCTTCGGTCAGCGTCACAGAACGTGTGTCTCGGTCGAACAGCCGCACGCCCAGATCAGCCTCCAGTGATTGAATACTGCGACTGAACGCGGTCTGTGACAGATGGGCCCTAGCCGCGGCACGGGAAAAATGCAGCTCCTCGCTCAGATAGACCAGATGGCGAACCCGCTTCAAATCAATTGAGTCGTCCACTGCATTAATCATCCTTCATATTTGCATTGGACAGCTTTAACACGCTCCCAGAAGATTCTCCAGCGCCAACATCGCCCGGCAGGCCACGTGCACTGCCTTCAATAATAAAAACGTTGGGGAAGAAGTTCTGTGGCAAATCACTTTCAGTTTGATCGAGTGCGGCCCTGTGCATTGACCGCCGTCCTCGCGCTCGGCGCCAGCGTCCAGGCTCAGGCCATCTCCTTCAATGTCGGAGAAATCGAGGGGCAGTTCGACTCCTCGTTGTCGATTGGCAGCAGTTGGGCACTACGCAATGCAGACCCGGCGTATGTAGGCACCTGGAACGGCGGGCACGCTTCGAGCCAGAGTGCCGATGACGGGCGCATGAATTTTCGCAAAGGCGAGACCTTTTCGAAGATCTTCAAGGGCGTGCATGATTTGCAATTGAGCTACGGCGATACAGGCGTTTTCGTGCGAGGCAAGTACTGGTATGACTTCGAGCTCAAGGACGAAAGCCGCCGCTACTTGCCCATCAGCGACAGCAACCGCAAAGAGGCTGCCAAGTCATCGGGGGCGCAAATCCTCGATGCGTTCATCTATCACAACTATTTCATCGACGGCCAACCCGGCAATGCGCGGGTGGGCAAGCAGGTGGTCAGTTGGGGGGAGAGTACATTCATTGGTAACGGGATCAATGTGATCAACCCCACCGATGTCGCCGCTTTCCGTCGTCCGGGGGCCGAGATCAAGGAAGGATTGATTCCCGTGAACATGCTGTTTTTATCCCAGGGCTTGACCGACAGTGTGTCCGCCGAGGTGTTCTACCAGTTGGAGTGGGACCAGACCGTCCTCGATAACTGCGGCACGTTTTTCGGCTCGGACGTGATGGCCGATGGGTGCAGCACGCGCATGGGGTTTGCGCCGCCGTGGGATCCCAGCGGTCAGTACCACTTCACCCGGGGAGCCGATCGTGATGCGCGTGACAGTGGCCAGTTCGGGGTGGCGCTGCGCTGGCAGGCCGAGGCATTGAACAATACCGAATTCGGCCTGTACGCCATGAATTATCACAGTCGCGCACCCTTTGTCGGCGGCCGGGTAGGGGACAGCCCGTTTGCCGTCAAACCCGGGACCCAGGCGTCGAGCGCTGAATACTTCATCGAGTACCCCGAGGACATCCGCCTCTACGGCCTGAGCTTCTCCACCACCCTGGGCGCCACCGCCGTCTCCGGTGAACTGAGCTATCGCCCCAACATGCCGTTGTCCCTCAACGGCAGCGATGTGACGATTTCCGCCCTGGCCGGCTCGATGGCAGCGGACCTGGGCAGCCCGATTTTCGCCAGCGGTTTTGCGCGGCCAGTACCCGGTGAAGATTTCCACGGCTATGTGCGCAAGCCCGTGAGCCAGGCGCAGGTGACGTTCACCCAGTTTGTCGACCAGGTGTGGGCTGCCGAGCGCCTGACGCTGATTTCCGAAGTTGGCTACAACCACCTCAGTGATCTGCACAGCAGCGCGCTGCGTTTCGGTCGCGACAGCATCTACGGTAACGGCGAACTACCAGATAACCGCAATTGCCCGACCATGGCCAACCCGGTCAACCCGCAGAATTGCAATGGCAAAGGCTTCTACACCGCCAACTCCTGGGGGTACCGGGCGCGCGCCATCCTGGACTATCAGAACGTGTTTGCCGGGGTGAATCTCAAGCCCGGTTTGTCCTGGTCCCATGACGTGGAAGGTTATGGCCCCAACTTCAACGAAGGCAGCAAGGCTGTCAGCCTCGGCCTGGATGCGGATCTGAAAAATACCTATACCGCGAGCTTGTCTTACACCGATTTTTTTGGCGGCGATTACAACACCGCGACCGATCGCGACTTCGTTGCCCTGAGCGTGGGCGTGAGTTTCTGAACCTGCCATCCGATAACAAGAAAGGACTGAGCCCGATGAATTTTTCGACACCCGTTATATATGGCGGCACCTTGGCGCTGCTGCTTTGCACTTCGGCGATGGCAGTGGTTTCGCCTGAAGAGGCTGCCCGCCTGGGCACCACCTTGACACCGCTGGGAGCGGAGAAAGCTGGTAACGCCAATGGCTCGATCCCGGCCTGGACGGGTGGGCTGCCCAAGAACGCGGGCGCGATTGACAGCGCCGGGTTCCTGGCCGATCCGTTTGCCAATGAGCGAGTGCTGTTCACCATCACCGGGCAAAACGTCGAGCAGTACCACGACCGCCTGTCCCCGGGGCAAGTGGCGATGTTCAGGCGTTACCCCGACTACACAATGAATGTCTACCCTACGCACCGCAGCGCCAATGTGCCGCCAGCGATTGTCGAGGCCGCGCGCAAAAACGCCCTGAATACCCGATTGGTCGCGGGCGGGAACGGCCTTGAGAACTTTACCAAGGCATTCCCGTTCCCGATTCCCAAGAGCGGCCTGGAAGTGATCTGGAACCATATCGCCCGTTACCGAGGCGACAGCATGAAGCGCCAGATGGTGCAGATCGTTCCGGATGTACGGGGTGCGGGCACACCGGTGACCTTTGATCATCAGTACGTGCTGCGCGAAAGCCTGGCCGATTACGACCCGGCCAAGTCGAGCAATGTGCTGTTCTATAACAAGCAGACCATCACCGCGCCGGCCCGCCTGGCCGGGAATGTCGAACTGGTCCACGAAACCCTCGACCAGGTCAAGGAGCCCCGCCAGGCCTGGCTTTACAACGCAGGTCAACGCCGTGTACGGCGCGCGCCACAGGTGGCCTATGACGGCCCTGCCGGCAGTACCGATGGCCAACGGGTGGTCGACAATTACGACATGTTCAATGGCGCGCCGGATCGCTACGACTGGCAATTGGTCGGCAAGCAGGAGTTGTTCATTCCCTACAACAGCTACAAGCTCGACTCGCCCAAGCTCAAGTACGCTGATATCACCAAGGCCGGTCATATCGACCAGGGCCTGGCGCGCTATGAGTTGCACCGGGTCTGGCATGTTGTCGCGACCTTGAAGCCGGGCCAGCGGCATGTCTATGCCAAGCGTGACTTCTACATCGATGAGGACTCCTGGCAAGCCGCCGTGATTGATCACTACGACGGTCGCAATACCTTATGGCGCGTGGCCGAAGCTCACCAGCAGTCCTACTACAACCATCAGGTGCCGTTCTACACCGCCGAAACCCTGAATGACATGATCAGCGGGCGGTACCTGGTGCTCGGCCTGAAGAACGAAGAGAAGCGCAACTATCAGTTTGACGTGAAGGCGCTGGAAGGCGAGTTCACCCCCAATGCCCTGCGTCAGTCCGGGGTGCGCTAAACCATGAAAACGACCTCGGTTCCTTCATCGACATTTGACTACGCCGCACCCGTTACGGCGGCGCCACGCGCCAAGACGCGCCGCGTGGTAGTGGCCTCGTCCCTGGGCAACGGCCTGGAAATGTACGACTTCACGGTCTACAGCTTTTTTGCGGTGATTATCGGCAAACTGTTTTTTCCGGCTGACTCAGCGCTGGCGTCGTTGATGATGTCGTTGGTGACCTTCGCCCTCGGCTTTTTGATCCGGCCGCTGGGCGCGGTGTTGATCGGCCGGTTCGCCGACCGTTATGGGCGCAAGCAGGCGTTGTCCCTGACCATCGCCTTGATGACCGTGGGCACCGGCATTATCGCCTTCACCCCGACCTATTCGAGCATCGGCATCTTTGCCACCGGGCTGCTGGTCTTTGGCCGCCTGCTCCAGGGTTTTTCGGCCGGCGGCGAGGTTGGCGCGGCCTCAGCGTTCCTGATGGAGTCCGGGCGTACCGACAATCGTTGCTTCATGGTCTGCTGGCAGGGCGCAAGCCAAGGCGCTGCCGCGCTGCTGGGCGCGCTGTCGGGGCTGGTGCTGACCACGCTGCTGTCGGAGGAGGCGTTGCACAGCTGGGGCTGGCGTGTGCCGTTCATCATCGGTTTGCTGATCGGTCCGGTGGGCTGGTACATCCGTCGACACCTGGATGAAACCCACGAAAACATCGACAAACCGGCGCCAATTCGCGACTTCGTGCGCAATCACGCGCGCACCCTGGGATTGGGCATCCTGCTGATGGCCAGCTCCACGGTGAGCTCGTACATGGTGGTGTTCTACATGCCCACCTACCTGACTCGCACGCTGCATTACCCCAGCAGCTTCGCCTTTGGCCTGGTGGCTTTTGCCTGCGTGTTGCTAGCCGTGGTGCCGCCTTTCGCCTCGCGTTTCGCCGATCGCATGCCCCGGCGCAAGCCCTTGCTGTATTGGCTGTGCGGTCTGCAAGCGGTGCTGACCTACCCCGCATTTGTAATGCTCGACCAGCAAAGCACGCTGCTGTGCCTGGTGGCGGTCTCGTTGCTGATTCTGCCGATGGCCATCAGCGGTGGAGCGGGGCTGGCATTGCTGATGGAAGCCTTTTCCCGCGATGACCGGGTGACGGGGCTGTCGATCATCTACAGCTTTGGCGTCACGTTGTTCGGCGGTTTTTCACCGCTGATCGTGACGTGGTTGATTGCCCTGACCGGCAGCCCACTGGTACCGGCCTGGTACTTGTGTGTGGCGATCGTTTTGAGTGGCGCGGCACTGCGTTTCTACCCTGAGCACCCAGGGCGCCCCTGATTTTTCTGACCTTAACCCAAGAATAAGGAATCCACCGTGAGCTACAGCCCTCTATACACGCGCCTGCAAGACAGTGCCGAGCGTTTTGTCACGATCCGCCGCAACATCCACGCCGAGCCTGAGCTTGGGCAAAACACCCGGGAAACGGCGGCCCTGGTCATTGGCTTGCTCGAAGGTTGGGGCTATGAAGTGCATACCGGCATCGGCGGTTGTGGTGTGGTCGGCGTGCTGCGGCGCGGCAGCGGCTCGAAAACCCTGGGGTTGCGGGCCGATATGGATGCGCTGCCAATCATTGAGAAAAACGGTTTGCCCTGGGCCAGCCGTCGCGAAGGATTGATGCATGCCTGTGGTCACGATGGGCACACCGCAACCTTGCTCGCCGCAGCTGAGCAACTGGCATTGCATGCTGAATTTGACGGTACGGTGAACCTGATTTTCCAGCCGGATGAAGAGGGCCTGACTGGCGCCAAAGCCATGATGAAAGATGGTCTGTTCCGGCGCTTTCCCTGCGATGCGGTATATGCCTTTCACAATATGCCGGGGTTCCCGGTGGGCCACGCGATCATCAAGAGTGGCGGGGTCATGGCCTCGTCCGAGCGGGTCTGCATCACCCTCACTGGGCGTGGTGGACACGGGGCGATGCCGGAACGCAGCATTGATCCGATCCCGGCATTGGCGAGCATCATTACCGCGCTGCAAACCGTGGTGTCGCGCAATATCGGGGTCAACGATTCGGCGGTAATCAGTATTGGCAAGGTGCATGCAGGGACCGCGGTCAACATCATCCCGGAAACGGCCATGCTGGAGTTAAGCGTGCGCACCCTCGACCCGCAGGTGCGGGAGTTCGTCGAACAAAGAATCCGTGGGATTGTCCAGGGGCAGGCCGCGTCATTTGGCGTGACGGCCCGTATCGACTATCAGCTGTTGGCGCCAGTGCTGGTCAATACTCCCGCCGAGACCCAGCACATGCTGGAGGCGGCCAAGCGGGCGCTAGGCACCGCCCATGTCATGGAGCACGTGTCCTTGAAGGCCATGGGCAGCGAAGATTTTGCCTGGATGCTGCAGGAAGTACCGGGGTGCTATTTCGGCTTGGGCAATGGCATTGGCGAGTTCAACGGTTGCTCGGTGCATAACGATCACTACGACTTCAATGACGAGTTGATCCCCCTTGGAGCAGCCTGTTGGGTGGCGCTGGTGGAAGACTACCTGCGCTGAAATCACGCCCCTACAGGGAATAACCCTATCACCAGGATTTAGTCATGACCCAACATACCGCCATTGCGCAGATGAGCGCCGTCGAGCTGCTCGAGCATTTCCGCGCCAAACGGCTGTCGCCGGTGGAAGTCACCGAGGATGCATTGGCCCGTATCGAGCGTTTCAACCCGCAGCTCAATGCGTATTGTTATACCGACCCGCAAGGTGCGCTGTACACCGCCCGCGCGGCTGAGCAGCGCTGGTTCAAGGGCCAGCCTTGCGGTGCGCTGGACGGCTTGCCAACCTCGATCAAGGAACTGACAGCGACCCGCGGCATGCCGACCCGTAAAGCGTCGCGGGTGATTCCCGCGGATGGGCCGTGGGACGTCGACGCGCCGATCACCACGTTCTTGCGCGACGCGGGCGCGGTGATCCTGGGCAAGACCACCAGCCCGGAGTTCGGCTGGAAAGGCGTGACGGATAGCCCGCTCTACGGGATTACCCGCAACCCCTGGGACACGCGCATGACCTCTGGTGGGTCATCCGGCGGCGCAGCCGTGGCGGCCTCGCTCAACCTGGGCGTATTGCATCAGGGCAGTGATGCCGGCGGCTCGATCCGCATCCCCGCCGGTTTCACTGGGACGTTCGGCTTCAAGCCGACCTTTGGCTACATTCCCCAGTGGCCGGCCAGCGCGACCACCCTGGTGTCCCATCTGGGGCCGATGACGCGCACGGTGGACGATGCCGTGCTGTTTCTGCAAACCGTCGCCCGGCCTGATCCCAGGGATGGGTTGCTGGGGGCGCCACGGCATACCCCATGGCTGGCGGAAAGCACCGACCTGCGCGGGCTGCGCATCGCCTACAGTGCGAACTTTGGCTATGTGGAGGTTGATCCTCGCGTGGCCCGGGTCGTGGCGCAAGCGGTTGAGCGATTGGCGCAGTTGGGCGCGCATATCGAGGCGATTGACCCAGGCTTCACTAACCCGCTGGAACTGTTCAAAACGGTGGTCTATGCCGGGGCCGCGGGGTTGGCGGGGCAATTGAGCGATGAGCAAAAAAGCTTGCTCGATCCGGGCCTGCTGCGCTTTACCGAGCAATGCCAACATACGACCCTGGCGCAATTCACCGCTGCCCAGGAAGCACGGGCTGTGCTGGTAGCGCACATGAACAACTTCCACAGTCGTTATGACGTGCTGGTGTGCCCGATGCTGCCGATCACCGCCTTCGAGGCAGGGCACGATGTACCGCCTGGCTCTGGGCTGGACGACTGGATGAAGTGGTCGCCCTTCAGTTATCCCTTCAACCTCACCCAGCAACCGGCGGCCTCGTTGCCCTGCGGTTTTTCGAACGAGGGTTTGCCGATTGGCTTGCAAGTGGTGGGTGCAAGATTTGCCGATGACCAGGTACTGCGGGTGTGTCGCGCCTATGAACAGGCTTTTCCCACGACCCATCCTTTGGCCCCTATAGTAAAAACCTGAAAATCGCGCCTGCGAACCGTTGTCCAAGCAAGGACCCCAAGACCATGACTGCATCCGTTTCCCTCGCCCGGTTGAGTGATATCGAAGCCCTTGAGCAGCAGTACCCGTTGGCGGAGCGGGATCTACCCGCCAGTACCTATGAGTTGCTACGGCGTTCGGCCGAGCGTTTTGCCGATCTACCAGCCTTGTGTTTCCTGCCGACGGGCAGCATCGAGGACCAGCCCTGGCGCATCAGTTACGCCGAGCTGTTCGCCAAGGTCACGCAAACCGCCAATGCCTTGCACCGTCTGGGGTTGCGTACGGGTCAGGCAGTATCCTTCCTGTTGCCCAACCTGCCGCATACCCACTTTGTGATTTGGGGCGGTGAGGCCGCGGGGATCGTCAATGCCATCAACCCGTTGCTGGAACCTGAGCACATTGCCGAGCTGATACGCGCTTCCAACACCTCGGTGCTGGTTACGCTGGCACCGTTCCCCGGGACCGACCTGTGGCAGAAGGTGGCCGCACTGGCCGACCTGTTGCCGCAGATGCCTACTGTCGTGACGGTCGATCTCGCCAACCTGCTGGCGGAACCGCAACGCAGTGCAGTGAAGGCTCAACGACCAACGATGCCAGCAGGCGTACTGGATTTCGATGAACTGCTCGCCGCCGCCCCGGCCGATTATCTGGAGAGCGGGCGGGTTATCCAGCCTGACGACATCGCATCCTACTTCCACACAGGCGGCACCACCGGCACGCCGAAGCTGGCGCCCCACAGCCATTTCAACGAAGTTGCGATGGCCGAGATCATTGGCCTGCACGGGCGATATGTGCCGGACGATGTGCTGCTGTGCGGTTTGCCGCTGTTTCACGTCAATGGGGTAATGGTCACCGGGCTTGCGGCCTTTCATCAGGGCGCCCAGGTCTTGCTCCCCGGTCCCCAGGGCTACCGCAACCCGACCTTGATCAAGGACTTCTGGACGCTGGTGGAGCGCTACCGGGTCAGCAGTTTCAGCGGCGTGCCCACCATCTATGCGGCACTGCTGCAGATTCCCAACGAGGGTATTGACGTCTCCACCCTGCGCTTTGCGCTCTGCGGTGCGGCGCCCATGCCGGTGGAGCTGATCCGCCAGTTTGAAGCCCGCACCGGGCTGCGCATCATTGAGGGGTATGGCTTGACCGAAGGCACCTGCGCCACCGCCTGCAACCCCTACGAGGGCGAGCGTCGGCCCGGCTCGATCGGTCTGCGCCTGCCCTATTGCGAGGTCAAGATCGCGGTGCTCGACAGCGATGGCAACTACTCGCGGGATGCCGCTATGGATGAGCCTGGCACCCTGTGCCTGCGCGGGCCGACGGTGTTCAAGGGGTATCTGCAGAAGGACAAGAACGCAGGCATCTGGCTCGATGGTGACTGGTTCAACACCGGCGACCTGGGGCGGATCGATGCCGATGGCTACATCTGGCTCACCGGTCGCAGCAAGGACCTGATTATTCGTGGCGGTCACAACATTGACCCGCAGATGATCGAAGAGGCGATGCATCGCCATCCAGCCGTGGCGCTGGCAGCGGCGGTGGGCAAGCCCGATATCAAGGCCGGAGAGCTGCCGGTGGTGTACATCCAACTCAAGGCCGGCGAACAGGCCAGCGAAGCCCAGTTGATGGAACACGCCATGCAGCACATTCACGAGCGCGCTGCGGTGCCCAAGGATATCTGGCTGGTGGAGCAAATCCCGTTGACTGCCGTGGGCAAGACGTTCAAGCCCGCCTTGCGCCTGGATGCGATCCGGCGAGTGTTCGAGCAGGAGGTGTGGCAGGTCGCGGCGCCAAGCCGGGTCGAAGCCCACAGTGACGAGCGCCACGGGCAGCGCGTGGATATTTATGTGCCGCAGCTTAGCGCTGTACAAAGCGAGCAATTGAAACAGCGCCTGAGCGGTTATGCCGTGCGTTATGTGTTGCATGACACTCGCGACAACCAGCCAGAGGGTGGGGGCACAATAGACTGAGCTGGTTTCCAGAGACCAAGAGCCCCCTTAATCGCGCATATACCCCCCATCCACATCCATGATCTCCCCAGTAACAAAACTCGCCGCATCCGATGCCAGGAAGCACACGGCGGCGGCGATGTCGCGGGGGGTTCCGGCGCGTCCCAGTGGCATGTCTGCCAGTACTTTGGCCCGTGCTTCGGTGCTCAGGGTGCTGGTCATGTCGGTTTCGGTCAGGGCGGGGGAGACGGCGTTGGCGGTGATGTTGAAGGGGCCGGCCTCGCGGGCCAGGCCCTTGGTCAGGGCGATTACGCCGCCTTTGGCGGCGGCATAACAACTGTTGCCCAGCAGGCCGCCGCCGCGTTTGCCGGCGACGGAGGCGATGTTGATGATGCGTCCGCAGCGGCGGGCCATCATGCCGGGGAGCACGGCTTTGGCGCAGTAGAAAACGCTGTTGAGGTCAATGGCCATGACGCGCTTCCATTCTGCCGCGCTGACTTCTAGCAGGGGCAAGGTCGAGACGATGCCGGCATTGTTGACCAGGATGTCGATGCTGCCCAACGCCAGGCCCACCTGGCTGACCATTGCCTGCACCTGTTGCTCATCGGCAACGTCGACGCCCAGGCCGATGGCATCGATGCCCAATTCACCGAGCTGGGCGGCTGCCCGTTCTGCGGCGTCGTGGTCGAGGTCGCAGATGGCGACCCGCGCCCCGCATTGCCCCAGGGCGACGGCGATGGCATAGCCGATGCCGCGTGCGGCGCCGGTCACCAGTGCGTTACGGCCCTTGAGAGAAAAACTGATCGGCGCAAAATTGGCTGAGGCATTCATTATTGTTATTCCTTGATCTGGACGCAGGTCGGCCTTCCCGATACACGGGAAGTGGCCGGCTTTTCGATGGACAGCAGGGGGTAAACCGTCAGGAAGGGGCGAAGCTGCCCAGCGCCAACTGGTTCTTCAGCGGCGCGATGTCCAGCCGCCGCAGGACGCGATACAGCGAGGGCCGGCAGATGCCTAGCGCGCGAGCCGCCGCGGTCATGTTCCAGCGGCAGTCGATGAGCACGCCGAGGACGTCCTCGCGCTCACCCACTGGGGCGGCGGTGGGCCTGCTCGGGCGAATCGGCGTGACGTTCTGCACCTGGGCGCGGACCGGCAGCCCAGGCTGACCACCGGCTTGGGCGAGGAAGTCAGCGGGCAGGTCACACCGCTGGATGCGCGCGCCTTCCTTGACCGCGCAGGCGTAGCGGATAACCGCGCGCATCTGCCGCAGGTTGCCGGGCCACGCATGGCCGAGCAACAGGGGCCAGACATCGGCGCTTATCACCTGGCGTGGGTCGCAACCGGGCAATTCGTTGGCGACCATGCTGCACACCAGTTCGGCCCGATCAGTGCGCTCACGCAGGGGCGGCAATTGCACCACGCCGGTAGCAATGCGATAGAACAGGTCTTCGCGAAAGCGGCCGTTTTCCACCAGGTCGGACAGTGATTGGTGGGTCGCGCAGATCAAGGCGAAGTTCACCGGCACGCTGCGTTCGGCACCCAGCGGGGTGATCTCGCGTTCGGCGATGACCCGCAGCAGGCGGGTCTGCTGTTCGAAAGGCATGTCGCCGATTTCATCGAGAAACAAGGTGCCGCCGTCGGCCTGGGCCACTTTGCCTTTCTTGCCGCCGGGCAGGGCGCCGGAGAAAGCACCGCGGGCATAGCCGAACAGTTCGCTTTCGATCAGGGTTTCGGGGATGGAGGCGCAGTTGAGGGCGACCAGTTGCGCGGCGTGGCGCTGACTGTGCGCGTGCAGTGCACGGGCCAGGACCTCTTTGCCAGTCCCGGTCTCGCCCTGGATCAGCACCGCGATGCCGCGCTCCATGAGCCGCAGTGCACGGCGAAAGGCCTGGCGCACGTAGGGGTCGGAGTCGTGGGCAATATCGCATTCAGGGTAGGCGGAAGTTGTGTGGGCTCGGGTAAACGAAGGGTTTTCGTGTACAGAAGGCATCAGCGTCACCTTTTATTATTGTATAGCTCGTGACTATGTCGACTCACCGCACTTGTGATGCAGCCGTCGATATGGCGTTGAATGACAATAACGAGGCACACTTATATTTTCCAATCCATAATAAATCATCTATTGATACCTTTGAGAGCATCATGATTGAGCTCCGCCATCTGCAATATTTCCGCACCCTGGCAGAAACCCTGCACTTCGGTCGTGCCGCCGAACGCCTGCATATCTCGCAGCCGCCGCTGTCACGGCAGATCGCCTTGCTGGAAGACGAACTGGGGGTCAGGCTGTTTGATCGTTCCCGGCGACGGGTGGAGCTCACCGAAGCCGGCCAGCGTTTTTACCTGGACACCGGCACGGTGTTTGCCGCGTTCGAGCAGGCCAAGCGCAATGCCTTGGCCGCAGCGCGGGGGGCGGCGGGCGAGTTGTCGGTGGGGTTCATGATGTCGACGGCCTACAGCGTTACGCCGGCGATTACCCGGCGCTACGCTGCGCAGTTTCCCCAGGTCAGCCTGAAGCTGACCGAGACCTTGCCCCTGGACCTGGCCCAGGACATCAGCAGCGGCAACAAGGACGTGGCGATCATGTACCGCCCGCAGGACTGCTCCGGGCTGGAAACCGTGACCCTGTTTCGCGAAGAAATGACCGTGGTCCTGCCGCCGGGCCATCGGCTCCTCGAGCAGGCGCTGATCGACCCACGGGAGCTGGCCGGAGAAACCTTCATCATCGTGCCCCGACGGATCGCTCCCGCCTTGCACGACATGATCTTCAACTACTGCCTGCAGCACGGTGTCACCCCGAACATCGGGCTGGAAATCAACATGCAGCAAACCATCGTCAACCTGGTGGGCGAGGGCTTGGGGATCGCGATCGTGCCGCGCTCGATGTGCAACATGCGCCTGGCCACCACCACCTTCAAACCGTTGCGCGATGCCCCGGTCATCGAGGTGGTCGCGGTGTGGAAGGCCGATAATCACAACCCCTGCATCGCCACCTTCATCGACAGCGCAGAGCACGCTTGCCTGCAAGTGACTCGCGAGGCGCAAGCGGGGTGAGCTGCGGACAAATCGGCTGGCCCAGACGATACAACTGAAGCGACACCTGTCTCCCGGAGTGTCTCCCGCCCAGCCCCGGGCGACAGCTGCCTGGGCCTGACCACTATCGCGCAAAGCCCCGCGCCATAAGGCCTGCGCTGGCCTTGCCAAGCCTTGGCACCGCTCTTGCTATCGCCCTTGCAAACACCATTCATGCAAGGAACCCCTTATGCGATCGCCCGTTATCACAGGCTGGTATCACTCCCCATTCGGTAAGTTCGACCAACTCGATCCCGAGATGATGATGGCCGAGGCCGCCGTTGGCGCATTGGCGCATGCCGACATCGCGCCACAGCAGATCGACTCCATCCACATTGGCCACTTCAATGCCGGCTTTGTGTATCAGGACTTTCCCTCGTCCCTGTTGGCCAACCACATTGAGGCGCTGCGCTTCACGCCCTCGGTTCGGCTGGAGAATGCCTGTGCCACCGGCTCCGCTGCGATCCACTCGGCGCTGCAAGCCGTCCTCAGTGGCCAAAGCCAACACGCACTAGTGGTGGGCTTCGAGAAGATGAATACCCTGCCCACCGCCGAGGTGGGCAAGATCCTGCTCAAGTGCTGCTACGCCAAGGAAGAAGCCGACATCGAGGGCGGCTTTGCCGGGGTGTTCGGCAACATCGCCCACAGCTACTTCGAGCGTTACGGCGACCAGTCCGATGCGCTGGCGATGATCGCGGCAAAGAACCACGCCAACGGTGTGCTCAACCCGTACGCCCACATGCGACGGGATTTCGGTTATGAGTTCTGCCGTCAGCCATCGGAAAAAAACCCGTTCGTGGCCGGGCCACTGAAACGCACTGACTGCTCGTTGATCACCGATGGCGCGGCCGCCCTGGTGATCAGCCGCGAGGACCTGATAGGTGAGCGCCGCCATGCCGTGCGTTTCCGTGCCGCGGTGCAAGTCAACGACTACATGCCGCTGTCCAAGCGCGATCCGACCTACTTCGAAGGCGCCGCTCGCGCCTGGCAGCAGGCCCTGCAGCGGGCCGAGCTGAGCCTGGCCGACCTGTCGCTGGTCGAGACTCACGACTGCTTCACCATCGCCGAATTGCTGGAGTACGAAGCCATGGGCCTGGCCGAACGGGGTCAAGGTGCGCGCGTCATCGCCGAGGGCATCAGCCGCAAGGACGGGCGCCTGCCGATCAACCCCTCGGGCGGCCTCAAGTCCAAGGGCCATCCCATCGGTGCCACCGGCGTGTCGATGCACGTGATGGCGGCCATGCAGCTCTGCGGCCAGGCCGGCGACATGCAGTTGCCCAAGGCCGATCGCGCCGGCGTCTTCAACATGGGCGGCGCGGCTGTGACCAACTACGTGAGCATTCTGGAGCGCGCGCAATGATGGGCATCGACAACGTGATGAATCTGGGGGAAATGCTCAACCAGGTCGCGCGTCGCTATCCGGATGCACCGGGTTTCATTCGTGACGGTCGTGAGCATTCCTGGCAAGAAATTTCCAGGCGGGTCGACAGTGTTGCTGCGGCCTTGCGCGCACGCGGCCTGGGTAAAGGCGACAAGCTGCTGGTGCATTCGCGCAACAACCTGCCGCTGTTCGAAAGTGCCTGGGTCGCGTTCCGCCTTGGCGCCGTGTGGGTGCCGACCAACGTGCGGATCACCCCGGCGGAAGCGGCCTACCTGGGCAGCTCCAGCGGCGCGGTAGCGATGCTGTATGACGAAGGCCTGGAGCATTATGTCGACGCCGTGCGTGCGGCATCGCCGAGCCTGCAACAGGTGATCGCCATCGGTCAGCCGCGTGCCGGCGAACTGGGCTACGAGCAATTGCTGGAGGAGGGCAGCGCGCTGCAGGCCAGCTTCCGTGCGGCCGAAGTGAAGTACCACGACCCGCTGTGGTTCTTCTACACCTCGGGCACCACTGGCCATCCCAAGGCCGGGGTGCTGACCCACGGCCAGATGGCGTTTGTCATCACCAACCATATCGCCGACCTGATGCCGGGCCTGAATCAGCATTCGCGTTCGCTGGTCCTGGCCCCGCTGTCCCACGGCGCGGGCATCCATGCGTTGGTCAACGTCGCTCGGGGCGCTGCCTGCATCCTGCCGGCCAGCGACAAACTGGACTGCGACGAAGCCTGGCGCCTGGTGCAGGAATACCGCGTGGACAACCTGTTCACCGTGCCGACCATCGTCAAGATGCTCACCGAAAGCGAGGCCGTCGACCGCTACGACCACAGCAGCCTGCGCCACCTGATCTACGCGGGCGCGCCGATGTATCGCGTCGACCAGCGCCATGCCCTGGACAAGTTGGGCAAGGTCCTGGTGCAGTACTACGGCCTCGGTGAAGTGACGGGCAACATCACCGTGCTGCCTGCCGATTGCCACGACAACGAGGACTCGCCGAATGCCAAGGTCGGTAGCTGCGGTTACCCGCGCACCGGCATGCAGGTGGCGATTCTCGATGACGCCGGCAACGAACTGGACACGGGTATCGACGGTGAAATCTGCGTACGCGGACCGGCGGTGTTCAGCGGCTACTACAACAACCCCCAGGCCAACGAGAGCTGTTTCAAGTTCGGCTGGTTCCACACCGGCGACCTCGGTCATGTGGATGAACACGGCTATCTGTTCATCACCGGGCGGGCTTCGGATATGTACATTTCCGGTGGTTCCAACGTGTACCCGCGGGAGATCGAAGAGGCCCTGCTCAGCCATCCGGCGGTGACCGAAGCCGCCGTACTGGGCATGCCCGACGTGAAGTGGGGCGAGTCCGGCTATGCCGTGATCGTCACCACCGGCGAGGTCAGCGACGAACAACTGCTGGCCCATCTGGAGCCGCGAATCGCCCGCTACAAATGGCCCAAACGTTTTGTCCGCTGGGAGGAAATGCCCAAGTCGGGCTACGGCAAGATCGTCAAGAAGCAGATCCGCGCGTTGCTCGAAGAACGCCAGGAGGTGGCCTGATGACGCCGCATTTCGCTGAGCGTGCCGGAGTACGCACGTTTATTCACGAGGGGCCGTCCCTGGCACCGCGACTGCTGGACCTGGAAGTACCGTGCTGCGAAGAGCTGCGCATCGTCCTGCCCCTGGCGAGCAACGTCGCGGCAGGCGTGCTCAAGGCGCTTGAAGGTCGACGTTACGGCAGCGCCGTGGGGCGCATCCTGTGTGGCGGTGCCGCACACCTGAGCTATCACCGGATGATCGTCACCGACCAGCCCGAGCGTCCGTATGACTACGGCCAGCCGGTGGTCCTGGACGGCTACATCACCTTTATCAGCGGCGCCATCACCGTGGGGCGCGACGCCCGGGGCGCGCCGTTGTTGCATTGCCATGCCGGTTTCCTGGACCGCGATGGCGAGCAGCACGGCGGGCATCTGGTGCTGGACAAACTGATTGTCGGCAGCGAGCCACTGACGATTCGCCTGTGCCTGTTCGACCAGGTTGCCTACCAGGTACAGCCTGACGCAGAAACCCATTTCAACCTGCTGCATCCTGTCCGCAAGGAGCTGTCATGAGCGTTGCCGTAACCGAAGAATCGCTGGTCCAGGACGGCCGCCTGGGCCGTCTGGTGATCGCCCGCCTCAAGCCCAACGAAGACCTTATCGACAGCGCCGAGGCCCTGTGCAAAGAGCACGGCATTGATTTGGCGGTGGTTCGCGGTGGCTTGGGCAGCCTGATTGACGGGCAACTCAGCTACCTGGGTCGCGAGGGCATGATCCAGATCCACGTCCCGGGACCTGGGGTGGAAATCCTTAGCGTCAGCGGCGAAATCCTCAACGGTGCAAGTCGCCTGCAGGCGGTGGTTGCCGATGCCGATGGCAAGCTGTACGCCGGCCGCCTGGAACGCGGCAAAAACCTCACCTTCATCACGGTCGAACTGACGCTGCAAGAGTGGCTGCCCGACTGACGCTTTCATCCGCCATAGCCATAACAAGAAAGTCGAAGCCAGGTGCCGGGGGCCCTTTCATGCCCCGCGCCCCGGATTGTCGACCGCACCCATTAGGAGAAACAAAAATGACAATAAATCCTTTCGTTCGCCTGTCTTTGCTCGCCACCAGCGGGGTGCTCCTGTCACCCCTGGCCCACGCTGACTTCATCAAGGACGGCAAGGCCACCCTGGGGTTTCGCAACTACTACTTCAACAACGACTACCGCGATCGCGCCGGTCCCGCCGGGCAAAGCAAGACCGCCGAATGGGCGCAGGGCTTCTTTCTCGATTACAAGTCCGGCTTCACCGACGGCACCGTCGGCTTTGGTGTCGACGCGCTGGGTTTGCAGGGGGTGCGCCTGGATGGCGGTAAAGGCAATCACCGTGGCAGCTCGATGATTCCGGATGAGAGCGATGGCAGCGCCGTGGACGATTGGAGCCGACTGGGCCTGACCGGCAAGGTGCGTTTTTCCCAGACCGAGGCCCGCTACGGAACCCTGCAGCCGAAGTTGCCGATCCTGGTGGCCAACGATGGTCGCGTGCTGCCGCAAACCTTCGAGGGCGGCATGATCACCTCCAAGGAAGTGGACAACCTGACCTTGCTCGGTGGTCGCCTGGAACATGCGACCGGCCGCGGTTCGACCAACAGTTCGGGGCTCGCGGTTGCCGGTGGCACCCAGCAAAGCAATGAGTTCCTGTTTGCCGGCGCCGACTACAAGCTGAGCAAACAACTGACCCTGCAATACTACGCAGCCCAGTTGGAAGACTACTACGTGCAGCATTTCGGCGGCCTGGTGCATGTGCTGCCTTTGGGTGAAGGCCAGTCGCTGACCACCGACCTGCGTTACTTCAAGACCGACGCCGATGGCCGCAACGACACGGCCTCGGGTCGGGCCGCCGGGTACCGGGTGAGTGGCCTGGGGGACACCCCCGGCAAAATCGACAACGACACCTGGAGCGCGATGTTCACCTACGCCCTGGGTGGCAACTCCTTCCTGCTCGGTTACCAGAACGTCTCCGACAGCGGCAATTTTGTCCAGGCCAACCAGGGCAATACCAACGAAGGTGCGGCCGGCAGCAGTATCTACCTGTTCACCGACCGCCTGATCACCAGCTTCACCCGGGCCGGCGAGCGCACGGCTTTCGGTCAATACGGCTACAACTTCGCCTCCTTGGGTGTGCCAGGGCTGGTGGCGTCGGTCACCTACCTCAAGGGCACCCATATCCGCATGGCGAGCGGGTCCGACGAGAAAGAGTGGGAGCGTGACCTGGCGCTGGATTACGTGGTGCAGAGCGGCACCTTCAAGGGCGTCGGGTTCAGCTGGCGTAACGGCACGATGCGCAGCGGCGTACCCAGCGAGTATTCCCAGGACCAGAACCGCGTGTCGGTCAACTACACCCTGGCGTTGTTCTGATCCCGTGGGGGTCGCTTGAACAGGGCCCCTTGTCCGTTGGCGGTAGGGTTGGCGGCCCTGCAGATCCATTTCTTCGGTAACGGCCTCCTATGGTTCCGCTTTTACAGCGGCTCACTTTTGGACAGCGCAAAAGTAAGCAAAACGCTCTTACCCCACCACTCGGCACCTCGCTTAGGCTCGGTGTTCCCTCACTCCGGCTTGAATCCGTGGGCCGCCGCCACGCGCCATCCCTGGCGCGGGGCGGCTAACCCGGCGTCCTGCCGGGTTACCCACGGCTTCAAGCCTGCGTTCGGCCAGCGTGGTTAACGGGGCGCCCAGGATCAAAAGCCAAAGCCAGAGCCAGATCAAAAGATGGCTGACTTCGTCAGCGTCTTAGGAAGTAGAAGCGACACCGCGCATGCCCTAGCGATCAGGTCGGCTTTTAGGCCGCCTCGCTTTGTTTTTGATCCTGGGCGCCCCGTTAACCACGCTGGCCGGAGTCCGATATTGATTTGGGGGGTAAACCGGCAGGACGCCGGTTTAGCCGCACTGGGCCAGGGAGGGCCCATTGCGGCGGCCCCCCAAATCAATGTCGGAGTACGGGCATGCCGAGCCTAAGCGAGGCACCGAGTGGTGGGGTAAAAGCGTTTTGCTTACTTTTGCGCTGTTCAAAAGTGAGCCGCCGTCAGGCGGAACCATAGGAGGCCGTTACCGCAAAAATGGATATGTACTCGACCTGATCCAACATCCCTGACGGCCCACAGGTGCAACGTCGCACCACAGTTGTGTAGATACCTATGCTGCAGATGTACAGGACAGGTGTCGCTTGCCATGCCAGGTGTAGCGACACTTGCAGGAGACACCTGTTACATCCACCGTCGCGCCAGATGCCCTGCAAGAAATAAATGCATTCCTGCAGGCGCTGTTTTTCCTTGTGAAAACAGCTGGTTGAGTAGCAGCCTGGGTTGCCGCCAGGAGGACTGCGCCATTCGTGGCACCCCAATTGCTATAGCTTGCTTAGCCAGTCGCCGGCATAACGGCCATTGATCCATAAAAACAATAAAGTCAGGAGAACCAAATGAGCGACTTTTCGCGCCGCAACTTTCTCAAAACGGCCACCCTTGCTTCTGCCGCCGTTGCCGCCGCCGGGCTCGGTCTGTACAGCGGCAAGAGCCAGGCTGCCGAGTTCAAGCTGAAGTTTGCCAACAACATGCCCATCAGCCACTCCATGAATGTGCGGGCGCGGGAAATGGCCAAGGCGATTCGTGAAGAAACCAACGGCGCGGTGCAGATCCAGATCTTCCCCAGCAGCCAACTGGGCAGCGACACCGATACCCTGGCCCAAGTGCGCTCGGGTGCCGTCGACATGTTTGCCCTGTCGCCGGTGATCCTGGGCACGATGGTGCCTTCAGTGCAGATCAGCGCCGTCGGGTTCGCCTTCAAGGATTACGAGCAAGTATGGAGTGCGATGGACGGTGACCTCGGCGCTCATGTGCGGGCCGAGATCGCCAAGACCGAGACCCTGTTTGCGTTCGACAAAATCTGGGACAACGGTTTTCGGGTGACCACCACCAGTACCCGCCCGATTGCCACCCCCGACGACCTCAAGGGCATGAAGCTGCGCGTGCCGCCGAGCCCCATCATCATGTCGATCTTCCGCGCCTTTGAAGCGGCGCCGACCAGCATCAACTTTTCCGAAGTGTACTCGGCACTGCAGACCCGCATCGTCGAGGGCCAGGAAAACCCGCTGACCCTGGTGGCCTCGGCGAAACTCTACGAAGTGCAGAAGTACTGCTCCCTGACCAACCATGTCTGGGATGGCTTCTGGATGCTGGGTAACAGCGCCTCCTTCAAGCGCTTGCCCGCGGACGTGCAGGCCGTGGTCAGCAAACACATCAATACCGCCGTGCTCGCGCAGCGCGATGACCTGGCCAAGCTGCAGGGCACCATCCGCGATACGCTCAAGCAGCAAGGCCTGGAGCTGGTGGCGGCGCCACCGGAACCGTTCCGCGAGCGCCTGCAAAGCGCCAATTATTATGGCGACTGGCACGACAAGTTCGGCGACGCCGCCTGGTCCATCCTCGAGAAATATGCCGGGAAACTGGCATGATGGTCGCGCCAGCGGCAGTGGCCCCCACGTCTACCATGCGCCTGCCGGCCCGGGCGCTTGTCTGTCTGAACACATGGACCATGCGGGCAGTCGGGTTGATCACCGTCGCGTTGATGGTGATCGAAACCTGCGTGCTGCTGGCGGGAGTGATTTACCGCTACCTGCTGCACAGTCCGCTGATCTGGTCCGATGAGCTGGCGTCTTCGCTGTTTATCTGGATGGCCATGTTTGGTGCGGTGCTGGCGCTGGACCGCGGCGAACATATGCGCATGTCGGCGCTGGTGAACAAGCTGCCGCAAGCCTGGCGCGGCTTCTGCGAGACGCTGTCGGCGCTGGTGGTGTGCCTGTTCGTGGTGATGATCATCGCCCCGGCCATGCAGCACTCCCATGAGCAGATGTCGATCACCACCCCGGCGCTGGGCATTCCCGATGGCCTGCGCGCAGCGGCCTTGCCGGTCGGTGCGGTGTTGATGCTGCTGGCTGCCGTGTCGCGCATGGCGCGGTTTTCCACGGTGCGCCAGTTCATGGCCGGGATTGCCGTGGTGGCGCTCGTGGCCTCGGTGTTGTGGATCAGCCAGCCGTTGCTGGTGGACCTGGGCAACTACAACCTGATTATCTTTTTCCTGGTGCTGCTGGGGGCCTGTGTCTTCGGCGGGATTCCCATCGCGTTCGCCTTCGGCACCGCGACCATGGCCTACCTGGCGCTGGCCACCCATGCCCCGTTGTCGATTGTGGTCAGTCGCATGGACGAAGGCATGTCGCACATGGTGCTGCTGGCGGTGCCACTGTTCGTGATGCTGGGCGTGGTGCTGCAACTGTCCGGCATGGCGCGCACGCTGATCGACTTCATGGCCTCGTTGCTCGGTCATGTGCGCGGTGGCCTGCAGTATGTGTTGCTGGGGGCGATGTTCCTGGTCTCGGGGATTTCCGGTTCCAAGGTCGCCGACATGGCGGCCGTGGCACCGGCGCTGTTTCCTGAAATGAAAAAACGCGGTTCCGAGCCCGAAGAACTGGCCGCGCTGCTGGCGGCGACCGGGGCGATGACCGAGACCATTCCGCCAAGCCTGGTGTTGATCACCATCGGCGCGGTGTGCAGCGTCTCGATTACCGCGCTGTTCATCGGTGGGCTGATGCCGGCGGTGGTGGCCACCGTGGTGATCGCGCTGGTGTGCTGGTGGCGCTCACGCAAGGAAGCAATGCCCAATGTTCAGCGTGCGCCGCTGTCGGTGGTCGCGCGCACGTTCATGATCGCCGTGCCGGCGCTGGCCCTGCCGGTGCTGATCCGAGTGGCAGTGCTGGAAGGTGCGGCCACCGCGACCGAGGTCTCCACCATCGGTGTGGCGTATGTGGTGATGGTCGGGCTGGTGATGCACCTGTTCATGCGCCACATCGAGTTCAAGAAGGTCTACCCGATGATGCTCGAAGCGGCGGCACTCTCCGGCGCCATCCTGCTGATCATCGGCATGGCATCGGCCATGGCCTGGGCACTGACCCAGTCGGGCTTCTCGGCATCGCTGGTGGACCTGATCAGTGAAATCCCGGGCGGAGCCATCGGCTTCATGATCGTCACCATCGTCACTTTCGTGATCCTGGGCAGCGTGCTCGAAGGCATCCCGGCGATCGTGCTGTTCGGGCCACTGATGTTCCCGCTGGCCGAGATGCTTTCGATTCACCCGGTGCATTACGCCATGGTGGTGATCCTGGCCATGGGCATCGGCCTGTTCGCGCCACCCCTGGGGGTTGGTTTCTACGCCGCCTGCGCGATCAGCAAGGTTTCCTCCGACCTGGTCATCCGGCGTGTCTGGGGCTACCTCGCGGCATTGATCCTGGCGTTGATTATCGTCGCCTGTTTCCCATGGATTTCCATCGGTTTCCTTTAAGAGAGCACTTGTCATGAGCCAATCAGCCAAACAACAACTGCCAGGCGCCGCGGCGCTTGGGCGCGTGGCCCTGGTGACGGGGGCCGCCATGGGGATCGGTGCCGCCATCGCCGAACGCCTGGGGCACGACGGGCATACCGTGGTGGTCGCCGACATCAACCTGGCGGCGGCACAAGAAATGGTCGCCGGGCTGGATGCCCAAGGCATAACGGCGATGGCCTTGGTCATCGACGTCGGTGACGCGCAGTCCATAGCCGCGGCGTTTGCCTTGCTGCAAGCGCGCTTCGGCCGCTGTGATGTGCTGGTCAACAATGCCGGGGTGGCCAAGACCCAGGCGTTCCTGGAGTGCGACCTCAGCGACTGGCAGCGGGTCCTGAACATTAACCTGACCGGTTCACTGCTCTGCGGCCAACACGCGGCGCGGCTGATGCAGGCCAATGGCTGGGGGCGGATCATCAACGTCGCCTCGATCAGCGGTCTGCGCGCCAGCTTGGGTCGCACGGCCTATGGCACGTCCAAGGCCGCGCTCATCGGGCTGACCCGGCAGATGGCCGTCGAGCTTGCCGAGTACGGGATTACCGTCAACGGCATTGCCCCAGGCCCGGTGGATACCCCGCTGACGCAAAGGCTGCACTCGGCCGCGACGCGCGATTCCTATGCCCGCGCCGTACCGATGCGCCGCTATGGCACTCCGGCGGAAATGGCTGGGGCGGTGGCCTTCCTGGCATCCGATGATTCGTCATACATCAGCGGCCATGTGATTCCGGTGGACGGCGGTTTCATGGCATCGGGCATTCTGGAGATCTGAAGGGGCGCGGTGGACAGGAGCGCGCCTGGGTCCTTATGCTGCCGGGTTCATACAAAAACAAACAAAAAATTATGAACCCCAACGCTCCAACCTCTGTGCTGTGGCACTGGCTCGCGCGTCCGCGGCGCAGTCTGGTGGCGCGCTACACCCTGCTTTCCGTGGTGGTCATGAGCATCGCGCTGATTGCCCTGGCGATTTTCTACGAACAACTGGCCAAGGATTTGCTCAACCGCTTGACCGGTGAGCGGCTCGATGCCCAGGCGCTGTCCACGGCCAACCGTCTGTCATCGTTTCTCGATGACCGCTTCTACCAGCTGTCGGCGTTGTCCAACCACCCGAACATGCCGGACTTCATCACCGACCAGTCGCGCCCCAGCAGCGATGTGGATTCACTGCTCAAGCTCGAGGGCGACCTGCCGTTCCTGTACGGCGTGCTGTTCTTCGATGAGCACGAGCAGTTGCTCAATGTGCTGCCCGGCCAAGCGGCCTCGGGTGAACCCTACTGGACCAATTCGCAGTGGTCGGTCGCCGGTTTGCCGAGCACCCGCGTCGGTGATGTCGAGGTGATCGGGCCGTTGCTGCCCAAGGCCGGACGTTCCGGTGGATTTTTGATTCGCAAGCTGATTCGCAGCGGACGCACCGATCATGGGGCGAGTATCGCCTTGCACCTGCGCCTGGCGTCGTTGACCGAACTGCTGGTCAGCGCCGGTATGAGTGGGGTGGTCGCACCGTTGTTGCGGGTGCCGGGCGGGGTGTTCATCGATCCCACCGGGCGCGTGGTTCCGGCCCCCACGCAGTGGCGCGAGGGGCCGCAGATCCTGCCGGGTTGGCAACTGGTATTCAGCGTCCAGCCGGGGGCGATCCTCGAACCCTTGAACGATGCTCGCCAGTGGTTGTACTGGGTGGCCGCGAGCTTCATCGGGTTTATCCTCATCGTGTTTTTCACCCTGTCGCGGCAACTGCGCGCACGGGTCAGTACCCTGCTGCAGGGGGCTCATCAATTGTCGATGGGCGACCTCGGTTATCGCCTGGCGGAGCAGCCGCACAACGACGAAATCGGGCATGTCGCCAGGGCCTTCAATGTGATGGCCGAGCGTTTGGCGGCTGTGATGGAAAACACCGTGCGCAGTGAAAACCTGGCGGTGTTGGGTACGTTCGCCACCGGCGTTGCCCATGAGGTGCGTAACCCCCTGGCAACCATGAAGACCACCGTGCAAGCGCTGCTGCGGCGTGAACAGGAGCCGGAGCGGCGGATGCTGTTGAGCGATCTCGGTCAGGAAATCGATCGACTGTCCCATGTCACCAGCGATCTCCTGGAGTACGGCCGGCCACACCCGGCCCAGCCCCAGGCAGTGGACGTGGCGCAGTTGTTCGAGCGCATCGCACGGCAGGTGGCGGCGGATAGCCAGGCGCACAATATCGAGCTGCGCTGTTGGACCGAACCCGGGTTGCAGCTGTACGTCGACCCGGAGCAAGCCCAGCAAGTGCTGCTCAATCTGTGCCTGAACGCGGTACAGGCCAGTCCCGATGACCAGGTGGTGCACCTGCGCGGCGAAGCCTCGGGCGAGCGCGTTTGCATCAGCGTGCTGGACCGTGGTTGCGGGATATCCGAGGCCGACCTGCAACAGATTCGCCAACCCTTTTTTACCTCCAAAGCCCGAGGCACCGGGCTGGGCTTGAGTATTTGCCAACAACTGCTGGAGGCCAACGCCGCCCGCATGGAAATCGTCAGTACGCTGGGGGAGGGCACGCAGGTCACGCTTGATTTCCCTGGCCTCAGTGCACGCGCTAAGTGAGCCGTTGATGTCTGAAATTCACGTTTTGATCGTTGATGATGAAGAGGCGCTGGTGCGCTCTCTGAGCTATGCCTTGCGTGCGGAGGGCATGCGCATCAGCACGGCCGGCAGTGGCGAGGCGGCGCTGGAGCGGGTCAAGGGCGGGCCCGCCGACATCGATATGGTCCTGCTCGACCTCGGCCTGCCGGGCATCGATGGCCTGGCCACGCTCGACGGCCTGCGCGCGCTGCAGCCCGGGTTGCCGGTGATCATGATCTCTGCGCACGGCGATACGCGTGCGGCGGTGCAGGCGGTGAAAGGCGGGGCGACCGACTACCTGACCAAACCCTTCGAACTGGATGACCTGTTGGCGACCATCGCCAGCACCCTGGCCACACCCGGGCCCGTGGCCGAGTCGGATGGCCAGCGGATGGACGCCGGCCTGCACGGCCAGAGCCCGGCGATGTGCACCCTGAGTGCGGCGGTGCAGCGCATCGCGCGCAGTTCGGCGACGCGCATCCTGCTGCTGGGCGAGTCCGGTACTGGCAAGACATTGGTGGCGCAGGCGCTGCATGCCCATAGCTCGCGGGTGGCCCACGCCTTTATCGAGGTCAATTGCGCCGCCTTGCCGGAGCAGTTGATCGAGGCCGAGCTGTTCGGCTCGGAGAAGGGCGCCTACACCGGTGCCCATCAAAAGCGTGTGGGGCTGGTCAGCCAGGCCGATGGCGGGACGCTGTTTCTCGATGAAATCGGCGAGTTGCCCCTGGCGTTGCAAGCCAAGCTCCTGCACTTCCTGGAGAACGGCAGTTACCGTGCGGTGGGGGCCAATCGCGCCAGCAACGCCGACGTACGGGTGGTGGCGGCGACCAATCGCGACCTGGCGGAAGATGTGCGCCTGGGGCGGTTTCGCGAGGACCTGTTTTATCGGCTGAACGTGATCACCGTGGACATTCCGGCCCTGCGTGAGCGCGGCGATGATGTGGTGCTGCTGGCCGAGTATTTTGCCCGGCGCCAGGCCCTGGAGGAGGGCGTCGAGGCGATCCGGTTCGAGGCGGACTGTCTGGCGGCGCTGCGTGCCCATCGCTGGCCGGGCAATGTTCGCGAGCTGAAGAACCTCATCGAGCGCCTGACCATCCTGTCCCCGGGCCGGGCGATCAGCGCGGCGTTGTTGCCGGCACCGATGCACGGCCCCGAACTGGCGAGCGAGGCCCAGGCGCTGGGCGATCAGCTGGAGCGCGCCGAGCGCGAGCTGGTGACCGATGCCCTCAGCCGGACCGCCGGGCACAAGGGCCTGGCCGCGCACCTGCTGGGGATCTCCCGGCATGCGCTCAAGCGTCGCTTGCAACGCCTGGGCATCGAGCGCTAACCGCTCAACCTTGCGCGGGGTGTGAGCGCTAAGCGCTCAACATCCCCGCCACCACCACACCCGCCAAACCCTTGTAGGAGCGAGCTTGCTCGCGATGGGGCAGGCACAGCCAACATCAACGGTGCCTGACACACCGCCATCGCGAGCAAGCCGCAAGCGGGCGCTCGCTCCTACAAGGGTTTGGCTGGTTCGCTTTGCCCATCCTTGAGACCTTCCCCAACACCTCTGGCACAGCCCTTGCTCTAGCAACCCGGCTGTCCAACAAGAGGCGTTATCAACGCCCAACAGGAATTCATTGTATGTCCCTGCCCCGTCATTGGTTTCAGGTTGCCCTGGCCTTCAGCAGTGTGCTCGTGAGCGTTGCCGCCTGTGCCCAGGTTGGCCGGCTGGAGTTAGGCGTGGCCGCCGGTCAGGCCGACCTGACCATGGGCTGCCTGTACCCGATGACCGAGCGCGCCGCGATCTACGGCCAGGACAGCATCGTCGGCATCCAGGTGGCCCTGGACGAACTGCATGCCCGGCGTGAGGCGGGCGAGTTGCTGCCGCGCCTGCGGGTGATCGTCGATGACGACCAGTCGAAGGCGTCCTATGGCGTCAGCCTGGCCAAGAGTTTTATCCACAAGGACGGCGTGCAGGTGTTGTGCGGCATGGTGTCTTCGGGGGTGGCGCTGGCGGTCAGCGAGTTGGCCTACCAGGAGCGGGTGCTGATGATCGGCACCGACCATGCGTCCTCGCGCATGACCCTGGAAAACGGCCATCCGTATTATTTTCGCGTGACCAACGACACCTGGACCTCGATGGCGGCCGGTGCCCGTTATCTGCAAGCGCTGCAGAAAACCACGGGGTGGAAGCGCCTGGCGTTCATCGGCCCGGACTACGAGTACGGCCACGTCTCCCGTGATGACCTGCATGAAGCCTTCAGCCAGTTGGGCGTGCAATTCGAAGATGTCACCGAGCTGTGGCCACGGCTGTACGAGCCGGACTATTCGGCGTACATCGCCGCCCTCGAGCAGGCCAGGCCCGACATCATTGTCTCGGCCCTGTGGGGCGGCGACCTGCACGCCTTCATCAAGCAGGCAGCCGGTACCCGGCTGTTCGAAACCTCGCGCCTGGCCAACTTCGACACGGGCGGCAACTACGACTTCCTGGTGTCACTGGGAGCCAAGGCGCCGCCGGGGTTGATTCTCTCGGCCCGTCACCACAACAACTGGCCGGCCACCGAGCGCAACCACTCCTTTGTCGAGCGCTTTCGTGCCCTGAGCGGGCGATACCCGACCTACGCCGCCCAGGGCGCCTACACCGGCGTGATGGTGCTGGCCAAGGCCTATGAGAAAGCCGCCGGGGCCACCGACAGCCAGGCGTTGATCAAGGCGTTGGAGGGGCTGGAGATTGCCCTGCCGGAAGACCCGGACGGTTTCGCTTCACGGATTGACCCGATCACCCACCAGATCCAGCAAACCCAAGCGGTTGGCACTCCTGTGGCCAATTCCGATTTTCCTCCGGCGCAACTGATGCTGGGGGAGTGGTCAGTGTATTCGGCGCAGGAGCTGCAGCTCGATGACGCCACGCTGGCGCGGCGACTGGCCGCACGTAAACGCAGTACCGAGGGCCAGGCACCTTAGGCCGTTCATTCATCCACCGAGACATCAGCCCATGTACAACTATAAAAAAACCATGATCAAACATCCCCTGGCCCTGGCCATCGCTGCCACGGGCCTGGCCCTGTCCTTGACCACCAGCGTCCAGGCAGCCGAGAACGGCAAGTTCCGCATCGGTATCGTGACCTTCCTCTCGGGCCCTGCCGCCGGCCCGTTCGGCGAACCCTCGGCGAATGCCGCCAAGGTACTGGTGGAAGGGCTGAACCAGGGCAAGCTGCCCGCGCCCTACAACACCATTGGCATCAACGGTGCCGAGATCGAAGTGGTGATCATCGATGAGGCCGGTGGTGCGGCCAAGCAGGTGGAAGAGTTCCGTAACCTGGTGCAGCGCCAGAAGGTCGATGCGGTGGTGGGCTACATCTCGTCCGGCGACTGCCTGGCCATTGCCCCGGTGGCCGAAGAGCTGGGCGCGATGACGGTGTTCTACGATTGCGGCACTTCGCAGTTGTTCAATGAAGACAAGACCCCGCAGTTCGTGTTCCGCACCAGCCTCGATGCGGCCGTGGACAACATCGGCGCGGCGCGTTACCTGGCCAAGGTCCGCCCGGACGCGCAGAAGGTCGCCGGGATCCAGCAGAACTACGCCTGGGGCCAGGACAGCTGGAACGACTTCACCCACTCCATGGAGCAGTTGATGCCCAAGGCCAAGGTGGTCGAGTCGCAAATGCCCAAGGTGTTCCAGGGCCAGTATGGCGCCGAGATTTCCGCCTTGTCGGTCAAGCGCCCGGACATCATCCACTCCAGTTTCTGGGGTGGCGACATGGAGGCCCTGGTACTGCAGGCCAACGCCCGTGGCCTGCTGGAGGATGCAACCGCCGTGCTGACGTGCGGCGAGTCGGCCATCGACCGCTACAAGGACCAGGCACCCAACGGCATGATCATCGGCGGCCGTGGGCCATTCGGTGCCTTTGCCCCGGATAACGAGCTCAACCGCTGGTTCAAGGGCAGCTACCAGGCGGCCTACAAGACCGACCCGACGTACCCGGCGAGCAAGATGGCCCAGGCGATTCTCGGCCTCAAGCACGCGGCGGAGAACGCCAAGGTCGAGTCGGGCAAGGTCCCGGCACCGCTGGAGATCGCCAAGGCCTTCAAGGGCGCGACCTTCGAGTCGGTCTCGGGCCAGGTGCAAATGGCCCGGGCCGGTGGTCACCAGGCGATGCAAGGCATTGCCTACGGCGAGTACCAGTACGACGCGGCGAACAAGAAGGGCGGCGTGCAGAACGTCATCGCCTTCAACGGTGAGTGCGTGACCCCGCCGGACGGTACCACCGCGCTGGAATGGATCAAGGCCGGCTTCCCGGGTGCCCAGTGCAACTGAGCCGCGCCGCGTGATTGATCCACTGTGGCGGGCCTGCGGGCGCCGCCACCTCTTTGCCAAGGTAGGACCCCTATGATGAGTCTTTTTGCGGTGCTGATTGACGGCACCATCTATGCCTCGTGGCTGTTCCTGGTAGCCGCCGGGCTTACCGTGATCTACGGGGTGATGCGCATCCTGAACATGGCCCATGGCAGCTTCTACGCCATCGGCGCCTATACCGCCGCGTCGCTGGTGGGCTGGTATTTCAACAACGGCATCGGGCCGGTGTGGGCGGGGTATCTGTTGATGCTCGGTTGCGCGCTGGTGGCCGGGCTGATCGTCGGGCTGATCATCGAGCGCGGGTTGTTGCGCTTCATGTACGGCCGCGACGAAGTGCTGATGGTGATCATCACCTACGCCTTGCTGCTGGTCCTCGAAGACAGCATGAAGATGGTCTGGGGGGTGAATCCTTACTTCGCCTATCAGCCGTATGCCGAGATGGGCCGCAGCGCCCTGGCGGGGCTCAAGGTGTCCAACTACGACCTGATGCTGGTCGGTGTGTCGGTGGTGCTGGGCCTGTGCCTGTGGCTGTGGCTGGAGCGCACCCACCAGGGCAAGGTGCTGCGCGCGGTGATCCATGACCGGGAAGTGGCGATGGCCATGGGCGTCAACGTGCGCCGCATGTTCACCCTGGTGTTCGTGCTGGGCACCATGCTCGGCACGCTGGCGGGTGCCCTGACGGCGCCGGCGATTTCCGTGGTGCCGGGCATGGGCGTGGAAATCATCGTGCTGGCCTTTGCCGTGGTCGTGGTCGGTGGCATGGGCAGCATCGAAGGGGCCGCTGTTGGTGCCTTGCTGGTGGGCCTGAGCCGTGCCGCCGCCGTGCACTACGCCCCGGAATTCGAACTCTTTGTGATCTACGGCGTGATGGCGCTGGTGCTTGCGGTGCGTCCGCAGGGCCTGTTCGGCCGCGTGCTGGCGAGGAAAATCTGATATGCGCCTCAATAGAACCGAACTGATACTGCTCGGCGTCGCGCTGCTGCTGGCCGCCGGCGGCTTGATTGCGCCGCAATGGCTGGTGTTCCTGCTGACGATGGCCCTGGCCAAGTCGATGGTGGTGCAGGGCGTGGTGATGCAGATGCGCGCGGGCCTGGTGACCTTCGGCCAGGGCCTGTACTTCTGCGTCGGCGGTTATGCCGTGGGCATGAGCGGGCACTTCCTGGAGATCTCCGACCTGGCCTTGCTGCTGGTGATCGGGGTGGGCGCAGCCGTGTTGCTGGCAATGCTGCTGGGCCTGTTGATGACCCGCTACCGAGAGATCTTTTTCGCCATGTTGTCGTTGGCGTTCTCGATGATCCTGTACGGCGTGCTGGTCAAGAGCTCGGCCCTGGGCAGCACCGACGGCTTCAACGTCAAGGCCTGGAGCCTGTTCGGCTGGAGCCCGGCCCAGGGCCAGGCGCCGCTCGCGCTGTTCATCATCATCGTCGGCGTCTGCGCGGTGTTGGCGGTGTTGCTGCACCGCTACAGCCGCAGCAGTGCCGGGATGATGTGCGAAGCGATTCGCGAAAACGAAGTGCGCGTCGAGTACCTCGGCCAATCTCCCCGTTGGGTGCTGTACATGAACTACGTGGCGGCGGCTGCGGTGTCGGCCCTGGGCGGCGGCTTCATGGCGCTGTCGGCCGGGCACATCGACCCGGAAATGGCGTACTGGATCACCTCTGGCGAGTTCGTGTTCATTGCCTTGCTCGGCGGTACCGCCCACGTCGCGGCGCCCTTCATTGCGGCGATTGTGTTTGCGGTGGTGCGCACCTATGCCATCGAGCTGGTGCCCCATAGCTGGCAAATGATTCTGGGCTTCACCTTGCTGGCGATCATCGTGTTCCTGCCCAAGGGGTTGTGGAGCCTGTTTACCGGACAAGCGCGGAGGGCCAAGGCATGAGCTGCATTCTCGAAACTCAAGGACTGTGCAAGGCATTTGGTGCGGTCACCGCGGCCAAGGACGTCAACGTGCGCATTCGGCCGGGCGAAGTGGTCGGCGTCATCGGTTCCAACGGCGCCGGCAAGACCACCTTTATCAACATGGTCACCGGCTACCTGAAACCCAGCAGTGGCCAGGTCCTGTTCAATGGCCAGTCGATCATCGGCCGCACGCCCCGGGCGATTACCCGCCTGGGCATGGCCCGCTCGTTCCAGGTCGCCCAGTTGTTCCCCCAGTTGAGCGTAATGGACAACCTGCTGATCGCCGTGGCGGCGGCGCAGAACCCGTTTCCCTCGCTGCTGGCGCCGATGCGCACGGCGGCGCGGGTGGCGTTGGCCGACGCGATGCTTGCGCAGTTTGACATCGCCCGCTGGCGCGATACCCAGGTCACCGCCGTGCCGCAGGGTGTGCGCAAGCTGATCGATATCGCCATGGCGCTGATCGGCGAGCCACAGATGCTGCTGCTCGACGAACCCACCAGTGGGGTCAGCGCCGAGGAGAAAACTGCGCTGATGGACACGGTGATGCGGGTGGTCGCCGAGCGCCGGGTGACGGTGTTGTTTGTCGAGCACGACATGGATGTGGTGCGTCGTTACGTCTCGCGCATCCTTGCGTTCTACAGCGGTGAAGTACTGGCCGACGGGGTGCCGGAACAAGTGCTGGCCAATCCGCGGGTGCAGGAGTTTGTCACCGGTAGCCAGAAAGTTCACCTGAGGGCCGCGCTATGAGTCTTGAGATTCGCAACCTGAGTGTGTCGATCGAAGGGGTGCCGATCCTGCACCAGGTGTCGCTGACCGTGGGCGCCGGGCAGATGGTGGGGTTGATCGGCCATAACGGCGCCGGCAAGACCACGCTGATCCGCGCCATCATGGGGTTGCTGGACGCCGACGCGGGTGACATGTCCTTTGCCGGGCAGGACCTGCGCACCCTGCCCAGCTTCAAGCGGGCAGCGGCGGGTATCAGCTATTTGCCGGAGGATCGGCGGTTGATCCCGGCGTTGACGGTCGAGGAGAACATCCTGCTGCCGGTCTGGGCCAATCACTTGGCCGACAGTCAGCGCCGCCTGGAATGGGTGTACAGCCTGATCCCGGAGATCGCCCAGTTCCGCGACCGCAAGGCCATGCAACTGTCGGGCGGCCAGCAAAAGCTGGTGGCGCTGGCCCGGGCGCTGATGCCCGGCAACAAGCTGCTGTTGCTCGACGAACCCTTCGAGGGCGTGGCGCCCGTGCTGTCGAGGCGCTTGAGCGAGGTGATCGCCAAGCTCGGGCAGGAAGGTTTGTGCGTGCTGATCAGCGAGTCCGATGACACTCATTCTGCTGACCTGGTCGATGCGTTGTTTCGCATCGAGCGCGGCAGCGTGACAGTAGGGTAGGGAGCACCATGTCGACATTTACCTTTGAAACCACCCCACGGGTGATCTGTGAAATTGACGGCGCCTTGCGCCTGGGCCAGTTGTGTCGCGAGCTCAAAGCCGAGCGGGTACTGCTGGTCAGTGACCCAGGCCTGCTGCGCGCCGGCTTGCTCGATGCACCGCTGGCGGCGATGCGCGAGCAGGGCGTGCAGGTCACGCTGTACAGCGATGTGCAGGCGGATCCGCCGGTGGCCGCGGTGCTGGATGCGGTGGAAGTGGCGCGCGGTTGCAGCGCCCAGGCGGTCATCGGGTTGGGCGGCGGCAGCTCCCTGGACACCGCCAAGCTGGTGGCGCTGCTGTGTGGTCACGAGCAGTCGCTGGAGTCCATCTACGGCATCAACCTGGCCAAGGGGCCACGGTTGCCGTTGATCCAGGTGCCGACCACTGCGGGCACCGGGTCCGAGGTCACGGCCGTGGCAATCGTCACTACCCCCAGCCATGAAAAGAAGGGCGTGGTCAGCCCGCTGTTGTATCCGGACATCGCCTTGCTGGATGCGCGCTTGACCGTCGGCCTGCCGGCGGCGATCAGCGCCATGACCGGGGTCGATGCGATGGTGCATGCCATCGAGGCCTATACCAGCGTGCACAAGAAAAACGTGTTGTCCGATGGCCTGGCGGTGCAGGCCCTGCGTTTGCTGGCGGGCAACCTGGATCGGGTACTGGCCGAGCCGGGTGACTTGGCGGCGCGTTCGGACATGCTCCTGGGTTCGATGCTGGCCGGCATGGCGTTCGCCAATGCGCCAGTGGCGGCGGTGCATGCGCTGGCCTATCCACTGGGTGGGCAATTCCACGTGCCCCATGGCTTGAGCAATGCCCTGGTGTTGGTGCCCGTGCTGAATTTCAACCGTTCGGCGGCCGAGCCGCTGTACGCGCAACTGGCCTCGGCGGTACTGCCGCAGCAGCGCTTTGCCAATGCGGCCGAGGCGTGCGAGGGGTTCATCGATTTCATGACCCGCCTGGTGGCGCGCATGCCGTTCGCCCAGCGTTTGCATGAGGTGGGCGTCACGGCCCAGGACCTGTCCCGGCTGACCGAGGACGCGCTGAAGGTCGAGCGCTTGCTGATCAACAACCCGCGTCCGCTCAACCGCGACGATATTCACGCCATCTACGCCTCGGTGCTGTAGGGCGAAGGAGTGATTCATGAGTTACGAATTCAGAAGCGTACCGCGCATCCTGTGTGAAGCCGGTGCGCTGCAACAGGTCGGGCACGTGCTCAGCGGATTGGGCGCACAACGGGTGATGCTGGTGTGCGACCCAGGCATTGTCAGCCTGGGTTTTGCCGCCAGTGCGCAACAGGCCTTGCACGCTGCTGGCTGCGAGGTGACGGTGTTCGATCAGGTGGTGCCCGATCCTTCGGCCAGTGTGGTCAAGCAGGCCGCAGCCCAGGCGCGCGCGTTCAAGGTCGATGGGGTGCTGGGGTTGGGGGGCGGCAGTTCCCTGGATGCGGCGAAACTGGTGGCCTTGCTGGTCAATAGCGAGCAGTCCCTGGAAGCCATGTACGGCACCGATAAAGCGCTGGGGCAACGGGTGCCGCTGGTGTTGATGCCAACCACCGCCGGCACGGGTTCGGAGGTGACCTGGGTCTCGGTAATCACTGATGAGCAGCAGTGCAAGCAGGTGGTGTACTCGCCGCAATTGCTGCCCGACGTGGCGGTGCTCGACCCCGAGCTGACCCTCGGCCTGCCGCCCAAGGTCACTGCCGCCACCGGCCTGGATGCCATGGTGCATGCCATCGAGGCCTACACCAGCCGCACGCGCAAGAACCCAATTGCCGACAGCCTGGCCACCGCCGCCTTGGCTTTGCTGGGACGCAATCTGCCCAAGGTGCTGGCCGATGGTCGGGACGTCGCGGCACGCACGGCGATGCTGCAAGGTTCACTGATGGCGGGCATGGCATTCGTCAATGCTTCGGTGGCGGCGATCCATGCCCTGGCCTATCCGTTGGGGGCGCGCTTCCATATTCCCCATGGCCACGCCAACGCCCTGGTCATGGCACCGATCATTCGCTTCAACCTCGCCCAGGCGCAGCGCCAATATGCTGAACTGGCAGCCTATCTGCTGCCGGACCAGCTGTTTGCCGATGAGGCCACGGCGGCCGAGGCGTTTGTCCTGGCCATTGAGGCGCTGGTGCGCGACAGCGGCCTGGAGACGCGTTTGTCGAAGCTACAGGTCGACGAACAGGCCATCCCGTCGATGGCCACGGAAGTGGTGGTAGGCATTCGCCGCTTGATCGACAGCAATCCACGGGACATGACGGAACAGGATGTAGCGGCCATCTATCGCGGGATTTTCTAAGCAGGAGCGTTGGCCTGGCGCTGAGTGTGAATCCATTCGGCCCAGGCCATGCAACCCGGGTGGTGGTTCTGGCCTGATGCCGGGTGGGCTGGCTGAGCACTCAATGTGAAGCTACATTTTCCTCTTTGAGTGCAAGGAACAATCATGCGGATATGGATGGCAGCGCTGGGGTGTGTGGTATTGGCGGGGTGTTCGTTACCGGCCTCGCTGGTGCCGGGGGAGCCGAACCTGAGCAAGGAGACTGCCAAACCGCCCAAGGAATACGCGGCGTGTGTGTTTTCAGCCTGGCAGCGCGAGGTGCCCAAGGCTACCCAGACCCAGATCTCCAACGGCTGGCGGATCAACGCGCCCAGCATCATTACCGCCGATGAGATCGTCGATATCGTCAAGTACAAGGACGGCAGCAAGGTCTCGTTGTACCAGGGACCACCGTGGGCCAAGTCGGCGGCCTTGCGCAAGGCGGTGCGCGATTGCCTGTAGCTCATGGGCTGGCTTGGGTTTCACAGACGAAATAATTGCTCTGGCGGTTTTTCGCGGTGAGGTCCTTGGTCAGTTGTCTGGCCGCCGCGACGCACTGTTGATAGGCATCGGGCTGCACCCAATGTTCAACGGCAATCACCTGGCAGTCGCTGCGCGAAGCGTCGGTGCACAGGTACAGCAGTAAAAAGACCGTCATACACTCTCCCGCACGCTCGCTGGCAGAATCTGTGCCGCCAGTACCCAGTATGTACGTCTCCATGACTTAGGCCAGCCTCGCGGCCGCCATTAGTCCATCAAGGAAGTTTTCATGATCACCACCACTACCCATTCCATCGAAGGTCGGCAGATTGCGGCGTACCTGGACATCGTCAGCGCCGAGTCCGTGCAGGGCATCAATGTGGTGCGGGATATATTTGCCGGCATGCGCGATTTTTTCGGCGGGCGTTCCCAGACCCTCGAGAAAGCCCTGCGTGAAGCCCGTGCCCAGGCCACTGACGAGCTCAAGGAGCGCGCCCGCAGCCTGCAGGCGGATGCGGTGGTGGGGGTCAACTTTGAAATCAGCATGCCCTCCGGCAAGGGCAGCATGCTGGTGGTCTTTGTGACCGGTACCGCGGTCAAGCTCAAGTAACCCGACTTGGGCCATTCGTCGGCGGATGGCTTTTTGAATGGGTGGTCCGGGTATGACCGGCTAGTCTGGAATCTCTTGAGGGTCTGTGCTTTTCAGGCAAACGCTTGTTTGTCGGTACCGACCTGTAGGGAGGGACGCAGAGATGAGCAATCCGTACATCGAAGATGATGGCGCTGAGTACCCGATCAACAACTGTGTGCACTGCGGGCAGACAGATTACGTCTCGGGGTTTGGCCAAGCGCCGAGCAAACCGGGTCAGGTCCGTGCGTCCACAGTGAGCAGGACTTCCAGTAAACCGTTCATGCCCAGGGTCACCGTGCCATTGCGCAAGTGATCGAAAACCCGACAGACCCCGCCGATGTGCGGGGTTTTTTGTGCCTGCGGTTTGGCGGGAGGAGGGGTGATATGCAGGTGTGTCATATTTTGTATCAATGTAACCAGGAGTGGTTGGGGTGTTTCACGTTTCTTTCACAAGCCAAAACGTAGGCTCAGCTCATCCGTTAAAAGCAAGTCTTGTCAGCCCGTTCCCCAGCGGGCTTTTTTTTGCCCGCGATAAAACTCTTCGGCTAATTGCTGTCCAACCCACGCGCACAGCAAGGTTGGCGGCGTCCTCGTCTGGACACCCCCCTTCAGTAGCAGCCCATTTCTACGATTCAATACTCTGTTTGAGGTTCATGTCATGCGTTTAACTCTGCCTGCTCTGGTTCTGGGGCTTCTGGTCGCTCAAGGTGCAATGGCTTCCGGTGATGGCACCGCGGCGTTGGGTGGCGGCCTGGGTGGCGCGTTGGGCAACGTGGTGGGTCAGAAGCTCGGTGGCAGCACCGGCGCGACCATTGGCGCGGGTGTAGCCGGCGCTGCCGGTGGTGCTGCGGGCGCCCACAAGGGTAATCGCACCAAGGCCGCCATTGGCGGTGGTGTCGGCGCGGCCGGTGGTTCGGTCATCGGGCGTTCGCTGGGCGGCAAGAATGGTGCAACCATCGGCGCCGGCCTGGGCGGTGCCGCCGGTGGCGCGGTAGGTAACAGCATGGGCAAGAAGGGTCACTGATCCTTCGCTGCGATGTACCGGTAGGAGCGGGCGCCCGCTTGCGGCTTGCTCGCGATGAACGCAACGCGTTTATTCAGGCAGCATGGGTAAGCGTTGACGTCCATCGCGAGCAAGCTCGCTCCTACAGTCAATCTGGCTGTCCGCACATTTTGCGTACGACCGCCACAAACCCAAGATCAAAAGATCGCAGCCCTAGGCAGCTCCCACAGCCGGGGTTCACAGCTCCAGTTGATCGGCGCGGATGCCGAATGCCGTGGCGATCTTTTCCCGGGTGGCGCGGCGTGGTTTGTTGACTGCCTCCTGTTGGGCAAACGCCGGCTGGGAAATGCCCAGGCGCCTGGCCACCTCTTCCTGGGTCAGGTTCAGGTGCTCGCGCCACGCGCGAATCGGGGTGGCCCCGTCGACAATGCGGCTGACCACCGAGTGTGGAATCAGCTCGGCAGTGCCGGTTTGGCTGATGTACTGCTGATAGGGGATGACCACAAAGGCCGGCTCGCCGTCCGGGCCCTTGATGATTTGAATCTCAGTAGGTGCGTTCATCGCGTTTTTTGACCTCTTGAATGCTGATCACCTGGATCGCGCCGTCCCACTCGAATAACACCCGGTAGTTGCCGACCCTGAGTCGATAGCCATAGGCATGAGGGCCCAGGGCTTTGACGTTGCTCACATCGGGCATGCGTTCGAGCAGCGTGACCGCGTCGCGTATTTTCCGTTGCTGGTCACTGTGTATCCGCAGCAGTTGCTTGACGGCTTTGCGGGTCCAGTAGATTTCGTTCATGAGAGTCTAATAAGTCTTCCATAAGTTAATCAACACTTATCTTATAAAATAATAAGTTAACCTCTCACGCTTTCCCTGCGCTCGAGATTCACCCTGGGCCCTGCTGTCGATGTTGCGACTGGCAAATGGTTGCCCCATGTAAACCAGGCTCGTTATGCTGCTGAACCCTTTCTTCGACCGTTGCGCGGTCGATCAGGGCCATGGCCGTACCTGAGCCGTTCCTGGAATGTTGTGTTGATAACGGATCAGATGCGATGAGTGCACAGCTGGAGTTGGGCCCGATCAAGGCCGTGATTTTTGATATGGATGGTCTGTTGCTGGATACCGAGGGCATTTACACCGAGGTCACGCAGATCATCGCGCAACGCTACGGCCGCACGTTCGACTGGAGCATCAAGCAGAACATCATCGGCCGTGGCGCCGCCGACCTGGCGCGTTATGTGGTGCAGGCGCTAGAGTTGCCCATCAGTGCCGAGGAGTTCCTGCGGGTTCGCGAACCCTTGATGCAGGAACGTTTTCCTCTTGCGCTGGCGATGCCAGGGGCGCGGGAGTTGGTTGAGCACTTGCAGGCCAACAACATTCCGATTGCCGTGGGCACCAGTTCTTCGAGTCAGTCCTTCGCGCAGAAAACCACCTTGCACCGTGACTGGTTCGCGCTGTTCGACACCATCGTCACCGCCGACGACCCTGAAGTCGGTGCCGCCAAGCCGGCCCCGGATATCTTCCTCACCGCCGCGCGCCGCCTGGGCGTAGCGCCTGAGGATTGCCTGGTGTTCGAGGATTCGCCATTTGGCGTCACTGCGGCGAAAGCGGCGGGGATGACCGCGGTAGCGGTGCCGGACGCGGCCATGGCTGACGAAAAGTATGCGCATGCCGACAGCATCTTGCGTTCGTTGAAGGCTTTTTCGCTGCAGGCCTATGGCTTGCCGGCACTTGAAACCGCCTGATCACTGATCCAGGCACAACAAGACGCCGGGTAACCTGGGCAGGGTTACCCGGCGTTTTGTTGTGCCGGTAAAGGTCTCAGGCGCCAAAACCACCGTCGATGGTCAAGCTGGCCCCGGTGATGTATCCCGCTTGCGGACCGGCCAGGTAGGCAACAAAACTGGCGATTTCGTCAGCGGTGCCATAACGGCCCACAGCCATCAGCGGGATCAGGCTTTCGGCGAACTCGCCGTGGGCCGGGTTCATGTCGGTGTCGACCGGGCCGGGTTGCACGTTGTTGATGGTGATGCCCCGTGGACCCAGGTCGCGGGCCAGGCCCTTGGTCAGGCCGACCAGTGCGGCCTTGCTCATGGCGTAGGGGCCACCACCGGCGAAGGGCATGCGGTCGGCGTTGGTGCTGCCGATGTTGATGATGCGACCGCCGGCGCCCATGTGCCGTGCGGCTTCCTGGCTGGCGATGAACACGCTGCGCACATTGATAGCCAGCGTCTGGTCGAAGTCTTCGAGTTTGAAATCCTCCAACGCAGCAATGGCCAGCACGCCCGCGTTGTTGACCAGGATGTCCAGCCGGCCAAAGGTTTGCACGGTGCTATTGACCGCCTGGCGGATGGCCACGGCATCGGCGCTGTCGGCCTGGATCGCCAGGGCTTTGCCGCCTGTGGCAATGATGCTGTCCTGCAGCTCCTTTGCCTTGGCGGTGGAGCTGACGTAGGTAAAGGCAACGACGGCGCCTTCAGCGGCCAGGCGCTGGACGATGGCCGCGCCGATACCGCGGGAGCCGCCCTGGATCAGCGCTACTTTGCCGCTGAGAGGTTGAGTGGTCATGTCGATCTCCAAAGTCCCGAGGCGAAGTGTCCCGGTTGATGGAGCCTAGTATTGATTTCCCATTACCCCCTGAGTAGACCCTGATTGCGATAGTCTGTGTAAACCAAAAGTTTATAGTGGCGATCATGGAAACCTTCAGCAGTATCGAATGCTTCGTCCGTAGCGCCGAGGTCGGCAGCTTTGCCGAGGCTGCACGACGCTTGAGCCTGACCCCGGCGGCGGTGGGCAAGAGTGTCGCCAAGCTGGAGGCGCGCCTGGGTGTGCGGCTGTTTCAGCGCAGTACCCGGCGCCTGACGCTGACCGAGGCCGGTCAGTTGTTTCTCGGTGAGGTCAGCGCCAGCCTGCATACGATCCAGAATGCGGTGGCCAACCTGGCCAGCGCCGAAGGGCGTCCGGCCGGGACCCTCAAGGTCAGTATGGGCACGGTGTTCGGCCGGTTGTACATCGTGCCGTTGCTGGGGGAGTTCCTGGGGCGCTATCCGGCGATCAACCCGGACTGGCATTTCGATAACCGCCAGGTCGACCTGATCGGCCAGGGCTTCGACGCGGCGATTGGCGGCGGCTTCGAGCTGCCCCAGGGGGTGGTCGCCCGTCGACTGACCCCGGCCCACCGGGTTCTGGTGGCGTCCCCGGAGTACCTGGCACGCCAACCGCCGGTGCTCGAACCGGATGATCTGCGCCACCACGACGGCATCCTGATTCGCTCGCCGCAGACCGGTCGCGTGCGTTCCTGGCAATTGACCAGTCGCCAGCAGCAACACAGCCCGCTGAACCTCAAGGTGCGGATGACCCTCAGTGACTCGGAAGCGGCCTGTGCCACGGCGACCCAGGGCCTGGGCATTGCGCTGGTGAGCATGCCGTTTGCGCTGGGTTATCTGCAGGCGGGAACGTTGCAGCGGGTGTTGCCGGACTGGTACGTCGATGACGGCAACATTGCCATCTACTACGCCGAGCACAAACTGCTACCGGGCAAGACCCGGGTGTTTGTCGATTTCATCATCGAGCAGTTTGTGCAGCAGCAGTGGGCTGTGCGATTCAGTGCGGTCTGAATCGCGCGGCGTGATGGTCGCGAGCAAGCTGTGCTCTCGCCAGGATCAGGCTTTCTTGATGATGTTGCCGGCGTGCAGGCCGCATTCTTTCTGGGTGGCCTCTTCCCACCACCAGCGACCTTCGCGCTCGTGCTGGTTCGGCAGCACCGGGCGGGTGCAGGGTTCGCAGCCGATGCTGATGAAGCCGCGCTCGTGCAGGCTGTTGTAGGGCAGCTCCAGCATGCGGATGTAGCCCCAGATCTCTTCGCTGCTCATTTGCGCCAGCGGGTTGAACTTGTACAGCGGGCGCTCGGCGGTGGAGAACGCGCTGTCGATTTCCAGCACGGCCACCTGGCTGCGGGTTCCCGGGCTCTGGTCGCGGCGTTGGCCGGTAGCCCAGGCGCGCACGCTGGAGAGCTTGCGGCGCAGCGGTTCAATCTTGCGGATGCCGCAGCATTCGCCGTGACCGTCCTTGTAGAAGCTGAACAGGCCTTTTTCCTTGACGAAAGGTTCCAGCTTGCTGTGGTCCGGCGACACCAGTTCGATCTGGATGTTGTAGTGCTCGCGGACCTGATCGATGAAACGATAAGTCTCCGGGTGCAGGCGCCCGGTGTCGAGGCTGAAGACCTTGACGTTTTTATTGAGCTTCCAGGCCATGTCCACCAGCACCACATCCTCGGCGCCGCTGAAGGAGATCCACAGGTCGTCCCCGAACTCGGCAAAGGCCAGTTTGAGAATGTCCTGGGCGGATTTGTTGGCATAGGTCGCGGCGAGTTCAGCGACGTCGAACGATGGGCTCATCAGGGCGGTTTCCTACAGGTCTGTGGCGCTAAGCGCTCTATATGCAGGCGATGTTAGCAAAAACCCAGGCCCGCTGGCGCGCTTGTCTGCGTTGCGCAGCGAGTTGCGACTCGCTAGAGTTCGGCAGTCCTTTTGCTCGCTCAACTCAATAATCAGTACAAATGGGAGTGTGTTGTGGAAATTGCCTGTCTCGACCTGGAAGGTGTCCTGGTCCCGGAAATCTGGATCGCCTTTGCCGAAAAAACCGGGATTGAATCCCTCAGGGCAACCACCCGGGATATTCCCGACTACGACGTGCTGATGCAGCAGCGCCTGCGCATCCTCGACGAGCACGGCCTGAAGCTGGCCGATATCCAGGAAGTGATCGGCACCCTCAAGCCGCTGGAGGGCGCCATCGAGTTCGTCAATTGGCTGCGTGAGCGCTTCCAGGTGGTGATCCTGTCCGACACTTTCTACGAATTTTCCCAACCGCTGATGCGTCAACTGGGCTTCCCGACCTTGCTCTGCCATCGCCTGGTCACCGACGAGACCGGTCGGGTCACCGGTTATCAGTTGCGCCAGAAAGACCCCAAGCGCCAGTCGGTCCTGGCCTTCAAGAGCCTGTACTACCGGGTGATCGCCGCGGGTGATTCGTACAACGACACCACCATGCTGGGCGAGGCTGATGCCGGGATTCTGTTCCATGCACCGGACAATGTGATCCGTGAGTTCCCGCAGTTTCCGGCGGTGCACACGTTTGCCGAGTTGAAGCAGGAATTTCTCAAGGCTTCGAACCGGGAGTTGAGCCTGTAACCGTCCTTGAGGACGCTATCGCGAGCAGGCTCGCTCCCACAATGGAATGTGCTCCCTGTGGGAACGAGCCTGCTCGCGATGTTTTTATAGGTTCTGCAGGGTTTCGAGCAGCACCTTCACCTTGGTGATCGACTCCTGATACTCGGCCTGCCACTGCGAGTCGGCGACGATTCCGCCGCCTCCCCAGCAGCAGACTTGGGCATCTTTGACCAGCAGGCTGCGGATGGCGATAGAACTGTCCATTTGCCCGCGCACGTCCAGGTACAACAACGAGCCGCAGTACAAGCCGCGACGGGTGGGTTCCAGTTCGTCGATGATCTGCATCGCGCGGATTTTCGGCGCACCGGTGATCGAACCGCCAGGAAAGCTGCCGGCGATCAGGTCCAGGGCGTCCTTGTCGGCTGCCAGCTCGCCGGTGACGCTGCTCACCAGGTGGTGCACGTTGGGGTAGCTTTCCAGGCTGAACAATTCCGGTACGCGCACCGAGCCGATGCGGCAGGTGCGGCCCAGGTCGTTGCGCAACAGGTCGACGATCATCAGGTTTTCCGCGCGATCCTTGGGACTGGCCAGCAGTTCAGCGGCATTGGCCGCGTCTTCGGCGGCATCGCGTCCGCGTGGGCGGGTGCCTTTGATCGGGCGGGTCTCCACCTGGCGCTGGCTGACTTTGACGAAACGCTCGGGTGACAGACTGAGTACTGCACCGCCGTCGGGCAGGCTCTGAAAACCCGAGAACGGCGTCGGGCACGCTGCCCGCAGTGCGCAATAAGCGGTCCAGGCGTCGCCCTGGCACTGCGCGCGGAACCGTTGGGCAAAGTTGACCTGATAGCAGTCACCGGCCTGGATGTAGTGCTGGATGCGCTCGAATGCCTGCCGATAATCCTCAGGACTGAGGTCGGGCCGCATCGGTCCCTCGAGGCTGAAAGTCGCGCTGCTCGCTGCGGCCGGCTGGCTGAACACGTCGCGCAGGCGCTGGCGCTCGGCCGCGCTGACGTGGGGGTGAAACACCAGTTGGCTGGTGCCCAGCAGGTGGTCGCTGATCAGCGCCCAGGCATACAGGCCGAAGCGCGCATCGGGCAGTTGCAGGTCGTCTTGCGCCTGGTGGGGCAGGGCCTCCAGGTGCCGGCCGAAATCGTAGCTGAGGTAGCCGATCAGGCCGCCGGCGAATGGCAGTTCGAAAGGCGCCGGGATGGTCGCTTCGCCCAATTGGCCGAGAGTGCTGCGCAAGCGTTGCAGGAAGCCTGCGCCGCTTTCATCCGGCGCGACCGCCAGCGTCGCCAGCGGCCAGGCGCTGAGCAGGTCATACCGCCCGCGCTCGGCAGTCGGTCGGCCACTGTCGAGCAGCACGCTGCCGGGAGCATGACGGATCGCCGCGAAATACTCGGCGGGGTTGGCGTGATAGGGCAGCGGGTATACGGAACAGGTCGACATGAGCGGGGTAGATCAGCCATTGAGGCGGGGTGGCGATTGTAGTCCTCTGTAGGAAATGCTCCTAGAGGGGATTGGCCATCACCAGCAGTCTGGCTCCCCCACGGACCCAGTGTGGGAGCCAGCCTGCTGGCGATAGGTGCAGCGGTTTCGGCGATCAGCCCTCGACCGCAGGAATATGCCCGAACCGGTCCTGGACAAACCGCACGCGCTCTTCCACGGTTTCGCTGATGCCCTGGGCCTTGAGCTCTTCCAGGCGCGCTTCCACCGCGTGGGTGCGCAACGTCAGCCCGCAGTCGTTGGCAATCTGGATGTTCAGCCCTGGACGCGCGTTGAGCTCGAGGATCAGCGGGCCTTTTTCCTGGTCCAGCACCATGTCGACGCCGATGTAGCCCAGGCCGCACAGTTCATAACAACCGGCGGCAAGCTTCATGAAACCGTCCCAGTAGGGCAGTTGCACGCCGTCCACCGCGTTGGTGGTGTCCGGGTGTTTGGTGATGATGTTGTTCAGCCAGGTACCGCGCAACGTCAGGCCGGTAGCCAGGTCGACACCAACGCCGATGGCGCCCTGGTGCAGGTTGGCCTTGCCGCCGGACTGACGGGTCGGCAAGCGCAGCATGGCCATCACCGGGTAGCCCATCAGCACGATGATGCGGATGTCCGGCACGCCCTCATAGCTGATGCTCTTGAAGATCTGGTCGGGTATCACCCGGTACTCGATCAGTGCACGGTCGCGGTGGCCGCCCAGGGAGTACAGGCCGGTGAGGATGCTGGAAATCTGGTGCTCGATTTCCTCATGGCTGATGATCTTCCCGGAGACGGTCCGATAGCGCCCTTCGAAACGGTCGGCGATCACCAGGATGCCGTCACCGCCGGCACCTTGTGCCGGCTTGATGACGAAGTCGCTGTGGCCGTCGATGATCTCGCCGAGCTTGTCGATTTCCTTCTCGGTGGAGATCACTCCGTACATCTGCGGTACGTGGATACCGGCCTTGATTGCCCGTTCCTTGGTGATGATCTTGTCATCGACGATGGGGTACAGGCTGCGCTTGTTGTACTTGAGCACGTAGTCGGCGTTACGCCGGTTGATGCCCATGATGCCCCGCGCCTCCAGGGCCTTCCAGGTCTTCCACAAACCGAACATTACGAGTCAGCCTTGAGGAAGGCTTTGAAACGCACCAGCTCGGTCAGGCGGTAACCGCGATAACGCCCCATGGCCAGCATGAAGCCCACCAGGATCAGCAGGATCGCCGGGAAGGTGAAGACGAAGTACACCAGCTCAGGCACGCTCATGATCAGGTGCGCCAGGGAGGCGGCGAACAGGGTGCCGATCGCCACTTTCATGGCATGGCCACCGCCACGTTCTTCCCAGGTAATCGACAGGCGTTCGATGGTCATGGTCAGGATCACCATCGGGAACAGCGCCACCGACAGGCCGCGTTCCAGGCCCAGCTTGTGGCTGAACAGGCTGATGGCGGCAATCAGCACCACCACGAACGTCAACACCACCGACAATCGCGGCAGCATCTGCAGTTTCAGGTGCTCAAGGTAGGAGCGTAGTGACAGGCCCAGGGCGGTAATCACGGTAAACAGCACGATCCCGAAGCCCAACTGGGTCTCGCGAAAGGCCAGGGCGATCAGCACCGGGGTGAAGGTGCCCAGGGTCTGCAGGCCGATCAGGTTACGCAGGATCAGGATCACCAGCACGCCGATCGGGATCATGACCATGATCATGAAGGTCTGCTGGGTTTGCAGGGGCAAGCCGTACAACGAGTACTCGAGGAAGTTGGCGTCGGTGTTCTCGTCGGTCAGCTTGGCCAGGCGAATGGCGTTCATTTCGCTGTTGTTCAGGCTGAAGGTCACGGTGGCTTTCTTGCCGCCATCGACGGTGATCAGGTTGTCATCGCCGGTCCACCACAGCAGGCGGTCGCTTGGCAGGCCCTGCTCGCCAGTCTCGGGGTTGAAGTACAGCCAGTCGGTACCGTTGAAGCTGCGCAGCCAGAGTTCCGGGGTCTGGGGCTGGTCGGCCACCAGGCGAATGGTGTGGACCTTTTCCACCGGCACGTGGGCGATGGACAGCAGCAGCTCGACGATCTTGGCCTTGTGCGCCGGCGCCGGGTCGCCCGCCAGGAGCATCTTGGCGTTGTCGTCGTTGCTGTTGTTGACTCGCTTGATCGCTTCGCTGATGAAGGTCTCGACGTCGGCCGAGTGCTGGCGGATCGGCGCGAGCAGGGCTTCGGCGGCGATCTTCTCCGGACCTTCGATGGCGATGCTGTCGCGGAAGGTCGGGCCCTTGATCTTGGGTTTATCGGCGGTGTAGCGCTTGGTCAGCACCAGGCGGTAGTACAGGGTCTGGTTGCCCTTGGCGCGGCGTGCCGACCAGGTGACCTTGCGGTTGCCGTCGACGCGGTTGACCGCCACCCCATAGTTGTTGGAGATGAAGCTTTCATTGAGGCTGACATAGTCGCGGCTCAAGGGCGGCACGAACATCTGGATCTTTACCGGGTCCTTGGCGCTGGCGACAAACTCGACCTTGGCGTCGATGTTCCACAGGTCGTCGGTGGCGTCTTCGGTCACCGGGATGCCCAGCACGAAAATCTGATAGGCCGTAACTGAAATGCCCAGCACCACCAGGATGGCGATCAGCAGTTTCAGATGAAGGGTAAGAGCGCGCATGGGTATTACTCTGCGGTGTGAACGTCGGTGGCGCAGGCGGGTTTGCCAGCAGCGTATTTAAGGCTAGGGTCGACCAGTGCATCAAAGCGTTTCAGGGCTTCGGAGCCGATCAAGAGCGGGTATTGGAATGCACTTCGGTCGGTCAAGTTCACTTCTATGCTGCGCAAAGCCGATCCCATGCAGATATCCAGCTCGATTACCGGACGTGCGGTGTACTTCTTGCCCTCTTCGGGATCGTAGTCACCGGCGCGCCGCTTGATCTTGCTGACCCGGGCCAGCGGGCGTTCGATCGGGTGCGAGTGGGCGGCGTCGATAGCCAGGTAGAAGCGCACCCAGGACTCGCCGTTGCGTTTGAAACGCTTGATATCGCGGGCACTGAGGGAGGCGGTCTTGGCCCCGGTGTCGAGTTTGGCCGCGACTTCCAGGTCGATGCCTGACAGCTGGGCGTATTCGTTGAGGCCGTACACGGTCTTTTCACCCGCGTAGCCAAGGCTCGGCAGGCAGGACAGGCAGAGCAATAAAGGGAGGTGCTTGAGTCTCATAAATCCTGGCGCGTTGCTGTCCATTCTTCAGTTCAAGGTGACTGGCATTGCTGCACAAGCGCCTCGTGTGCCTGCCATAAAAAGATGACAGGCAAATGCGGGCGGCATTCTAGCACGGTGGTTTTCTGGTGCCAGCGCCGAGGTGGTCCTTCGATTTCGATTTATCCAAAGGGTTTATTAGACGATTGTCGACAATCACTCTATTTCCTTTGACTGGAAGGCAGGTATTGGCTAGTTTATGGCGCATTGACTCACAAGGTGTCGACAATATGCTGGATCAACTCGATCCCCCGGTGCTGGCCTCGGACGATTCGGAAACCCTTTCCGAGAACGTCTTTCGCCGCATCCAGGCGGCCATCGTCAAAGGTGACATCGCCCCGGGCAGCAAAATCTCCGAGCCAGAGCTGGCGCGCACCTACGGCATTAGCCGCGGGCCGCTGCGCGAGGCCATCCACCGTCTCGAAGGCCAGCGCCTGCTGGTGCGCGTACCGCACGTCGGGGCCCGAGTGGTATCGCTGAGCCACGCCGAACTGATTGAACTCTATGAAATCCGCGAGTCGCTGGAAGGCATGGCCTGTCGCCTGGCCGCCGAGCGCATGAGCAGCGAAGACATCGACGAGCTGCGCCGGGTCCTGGAGACCCACGAGCGCGACGAGGCGTTCCAGGCAGGCGTGGGCTACTACCAGCAGGAAGGTGACTTCGACTTCCACTACCGGATCATCCAGGGCAGCGGCAACCGCACGCTGACCCAAATGCTTTGCGGCGAGTTGTATCAACTGGTGCGCATGTACCGCATCCAGTTTTCCGCCACTCCCAATCGGCCACGCCAGGCGTTTGCCGAACACCACCGAATTCTCGATGCCATCGCCGACCGTGACGGTGAATTGGCCGAGTTGTTGATGCGTCGCCACATCGGCGCTTCAAAACGCAACATCGCCCGTCACTATCAGGACGGCGCCCACCAGACAGTCACTCCACGAGGTGAGTCATGAGTTCCAACAAGAGCACACCAGGCCAGCGTTTCCGTGATGCGGTTGCCAGCGAGCAGCCGTTGCAAGTGGTCGGCGCGATCAACGCCAACCACGCGCTGCTGGCCAAGCGCGCCGGTTTCAAGGCTATTTATCTGTCCGGTGGCGGGGTGGCTGCCGGCTCCCTCGGCGTGCCGGACCTGGGCATTACCGGGCTGGATGACGTGTTGACCGACGTCCGCCGGATCACCGACGTCTGCGACCTGCCGTTGCTGGTGGACGTCGACACCGGTTTTGGTTCCTCGGCCTTCAACGTGGCCCGCACCGTCAAGTCGATGATCAAGTTCGGCGCGGCGGCGATCCACATCGAGGACCAGGTCGGCGCCAAGCGTTGCGGCCACCGTCCTAATAAAGAAATCGTGACCCAGCAGGAAATGGTCGACCGCATCAAGGCGGCCGTGGATGCGCGCACCGATGACAGCTTCGTGATCATGGCCCGCACCGACGCCTTGGCAGTCGAAGGCCTGGAGTCGGCCCTGGATCGTGCCGCCGCCTGCATCGAAGCCGGTGCCGACATGGTGTTCCCGGAAGCCATCACCGAGCTGGAAATGTACAAGTTGTTCGCCAGCCGCGTGAAAGCGCCGATCCTGGCCAACATCACCGAATTCGGCGCCACGCCGCTGTACACCACCGAGCAACTGAGGGCGGCCGACGTGTCGCTGGTGCTGTACCCGCTGTCGGCGTTCCGCGCCATGAACAAGGCCGCCGAGAACGTCTACACCGCGATCCGTCGCGATGGCACGCAGCAGAACGTCATCGACACCATGCAGACGCGCATGGAGCTTTACGATCGCATCGACTACCACACCTTCGAGCAGAAGCTCGATGCGCTGTTCGCGGCAAAGAAATAAGGCAAACCCTGTAGCAGCTGCCGAGCCCGCGAGGCTGTGTTCGAGTCCGAAGGACTCGCCAGCTGCTACACATATACGTTGTTAATCAGAAAGAACTTGCCGATTCCCTAAAAAATTCAAGATTGGAGACAGCAATGGCCGAAGCAAAAGTATTGAGTGGCGCCGGGCTCCGTGGTCAGGTTGCCGGGCAAACCGCACTGTCCACCGTTGGCCAGGAAGGTGCAGGCCTGACTTACCGTGGCTACGACGTGCGCGAACTGGCGGCGGATGCGCAGTTCGAGGAAGTGGCCTACCTGCTGCTGTACGGCGAGCTGCCGAGCCAGGCGCAACTGGACGCCTATGTGGCCAAGCTGAGCAAGCTGCGCGACCTGCCGCAAGCCTTGAAAGAAGTCCTCGAACGCATTCCGGCCGACGCCCATCCGATGGATGTGATGCGTACCGGCTGCTCGTTCCTCGGTAACCTGGAGGCCGAGCACAGCTTCAGCGAGCAGCACGACAAGACCGACCGCCTGCTGGCCGCCTTCCCGGCGATCATGTGCTACTGGTATCGCTTCAGCCACGACGGCAAGCGCATTAATTGCGTCAGCGACGAACCGTCCATCGGTGGTCACTTCCTGCACCTGCTGCACGATGAGAAGCCGAGCGAGTTGCACGTCAAGGTAATGAACGTGTCGCTGATCCTCTACGCCGAGCACGAGTTCAATGCGTCGACCTTCACCGCGCGGGTTTGCGCTTCGACCCTGTCGGACCTGTTCTCCTGCATCACTGCGGCCATCGGTTCGCTGCGTGGCCCGCTGCACGGTGGCGCCAACGAGGCGGCGATGGAAATGATCCAGCGCTTCTCGTCGCCTGAAGAGGCGATCAAGGGCACCCTGGGCATGCTCGAGCGCAAGGACAAGATCATGGGCTTCGGCCACGCGATCTATAAAGACAACGATCCGCGCAATGAAGTGATCAAGGGCTGGTCGAAAAAACTCGCCGACGAAGTCGGTGACAGCGTGCTGTTCCCGGTCTCCGAAGCCATCGACAAGACGATGTGGGAGCAGAAGAAACTGTTCCCCAACGCCGACTTCTACCATGCCTCGGCGTACCACTTCATGGGCATCCCGACCAAGCTGTTCACCCCGATCTTCGTCTGCTCGCGCCTGACCGGCTGGGCGGCACACGTGTTCGAACAGCGCGCCAACAACCGCATCATCCGCCCGAGCGCCGAGTACACCGGCGTCGAACAGCGCAAGTTCGTGCCAATCGAACAACGCTGATCTGGAGGGCGCTGACGCAGGGATCTGAACATTATGCAGATCCCTGTGGGAGCGGGCTTGCCCGCGATGACAGGGTCACATTCGACATAAATGTCAGATGACCCACCGCAATCGCGGGCAAGCCCGCTCCCACAGTGGATTGCATTGATCTCAGCCCTGCTGCCAGCAGCCCCCTTTGAAACTACCGTGACCGAGTCCTGACGATGAACACTGAATTTCGCAAATCGCTTCCCGGCAGCCATCTGGATTACTTCGACGTTCGCGCGGCGGTCGATGCGATCCAGGCGGGCGCCTATGCCACCCTGCCGTACACCTCTCGCGTGCTGGCGGAAAACCTGGTGCGGCGCTGTGATCCGGCGACCCTGACCGACTCGCTCAAGCAATTGATCGAACGCAAGCGCGACCTCGACTTCCCATGGTTCCCGGCGCGCGTGGTGTGCCACGACATTCTCGGCCAGACCGCCCTGGTGGACCTGGCGGGCCTGCGTGACGCGATTGCCCTGCAAGGTGGCGATCCGGCGCAGGTCAACCCGGTGGTGCCGACCCAGTTGATCGTCGACCACTCCCTGGCCGTCGAGCGCGGTGGTTTTGATCCCGAGGCGTTCGAGAAGAACCGCGCCATCGAGGACCGCCGCAACGAAGACCGTTTCCACTTCATCAACTGGACCAAAAAAGCCTTCAAGAACGTCGACGTGATCCCGCCGGGCAACGGCATCATGCACCAGATCAACCTGGAGAAAATGTCTCCGGTGATCCAGGTGCGTGACGGCGTGGCGTTCCCCGATACCTGCGTCGGCACCGATAGCCACACCCCGCACGTCGATGCCCTGGGCGTGATCGCCATCGGTGTCGGTGGCCTGGAAGCCGAAAGCGTGATGCTCGGCCGTGCCTCCTGGATGCGCCTGCCGGAAAGCGTCGGCGTCGAACTGACTGGCAAGCTGCAACCGGGCATCACCGCCACCGACATGGTGCTGGCGTTGACCGAATACCTGCGCCAGCAAAAAGTCGTCGGTGCCTGGCTGGAATTCTTCGGTGAGGGTGCATCGCGCCTGACCCTGGGCGACCGTGCAACCATTTCCAACATGGCCCCGGAATACGGCGCCACCGCGGCGATGTTCTACATCGACCAGCAGACCATCGATTACCTGAAACTCACCGGCCGCGAAGACGAGCAGGTGCGTTTGGTCGAGCAGTACGCCAAGCAGACCGGCCTGTGGGCCGACAGCCTGGCGGGCGCGCAGTACGAGCGCAGCCTGAGCTTCGATCTGTCTTCGGTGGTGCGCAACATGGCCGGCCCGAGCAACCCGCACGCCCGTGTCGCGACCTCGGACCTGGCGGCCAAGGGTATCTCCGGGCAATGGGATGACGTGCCAGGGCAAATGCCTGACGGCGCGGTGATCATCGCGGCCATCACCAGTTGCACCAACACCAGCAACCCACGCAACGTGATTGCCGCCGGCCTGCTGGCGCGCAACGCCAACAAGCTGGGCCTGACTCGCAAGCCGTGGGTCAAGTCGTCCCTGGCGCCGGGTTCGAAGACCGTGGCCCTGTACCTGGACGAGGCCGGCCTGACCGATGAACTGGAACAACTGGGTTTTGGCGTCGTGGCGTTTGCCTGCACCACGTGCAACGGCATGTCGGGTGCACTGGACCCGGTGATCCAGCAAGAGATCATCGACCGCGACCTGTACGCCACCGCCGTGTTGTCGGGTAACCGCAACTTCGACGGACGGATTCACCCGTACGCCAAGCAAGCATTCCTTGCGTCGCCGCCACTGGTGGTCGCTTACGCCATTGCCGGGACCATCCGTTTCGACATCGAAAAAGACGTGTTGGGCGTGGTCGATGGCCAGGAAATCCGTCTGAAAGACATCTGGCCAAGCGACGAAGAAATCGACGCGGTGGTCAAGGCCTCGGTCAAACCGGAGCAGTTCCGCCAGGTGTACATCCCGATGTTCGCCATCCACGAAGACACCGGCCCGAAAGTCACGCCGCTCTACGACTGGCGCGAGCAGAGCACCTACATCCGCCGTCCGCCGTACTGGGAAGGCGCGTTGGCCGGGGCACGTCCACTCAAGGGCATGCGCCCGCTGGCCGTGCTGCCGGACAACATCACCACCGATCACTTGTCGCCGTCCAACGCGATCATGCTCGACAGCGCCGCCGGCGAATACCTGGCGAAAATGGGCCTGCCGGAGGAAGACTTCAACTCCTACGCCACCCACCGCGGTGACCACCTGACCGCGCAACGCGCGACCTTCGCCAACCCGAAACTGTTCAACGAAATGGTCCAGGAAAACGGCAAGGTCAAGCAGGGTTCGCTGGCGCGGGTCGAGCCGGAAGGCCAGGTCATGCGCATGTGGGAAGCGATCGAAACCTACATGGAGCGCAAGCAGCCGCTGATCATCATCGCCGGTGCCGACTACGGCCAGGGCTCGTCCCGCGACTGGGCGGCCAAGGGCGTGCGCCTGGCGGGTGTGGAGGCTATCGCGGCCGAAGGCTTCGAGCGTATCCACCGCACCAACCTGGTCGGCATGGGCGTGTTGCCCCTGGAGTTCAAGCCGGGCACCGACCGCAAGACCCTGGGTATCGACGGTACCGAAACCTACGACGTGGTGGGCGATCGCACCCCGCGTGCAACCCTGACCCTGGTCATCACTCGCAAGAATGGCGAGCAGGTCGAGGTGCCGGTGACCTGCCGCCTGGACACCGCTGAAGAGGTGTCGATCTACGAGGCGGGCGGCGTGCTGCAGCGCTTTGCCCAGGACTTCCTCGAATCGGCTGTCGCCGTTTAACAGAACGTGCCGCGCGGGGCGTCAGTCCCGCGCCGGCCCATTAAGGACCATCATGGCTCACGCACCTCAGATCAAGATTCCCGCCACCTACATGCGTGGTGGCACCAGCAAAGGCGTGTTCTTCAGTCTTCAAGATTTGCCCGAGTCGGCGCAGGTTCCTGGCCCGGCGCGCGACGCGCTGTTGCTGCGGGTGATTGGCAGCCCGGACCCTTACGAAAAGCAGATCGACGGCATGGGCGCCGCGACCTCGAGCACCAGCAAGACGGTGATCCTGTCCAAGAGCCTCAAGGCCGATCACGATGTGGATTACCTGTTTGGCCAGGTCTCCATCGACAAGCCGTTTGTCGACTGGAGCGGTAACTGCGGCAACCTGTCGGCAGCGGTCGGTTCGTTCGCCGTCAGCAGTGGCCTGGTCGATCCTGCCCGGGTGCCGGACAACGGCGTGGCCGTGGTGCGCATCTGGCAGGCCAACATCGGCAAGACCATCATCGCCCATGTGCCGATTACCCAGGGCGCGGTGCAGGAAACCGGTGATTTCGAACTCGACGGCGTGACCTTCCCGGCCGCTGAAGTGCAGTTGGAATTCATCAGCCCGGCGGCCGAGGAAGAGGGCGCTGGCGGTTCGATGTTCCCCACCGGCAACCTGGTGGATGAACTGCACGTGCCGGGTGTTGGCACCTTGCAGGTGACCATGATCAATGCGGGCATCCCGACGATCTTCGTCAATGCCGAGGATATCGGTTACACCGGCCGCGAATTGCAGGGCGAGATCAACGGCGATCCCAAGGCATTGGCCATGTTCGAGACGATCCGTGCTCACGGCGCCTTGCGCATGGGCTTGATTGCCAACCTCGACGAAGCGGCCAAGCGCCAACACACCCCCAAGGTAGCGTTCGTCGCGCGGCCCAGCGATTACCTGTCCTCCAGCGGCAAACCCGTGGCGGCGGGCGATGTCGACCTGCTAGTGCGGGCGCTGTCCATGGGCAAGCTGCACCACGCAATGATGGGCACCGCAGCAGTGGCCATCGGCACGGCGGCGGCCATCACCGGCACCCTGGTCAACCTGGCGGCCGGCGGCATCGAGCGCAACGCGGTACGTTTCGGCCACCCATCCGGCACCTTGCGGGTCGGCGCTGAAGCCAACCTGGTGGACGGCGAATGGACCGTGACCAAAGCCATCATGAGCCGCAGCGCGCGAGTGCTGATGGAAGGCTGGGTGCGGGTCCCTGGGGATTCGTTCTAGCCTTGAAACATAGCCCTTTGTGGGAGCGAGCGGGCGCTTGCGGCCTGCTCGCGATGGACGTTAACGATGACGCGTATCGTCTGATTAAACGCGTTGTTCTTGAGTTCATCGCGAGCAAGCTCGCTCCTACAGGGGGGAATATCATAAGAATAGGTTGTCCGTGTTAGCCCTGAACCGAGGTCCCATTTACGAACCACTGCCCGAGTGAATCGAACATGAGCGCCAACGTTGACTTAAACAACCGTCCTGACTATGACCAGGTCCTGCAGGACATCGCCGACTACGTCCTGAACTACCGGATCGAGTCCCGGGAGGCCCTGGACACCGCCCGCAACTGCCTGCTCGATACCCTCGGCTGCGGCCTGCTGGCCCTGCGTTTTCCCGAATGCACCAAACACCTTGGGCCGATGGTCGAAGGCACGATCGTGCCCTTTGGCGCCCGGGTGCCAGGCACGAGTTTTCGCCTGGACCCGGTCAAGGCGGCCTGGGACATCGGCTGCATCGTCCGCTGGCTCGACTACAACGACACCTGGCTGGCTGCGGAATGGGGTCATCCCTCGGATAACCTCGGGGCGATCCTGGCGCTGGCCGATCACCTGTCGCAAAAGCGCCTGGCCAATGGCGACTCGCCGCTGACCATGCGCGCGGTGCTCGACGCGATGATCATGGCCCACGAGATTCAAGGGGTGATTGCCCTGGAGAACTCCTTCAACCGGGTCGGCCTGGACCACGTGCTGCTGGTCAAGGTCGCCTCGACCGCCGTCAGCGCCAAACTCCTCGGCGCCAGCCGCGAGCAATTGCTGGCAGCGCTGTCCCACGCCTTTGTCGACGGCCAGGCCTTGCGCACCTACCGGCATGCGCCGAACGCCGGCTCACGCAAATCCTGGGCCGCGGGTGATGCGTCCAGTCGCGGGGTACGCCTGGCAGACATCGCCCTGCGCGGAGAGATGGGCATTCCGGGCGCGCTGACTGCCACGCAATGGGGGTTCTACGACGTACTGTTCAGCCACACCAACAAGGACCTGGCGCTCAAGCCTGCGGATCAGCGCGCCTTCAGTTTTTCCCAGCCTTACGCCAGCTACGTGATGGAAAACGTGCTGTTCAAGATCAGCTTCCCGGCCGAGTTCCATGCGCAGACCGCCTGCGAGGCGGCGGTGACCCTGCATCCGCAGGTGCGTAATCGCCTGCACGAGATCGACCGGATTGTCATCACCACCCATGAGTCGGCGATCCGCATCATCTCCAAGGTCGGGCAACTGGCCAACGCCGCCGACCGTGACCACTGCATCCAGTACATGACCGCCGTACCGCTGGCGTTCGGTAACCTGGTGGCCGAGCAGTACGAAGATCAGTTCCACGCTGCGCACCCGATCATCGATGTCCTGCGCGAGAAGATGGTCATAGTCGAGGATCCACGTTTCACCCGCGAGTACCTGGAGGCCGACAAACGTTCGATCGCCAATGCCCTGCAGGTGTTTTTCAAGGACGGTTCGAGTACCGAACAAGTGCTGGTGGAGTACCCGATCGGCCATCGCCGCCGGCGCGCCGAGGGCATCCCGTTGCTCGAGGACAAGTTCAAGGCCAACCTCGCCACCCGCTTCACTGCCCAGCGCTCGGCGCAGATCTTTGCCCTGTGCAAGGATCAGGCAGCCCTTGAAGCGACTCCGGTGAACCACTTCATGGATCTCTTCGTGATCTGACCGCTAACCCTGTCCCGCTGGATGCCGTGGCTGGCTGTTACCTGGCCAGCCACTTCTCCACGGGCAACTTGGTGATCGCAAACCCCATCAGCAGCACCGCCGAGTAGCCGATCAATTCCCGCGAAATCACCTGTCCTTCGTACCAGGCGCCAATCATCACCGCGAACACCGGGAAAATGATGAACACGAAAGACAGGATGATCGGGCTCAAGCGCTTGAGCAGGATGAAATACACGATGAACCCGCCCACCGACGCCACCAGTCCCAGATAGAGCAGGGCGCCCCACGAACGCGCGCTGATGGCCGCGAATGCCGGGGTCTCGACCGCCAGTCCCGTAACAAACAGCAGCAGTCCGGCGATACCGATTGGCAAGGTGTTGTAGGTGATGACGCTGATGGCGCTCCCGTGTTTCTTGGTCACTACATAACACAGCGCATGCAGGATCGCCGCCGTGAGAATCGCCAGTACGCCGAACAGTTCGGCGTGGTCCAGGTGCAAGCCCTGGCTGCGGATGATCATGAACAGGCTGGCAAAGCCGATGGCGATGCCGAGCACCTGGGAGGCATAGATTTTTTCCCGCAGGAACAGCGCCGAGAACACCAGGATAAACACCGGCATGCAGCTGAACAGGAGTGCCGTGAGCCCTGACGAAACGTGCATCTCGCCATAATTGAGCAAGTAGTACGGCAGGCTGAAATACGTCAGCGTAACGAACAGGAAGAACCAGCGACTGCCCTTGGGGAACAGCAAGGGTTCGCGGCGCCACGCGGCAAAACTCAGGAACAGCGGGAAGGCGATCAGAAAACGCAGGCCGGCAGCGGTCAGCGGCGGCACGCTTTCGACGGCGATCTTGATCCCCAGCCAGGTCGTGCCCCAGCTCAGGCAGACAATCAGAAACAGCACGCTGGTGATCAATCCAGCCAGCCAGCGGCGGGGGTGTCTTTGCGGGGTATCGACGGCGATGGCGGTGGGCATGCTCGGGCACCTTGGTGTGATGGGAATTGACCGGGTCATGGAAAAGGTCTATCCCTGATTGAACCTGTTTTCAGCACGCTATTCGGGGTGGTAATGGCTGTCAAAGTAAGTATTGCCATGGTGTCAATCCTGCGGGATGCCCTCAGCCATGGAACCGGCATGAAGTACCAGCGCCTCAGCGACGGGGTAGAGCAGGGCATGGCTGACGGCGTGCTTGCGCCTGGCTGCAAATTGCCGCCCCATCGCCTGCTGGCGGACAGCCTCGGGGTAACGGTGGGCACGGTCAGTCGCGCCTATGCCGAGCTTGAGCGCCTGGGCAAGGTGGTCGCCCGGGTCGGTGACGGTACTTATGTCCGTGAGCAGGGCATGGAGCGCCCGCGTGACGGTGGGTTCCGCAATGTCAGCGAGCAACCACCGCCGTGCCTGGACATGAGCCGCAACCAGCCGATTCCCGGACGCCAGGCGTTGTGCCTGAGCCAGGGGCTGCAGGCCCTGGCGAGTGATCCCCAGGCCATGCAGCGCATCAGCGGCTACACCGCGGACGCCGGCCTGCCGGAGTATCGGGCGGCGGGCGCGCGGTGGCTCGGGCACGGCGAATTTGTCGCCAGGGCCGAGCAGGTGATTTGCGTCAACGGCGGCCAGCACGGTTTGCTGTGTGCCTTGATGGCGCTGCTCAAGGCCGGCGATACGCTGGTCACCGAGCAGTTGACCTACCCAGGCTTGATCAGCGTGGCGCGCAATCTGGGGATCAAGCTGATTGGCCTGGCCATGGACGCCGAGGGGTTGTTGCCAGCGGCTCTGGACGAGGTCTGTCGCCAACACCGGGTGACGGCGCTGTACTGCACGCCGACCCTGCAAAATCCGACGGCCGCGGTAATGTCCACCGCGCGTCGCGAGGCCCTGGTGGAGGTCTGCCGGGGGCACAATCTGTTGATCATCGAGGATCAGGCCCACGCCGTGCTGGTCCAGGAGCGGCCGTTACCCCTGAGCCATTTTGCTCCGGAGCGTACGGTGCTGATCGCCAGCCTGAGCAAGGCGGTGTCGGCGGGCTTGCGGGTCGGCTATCTGTATGCGCCCCAGGCCTTGCTCAGCCGTTTGTCGGCAGCGGTGCGCGCTTCGTGCTGGATGGCCACGCCCCTGGCCCTGGAGTTGGCCACGCAGTGGATCGAAAGCGGTGTCGCCCGGCAGCTGCTGGAACAGCAAATCATCGAAATCAGCCGGCGCAAAGCGTTGGTCGAGGGCGTGTTGCAGGGCTTGCAGTACCGCACGCACGCACAGAGCCCGCATTTCTGGATCGACGTGCCCGAGCCGTGGCGCGCGTCCCAGGTCGAATCTGAGCTCAAGCGCAGCGGCTACCTGATTGCCACCGCCGAAGCGTTTGCGGTGGGGCATGGGGCCGTGCCGCAGGCGATCCGCGTCAGCGTGTGCAATTCGGTGGGGGATGATCGGTTGTTGCGCGAGGGGGTCGAGGCGGTGGTGTCGGCATTGCGGGAGGTCGGTTAGTCGGTCCGCGCGGGCAAGCCAGGCTCCTGCGAAGAGCCCGGCGCGCCTGCGCTGGCGACTCGGCTGGCTACTTGAAGCGGCGCTCGACGCCTTTTTCCACGAGGATCTTGGCGGAAATCTCTTCCACGGAAAAATGCGTGGAGTTGATGTTCGGGATGTTCTCGCGGCGGAACAGGTTTTCCACTTCACGCACCTCGAACTCGCACTGGGCGTAGCTCGAGTACCGGCTGTTGGGCTTGCGCTCGTTGCGGATGGCGGTGAGGCGGTCCGGGTCGATGGTCAGGCCGAACAGCTTGTGCTGGTGGGCGCGCAGGGCGGCCGGCAGTTGCAGGCGCTCCATGTCGTCCTCGGTCAGCGGGTAGTTGGCTGCGCGGATGCCGAACTGCATGGCCATGTACAGGCAGGTCGGGGTCTTGCCGCACCGCGACACGCCCACCAGGATCAGGTCGGCCTTGTCGTAATAGTGGGTGCGCGCGCCGTCGTCGTTGTCCAGGGCGAAGTTCACCGCCTCGATACGCTCCATGTAATTGGAGTTGTGGCCAATGGAATGCGACTTGCCGACGGAGTAGGACGAGTGCTCGCTCAGCTCCAGCTCCAGCGGGGCGAGGAAGGTCGAAAAAATGTCGATCATGAAACCATTGGACGTGGCGAGAATCTCACGAATGTCCTGGTTGACGATCGTGTCGAAGATGATTGGACGAAAGCCGTCCTTTTCGGCGGCCGTGTTGATTTGTTGTACCATGGCCCGCGCTTTATCGACGCTGTCGATGTACGGCCGGGTGAATTTGCCGAAGGTAATGTTTTCGAACTGCGCCAACAGGCTTTGACCCAGGGTTTCGGCCGTAATGCCCGTGCCATCGGAGATAAAGAAAGCAGATCGTTTCATTTGCGCCTTGGGCCTTAAGCTGGTGACGATTCTTGGATATGATAGGCGCGATTTGGCGGCCCGGATTGGCCGGCATTCTCACTTATTTTCCAGGTCCAGGCCATATAGCTGGCAAATGCTCCCTTGAGCGGCCAGTACCCTGAGCTTTTCCAACACAGTTAGTGGAGAGATCACCTTGGTAGAGTACGTAGTTTCCCTCGATAAGCTCGGCGTCCATGATGTAGAGCATGTGGGGGGCAAGAACGCATCCCTGGGCGAGATGATCAGTAACCTTGCAGGTGCCGGTGTGTCGGTCCCGGGTGGCTTTGCCACGACAGCTCAGGCTTATCGTGATTTTCTCGAATTAAGTGGTTTGAACGACCAGATCCACGCCGCGCTGGATGCGCTGGACGTGGATGACGTGAACGCGCTGGCCCGTACCGGCGCGCAGATTCGTCAATGGATCATGGAAGCCGAGTTCCCGGAGAAGCTCAACGCCGAGATTCGCACCGCGTTCGCCACCCTGTCGGCCGGTAACCCGGACATGGCCGTGGCCGTGCGCTCTTCGGCCACCGCCGAAGACTTGCCGGACGCCTCGTTCGCCGGCCAGCAGGAAACCTTCCTGAACATTCGTGGCGTCGAGAACGTCATTCGTGCGGCCAAGGAAGTGTTCGCTTCCCTGTTCAACGACCGTGCCATTTCCTACCGCGTCCACCAGGGCTTCGACCACAAGCTGGTGGCCCTGTCGGCCGGTGTGCAGCGCATGGTGCGTTCGGAAACCGGCACCGCCGGCGTGATGTTCACCCTCGATACCGAGTCGGGCTTCCGTGACGTGGTGTTCATCACCGGCGCCTACGGCCTGGGCGAAACCGTGGTCCAGGGCGCAGTCAACCCGGATGAATTCTACGTCCACAAGGGCACGCTGGCCGCGGGACGCCCGGCGATCCTGCGCCGCAACCTGGGCAGCAAAGCAATCAAGATGATCTACGGCGACGAGGCCAAGGCCGGTCGTTCGGTCAAGACCGTCGACGTCGACAAGGCCGAGCGCGCGCGTTTCTGCCTGTCCGACGCGGAAGTCAGCGAATTGGCCAAGCAAGCGATGATCATCGAGAAGCACTACAAGTGCCCGATGGACATCGAGTGGGCCAAGGACGGTGACGACGGCAAGCTGTACATCGTGCAGGCCCGTCCGGAAACCGTGAAGAGCCGCACTTCGGCCAACGTCATGGAACGCTATCTGTTGAAAGAAACCGGCACCGTGCTGGTAGAAGGCCGTGCCATCGGCCAGCGCATTGGCGCCGGCAAGGTCCGCATCATCAAGGACGTGTCCGAGATGGACAAGGTCCAGCCGGGCGACGTGCTGGTTTCCGACATGACCGACCCGGATTGGGAACCGGTCATGAAGCGCGCCAGCGCCATCGTCACCAACCGTGGCGGCCGTACCTGTCACGCGGCGATCATTGCCCGTGAGCTGGGGATCCCGGCGGTAGTGGGCTGCGGTAACGCTACCCAGCTGTTGAAAGATGGCCAGGGCGTGACCGTTTCCTGCGCTGAAGGCGACACCGGTTTCATCTTCGAAGGCGAACTGGGCTTCGACGTCAAGAAAAACTCCGTGGACGCCATGCCGGACCTGCCGTTCAAGATCATGATGAACGTCGGCAACCCGGACCGCGCCTTCGACTTCGCGCAGTTGCCGAACGCCGGTGTGGGCCTGGCCCGCCTGGAGTTCATCATCAACCGTATGATCGGCGTGCACCCCAAGGCGCTGTTGAACTACGACGGCCTGCCTGCGGAAATCAAGGAAAGCGTCGACAAGCGTATCGCTGGCTACGACGATCCGGTCGGTTTCTACGTCGAGAAGCTGGTCGAGGGCATCAGCACCCTGGCTGCCGCGTTCTGGCCGAAAAAAGTCATCGTGCGCCTGTCGGACTTCAAGTCCAACGAATACGCCAACCTGATCGGCGGCAAGCTCTACGAGCCGGAAGAAGAGAACCCGATGCTGGGCTTCCGCGGTGCCTCGCGTTACATCAGCGAAGCCTTCCGTGACTGCTTCGAGCTCGAGTGCCGCGCCCTCAAGCGTGTGCGCAACGAGATGGGCCTGACCAACGTCGAAATCATGGTGCCGTTCGTGCGGACCCTGGGCGAAGCCAGCCAGGTCGTCGACCTGTTGGCCGAGAATGGCCTGGCCCGTGGCGACAACGGCCTGCGCGTGATCATGATGTGCGAACTGCCATCGAACGCGATCCTGGCTGAAGAGTTCCTGGAATTCTTCGACGGTTTCTCCATCGGCTCCAACGACCTGACCCAGCTGACCCTGGGCCTGGACCGTGACTCCGGGATCATCGCGCACCTGTTCGATGAGCGTAATCCGGCGGTCAAGAAGCTGCTGGCCAATGCCATTGCCGCCTGCAACAAGGCCGGCAAGTACATCGGCATCTGCGGCCAGGGCCCATCCGATCACCCGGACCTGGCCAAGTGGCTGATGGAGCAGGGCATCGAAAGCGTTTCGTTGAACCCCGATTCCGTACTGGAAACCTGGTTCTTCCTGGCTGAGGGTCAAGCTTCGGCTTGATGGTGTGAACAGGTCGCTCGCTCGCGATGGTCGTCAAGGCGCGTTGCCCTGGCGTCCATCCCTGTAGGAGCGAGCTTGCTCGCGATGGTCGCTAACGATAACGCGCACATGCTGGACAAACGCGTTGTCCCGACGTCCATCGCGAGCAAGCTCGCTCCTACAGGAATAAGAGCGAGCGACCTGTTTTTGAGATTCAAGTAGGGCGGGCTCCTCCGGATGCCGCCCTTTTTTGTGCAAGAGCATTATGCAAAGCAGCAGTAACCTGTTTCCTGTCGCCTTGCTCAGCGCCGAACGTCGCGGCGATCTGAGTGAGGACGTCTATCGCCTGAAACCGGGCAACAGCCCGGACGGCACCGTTGAGCTGGCAGTGACCCGCTTGGGCATGGCCGATGAACCCGCCATGCGCGGGGTTCCGGTGATTTTGCTGCACGGCAGTTTTTCCAACCGGCGTTTCTGGTTTTCCCCCAAGGGCTTGGGTTTGGGGGCGTACCTGGCACGCGCCGGTTTTGATGTGTGGATTGCGGAAATGCGCGGGCACGGCCTGTCGCAGCGCAATCAGCACTACCGCAAGAACCGCGTGGCCGACTATGCCCGCTACGACCTGCCGGCCATCGCCGCGTTCGTCCGCGAACAGAGCGGGCAGGCTCCGCACTGGATCGGCCATTCATTGGGCGGCATCACCCTGGCCGCCGCGCTCGGTGGCCACTACCTGGAAGCGTCCGATGTCGCCAGCGCCGCATTTTTCGGCACGCAAGTGAGTCGCACCTACTGGCCGCTGAAAATTCCCCCGGTGGAATGGAGCGGACGTTTCATCCTCAAGCGTTTTGCCCAACTGTCGGGGTCTCGCCTCAAGCGTGGCCCGGAGGACGAACCGATTGGCCTGGCTCTGGAAAGCATGCGCTGGTTCGGTCTGTTCGGACGTTTTGGCGATGCCGACAAGGACTGGTGGGCGGGCTTGGCCGAAGTGCAGGTGCCGGTCCTGGCCGTCAGCGCCAGCAACGATCACCAGGACCCCGACTGGGCGTGCCGCAAACTGTTCGAGCAAATGGGCTCGACGCACAAGCAATACATTTGCCTGGGCCGCGCCCAGGGCTTTGCCGATGACTTCGGGCATGTGCAAATGCTGGTCAGCAAAGCCGCGCAAGTCGAAGTCTGGCCATTGGTCCAGCGTTGGCTGACAGACCCGCAGGCACCCGTGCAGGCGCAGGCGCTCGCCACGGTCGGCGCAGACTGACGTGAACGCTCTATCAAGGGCGTTTCGTTCCTGTCCGCTTACGGCTAAGATATGACGCATTGAGCTTTTCTGGTCACTTTACGTGGTGATGCTGGTGGCGGTGTTCGCGGAAAAACGGCTTTAAACCGCAACTCTCAGCGCTCGTTTCCTTTAAGGTGACATCCTCGATTGTCTTCCTCTTTACAGGAGTTTCTCGATGAATCATTACCTCACTCCCGACCTGTGCGATGCCTATCCGGAACTGGTACAGGTCCTGGAGCCGATGTTCAGCAATTTTGGCGGCCGTGATTCCTTCGGCGGTGAAATCGTGACCATCAAGTGCTTCGAAGACAACTCGCGGGTCAAGGAGCATGCCGAGCTCCCGGGGAACGGCAAGGTACTGGTAGTCGATGGCGGCGGTTCGCTGCGCTGCGCGCTGCTGGGCGACATGATTGCCGAGAGAGCGGCCAAGAATGGCTGGGAAGGCCTGGTGATCTACGGCTGCATCCGCGATGTCGACGTCATTGCACAGACCGACCTGGGGGTGCAGGCCCTTGCCAGTCATCCGAAGAAGTCCAACCGTCGTGGTCTTGGCGAGATCAATGTACCGGTGACCTTTGCCGGTGTGACGTTCCGTCCGGGCGAATACATTTATGCGGACAACAACGGCGTGATCATCTCGCCGAGTCCGTTGCAAATGCCTGAATAAACGGCGACCAGACAGGGGTGAGGATGTTCGAGGAAGAAAACGCGCAGTGGGGGCTGGTCCATGCCCTGGTGCTGGATGGAAAAGGCGGTGCGCGTTCGATTGCCCGGACTGAACTGGATGACCTGCAACTGCAACCCCACGAAAGCCTCTGGCTGCACTGGGATCGCAGTCACCCGCAAACCCAGACCTGGCTGCGTAAATCCAGTGGCCTGAGTGAATTCAGTTGCGACTTGCTGCTGGAGGAGAACACCCGGCCGCGCTTGCTGGCGCTGCCGGACTCCGAATTGCTGCTGTTTTTGCGCGGGGTCAACCTCAACCCTGGTGCCGAGCCGGAAGACATGGTCTCGGTGCGTATCTTCGCCTCGGCCCAACGGGTCATTTCCCTGCGCTTGCGCCCACTGCGCGCCACCGATGAATTGTTGGTGCAGTTGGCCGAGGGCAAGGGACCGCGGACGGCTTCCGAACTGATCCTGTATATGGCCCAGTACCTCACTCACAAGGTCCAGGACCTGGTGGGCGATCTCTCTGAAGTGGTCGATGTCGAAGAAGAAAAACTGGATGCCGACGAACGGTATACCCCCGAGCACGGCTCCATTTTGCAGATCCGTCGGCGTGCCGCCGGGCTCAAGCGTTTTCTGGCGCCGCAGCGGGATATTTTCGGACAACTGACGCGGATCAAACTGCCCTGGTTTGTCGAGGATGATGGCGATTACTGGAACGAATTGAACAACAGTCTGACGCGTTATCTGGAAGAGCTGGAATTGACCCGCGAGCGGGTGGGGCTGGTGCTGGAGGCCGAAGACCGGCGTCTGAGCGTGAAAATGAGTCGCACCATGTACCGCTTCGGGATCATCACCGGGATCTTTTTGCCGATGAGTTTTCTGACCGGTCTGCTGGGCATCAACGTCGGTGGCATTCCGTTCTCCGAGAGCCCCTATGGCTTCCTGGTTGCCTGCCTGTTGATGGTCTCGGTGGCGTTGGGGCAGTGGTGGTTGTTCCGGCGTTTGCGCTGGGTATGAAGGAGCGTCATGTGACCCGGGGAATTTTGATCGCGTCTTTCACAGATATCACGAGAGGTGCGTATGCACGATCCGTTTGAACAGTCTTTGCGTGACATGCTCCAGGCATCCCCGTCCACCCGCGACGATGATGCGTGCCTGGGTCGTGTACTGAAAACCGCCAACCGCCAGGTGGGTGCCGGTGATCTGTTCAGTCTGCTGGGCCGCTGGGTGCCGGCACTGATGATTGCCCTGAATAACGGATCGGCCCATGTCTCGCCGGTTTCCCGTCGTAAACCTACCGCAAGCACTGCTGATAAGGCTGATTGAATATGGAACTTGATCTCTGGACTCAGAGCCTCGTCACGGCAATGACTGCGTTGTGGACCAAGGTAGCGAACTTCATTCCCAATCTGTTTGGCGCCCTGGTCGTGCTGCTGCTGGGTTTTGTCGTTGCCAAGTTGCTGGACACCTTGCTGTCCAAATTGTTGGCCAAGCTGGGTCTGGATCGCTTGATGGGCGGTACCGGTTTGACCAAGTTGATGTCTCGGGCGGGTCTGCAGGTTCCGATCTCGACCCTGATCGGAAAAATCGTCTACTGGTTCGTTTTACTTATTTTTCTGGTTTCTGCTGCAGAATCCCTTGGCTTGGAGCGAGTTTCGGCTACGCTCGATATGCTTGCGTTGTATTTGCCGAAAGTATTCGGTGCCGCGTTGGTGTTGCTGGTAGGGGTATTGCTGGCGCAACTGGCCAATGGCTTGGTGCGCGGCGCTGCAGAAGGGGTCGGTCTGGACTATGCTGCGGGCCTGGGGCGAATCGCCCAGGGCCTGGTGATCATCATCAGTATTTCGGTGGCGATCAGTCAGCTCGAAGTCAAAACCGACTTGCTGAACCATGTGATCGTGATAGTTTTGATAACCGTTGGTCTGGCAGTCGCCTTGGCCATGGGATTGGGTAGCCGGGAAATCGCCGGCCAGATTCTTGCGGGAATCTATGTGCGTGAGTTGTATCAGGTTGGGCAACAAGTGCGTGTTGGTGAGGTCGAAGGCCAGATCGAAGAGATCGGCACGGTTAAAACTACATTGCTGACCGACGAGGGTGAGCTAGTATCACTCTCCAATCGGATCCTCCTGGAACAGCATGTTAGTAGCCGCTAACCCGGCAAACCCTGCTAATGTATGCCGCCGCGAAATGCCCGATACCCTTGGGCCGCGGCGGACATTGACCTGACTGTCGGCCCGACTTGTTTTGAATAAACCCCAATCGCTATCCACGCGCTACGACCCCCGCGAGCTCTCTGATGAGGAGTTGGTCGCGCGCTCGCACACCGAGCTGTTTCACGTAACGCGCGCTTACGAAGAGCTGATGCGGCGTTACCAGAGAACTTTATTTAACGTCTGTGCACGATATCTTGGGAACGATCGCGACGCGGACGATGTCTGTCAGGAAGTGATGTTGAAGGTGCTGTACGGTCTGAAGAACTTCGAAGGTAAATCCAAGTTCAAGACATGGCTATATAGCATCACGTACAACGAATGCATCACACAGTATCGAAAGGAACGGCGTAAGCGTCGCTTGATGGACGCTTTGAGTCTGGACCCCCTCGAGGAAGCGTCGGAAGAAAAGACGCCGAAACCTGAGGAGAAGGGTGGACTTGATCGCTGGTTGGTGCATGTGAACCCGATTGACCGGGAAATTCTGGTGCTACGATTTGTCGCAGAGCTGGAATTTCAGGAGATCGCAGACATCATGCATATGGGCTTGAGTGCAACAAAAATGCGGTACAAACGCGCTCTAGATAAATTGCGTGAGAAATTTGCAGGCATTGCTGAAACTTAGTTCGGCGCAAATATCTCTTACGTGTAGGCAAGTTCTGATAGACTTGCCGCCGAGTTGTCCCCCGGTTTGCGGGACTGCTTTACAATCACCAGATGGGGATTTAACGGATGAAACTGAAAAACACCTTGGGCTTGGCCATTGGTTCTCTTATTGCCGCTACTTCTTTCGGCGTTCTGGCACAAGGCCAAGGCGCAGTTGAAGGCGAGCTGTTCTACAAGAAGCAGTACAACGATAGCGTCAAGCACATCGAAGACGGCTTCAACCCAGGCGCTCGTATCGGTTACTTCCTGACCGACGACGTTTCGATCGATCTGAACTACGATCAGACTCACCACACCCGTTCGAACGACGGTACTGGCAACCAGAAGATCAAAGGTGACACCGGCTCCCTGCTGGGTACCTACCACTTCGGTCAGGCTGGCGTAGATTCCCTGCGTCCGTACGTTTCCGGTGGTTTCGGTCACCAGAGCCGCACCAGCGTCAAAGCTGACGGTCACAGCGGTCGCGATCAGTCGACTCTGGCTATCGTTGGTACCGGCGTTAAGTACTACTTCACCGACAACCTGTTCGCTCGTGCCGGCGTTGAAGCTGACTACGCAATGGACAACGGTAAGTGGGACTACTCCGCCCTGGTTGGTCTGGGTGTGAACTTCGGCGGCAACGCCGGCGCAGTAGCTCCAGCTCCAGTTCCGGCACCGGCTCCAGAGCCAGAGCCAGAAGCTCCAGTTGCTGAAGTGGTACGCGTTGAGCTGGACGTCAAGTTTGACTTCGACAAATCTGTTGTTAAGCCAAACAGCTACGCTGACGTGCAGAACCTGGCTGACTTCATGAAGCAGTACCCACAGACCACCACCGTGGTTGAAGGTCACACTGACTCCGTAGGTCCAGACGCTTACAACCAGAAGCTGTCCCAGCGTCGTGCTGACGCTGTTAAGCAAGTTCTGGTCAAAGACGGCATCGACGCTGGCCGCGTTAGCTCCGTTGGTTACGGCGAATCCCGCCCAGTTGCTGACAACGCAACTGACGCTGGCCGTGCTGTTAACCGTCGCGTAGAAGCGCAGGTTGAAGCTCAAGCTAAGTAATTAGCTCGCAGCTCGCGAAAAGCCCGGCTTAGGCCGGGCTTTTCTTTGCCTGCGATTTACTGCCAGGGGTTACAACGCTGCGCTGGACGGCCATGGCAACTGTGTCACGGACGCCGGCAGGCTCTGATCCAGGGCTGCAGAGGCGGCCACGGCACCTATCACAAGGATCGCTGGGCTTTTTAACTGGAAGCTGTAGGCATCTTCTTGCATGGCTGTCAGGTTGCTCCGGCATTCGCGTTGGTTCGGCATTGAAGCGTTTTCAATCATTGCCACTGGCGTATCCACCGCCATCCCGCCGTCCAGCAACTGCTGGCGAATTTCCCCGAGTTTTGCCACACCCATGTAGATCACCAGGGTGGTCCCGCCCTGGGCCAGGGCGCGCCAATTGAGCTCGCTGTCGTCCTGGGTATGGGCTGTCACCAGGGTCACCCCCCGCGCAACGCCGCGCAGGGTCAAGGAAATATCGCACTGTGTGGCCCCCGCCAGGCCGGCGGTGATGCCATTGACCAGTTCGACCTCGATCTGCCGTTCGCGCAACCACTGGGCTTCTTCACCACCCCGACCAAAGATGCACGGGTCGCCCCCCTTGAGCCGCACCACGCACTTGCCCTGGCGGGCATAACGCAGCATCAGCCGATGGATAAATGCTTGTGGGGTCGAGCGGCAGCCACCGCGTTTGCCCACGGCAATGACCCGCGCCTGGGGGCAATGTTGCAGCACGGCTGGGTTGACCAGGTCGTCGATCAACACCACTTGTGCTTCGCTCAATGCCCGTACCGCCTTGAGGGTCAGCAATTCAGGGTCACCCGGGCCTGCACCCACCAACCAGACTTTTGCGCTCATGTTGCATTCCTCACGAGGTGATTGCGGCTGGCCGCACTTGGGCGGCCAGCAGACGCTTGATTTCCGGGACACAGGAGCCGCATTGCGTGCCGCAACCCAGTTGTTGTTTCAGGCCTTGCAGGTCCAGGCCACTGCGAATGCCCGCGCACACTGCGCTGTGGCTGACGTTCTTGCAGTTGCACAGGGTTTTCTGCGCGCCAGAGTCGGCACCGGCAGCGCCCGGCGGAGCGCTCAGGGGGGCCAGCAGCCAGGGCCGCAGTTGCGCATCGACGCGACCTTCCAGCCACAGGTTCTGCAACCAGTGCCGGGCCAGCGTTTCCCCGGCCAGGCGGATCGCGGTGATGCGCCCCTGTTCGATACGCACGCGCTTGCCAATGGCGCGACGCGGATCGTCGTAGGCCAATACCGGGCCCTGGTCCAAACCAAGGTGCAGGTCGATCTCCTGCAGCCGTTGCGGGGTCGGCGCCTGGGCGCAGGCGGCGCGTATCAGCAGTGCCGGCCGCTCACGCCCGGCAAGGCTGAGGCTGACGTAGGCAAAGTCCTCGCATAGCGGACGCAGCGCCTCGAAGTGCTGTTGAACATTGCCCTCGACCAGGGCGAAGAACTGCCACGGCAACTCAACGGCTTCAATCCGTACGCCGCTGTGTTTCAGCTCGGGCTGTTTGGACAGCGGGTCGAACGCCGGCTGGGTCAGCACGTTCACGCCGCCCTTGAGGAAGCGGTCGCCCCAGTGCATGGGTAGAAAGGCCTGCCCCGGGCGGACCGAGTCATCACTGGCGAGCTCGACGATCACGCTGCCGCGGCGACTCTTGAGGTTGACCAGGTCGCCGGCATTCAAGTGTTGGCGCTGCAGTTCATCCGGGTGCAGGCTCAGTAGCGCTTCGCTGACATGGCCGAACAGCTGCGCCGCGGTGCCGGTGCGGCTCATGCCGTGCCATTGATCGCGCAGGCGTCCGGTGATCAGGGTCAGGGGAAAGTGCGCGTCGCGTTGTTCCTTGGCCGCGCAAAACGGCTCGGCGATAAACTGCGCCCGCCCGCTAGCCGTGGGAAATATCCCGTTCACGTACAGGCGCGGCGTACCGCGGGTGGCGCCTTGTGGGAAGGGCCATTGCTGCGGACCCAGGCGGTCGAGCAAGGCGTGGCTGATGCCCGACAGGTCCAGGTCGCGTCCGCAGGTCAGCTGTTTGAATTCATCGAACAGTTGCCCAGGGTGATTGAAGGCAAACAGGCTGGCCTGACCCGGACGCAGGTATTTCTCCAGGCGTTGGGCGAAATCCACGGTGATGGCCCAGTCCGGGCGTGCTTCGCCGGGTGGGGCAATGGCCCGGCGAACGTGGGAAATCCGCCGCTCGGAGTTGGTCACCGTGCCTTCCTTTTCCCCCCAACTGGCGGCTGGCAGCAGCAAGTCGGCGAAGGGCGCGGTTTCGGTGGTGCTAAAGGCTTCCTGCAACACTACGAACGGGCACGCCTGCAAGGCCGCGCGCACGTTCTGTTGGTCGGGCAGGGACTGCGCCGGGTTGGTGCAGGCGATCCATAGTGCTTTGATTGTGCCGTTGTTGACCTGCTCGAACAGTTCGATGGCGCTCAGCCCGGGAGTTTCCGGCAGCGTGGGCACGCCCCAATAGGCGGCTACCTCGGCGCGATGCCCGGCATTGCTGGCCTCGCGATGGCCTGGCAACAGATTGGCCAGGCTGCCGGTTTCTCGCCCGCCCATGGCATTCGGCTGACCGGTAAGGGAGAAGGGGCCTGCGCCTGGGCGGCCGATTTGTCCGGTGGCTAGGTGCAGGTTGATCAGTGCGCTGTTCTTCGCGCTGCCGGCAGTGGACTGGTTCAAGCCCATGCACCACAGCGACAGAAAGCTCGGCGAGGTGCCGACCCATTGCGCGCACTGCTGCAACTGCGCGACGCTGATGCCGCACAGTTGCGCCACCATGGGGGGCGTGTAGTCGCGCACCAGGTTCTTCAGTTCGGCCAGGCCCTCGGTGTGGGCCTGGATAAAGTCGCGGTCGATCCAGTCTTCCCACAGCAGCAGGTGCAAGATTCCGTGGAACAGCGCGACATCGGTGCCCGGCAGAATCGCCAGGTGCAGGTCAGCCAGGTCGCAGGTGTCGGTGCGTCGAGGGTCGATGACAATCACCTTCATCTGTGGCCGACGGGCCCTGGCTTGCTCAAGGCGGCGAAACAGTACCGGATGGGCGTAGGCCATGTTACTGCCGACGATCATCACGCAATCACTCAGTTCCAGGTCTTCGTAGCTGCAGGGCGGTGCATCGGCGCCCAGGCTGCGCTTGTAGCCCACCACCGCCGACGACATGCACAGCCGCGAATTGCTGTCGATGTTGTTGGTGCCCACCAACGCCCGCGCCAGCTTGTTGAAGGCGTAGTAGTCCTCGGTCAGCAGTTGCCCGGAGATGTAGAACGCCACGCTGTCCGGGCCGTGCTCGGCGATGGTTTGGGCAAACACGCTGGCGGCGTGGTTCAGGGCGCTGTCCCAGGTGGTGCGGGCGCGGGCCAGGCCCTTGCCCAGCCGTAACTGCGGGTACAGCGCGCGGGCCGCCAGGTCACCGGTCAGGTGCAGGGTCGAGCCCTTGCTGCACAGTTTGCCGTAGTTGGCCGGGTGCGTCGGGTCGCCGCTGACGCCGAGGATCTGCTCGCCGTCATGCTCGATCAGGACGCCGCAGCCCACCCCGCAATAGCAGCAGGTCGAGGCAGTCGTCTGGCGCTTCATCATGACGCTTCCTGCAGTGTCAGGTCCTGGTCGCCGGCAGCGGTCAGCGCTGGTTCGCCAAACATCAGGTGATCGCGGATCGCGGCAATGCCCTGCTGTTCGCGGATCTGCTGGAAATACCAGCCGCCATCGACGGTATCGCCGTACAGGCAGGCGCCGACCAGCACGTCATCCTTGATCACCAGTTTTTTGTAGATCCCGTCGATCGGGTCGCGCAGGGTGATGGTCTCGGTGCCTTCGCCGCCCATGAAGTCGCCAGCGGAGAACAGGTCGATGCCGGTGACTTTCAGCTTGGTCGAGGTCACCGAGCCTTTGTAGGTGGCAAAGCCCAGCTGTGCCAGGTGGTTGGCGCAGACCTTGGCCTGCTCGAACAACGGCGCCACCAGGCCATAGGCAATGCCGCGATGGCTGGCGCATTCGCCGATGGCGTAGATGCGCGGGTCATAGGTCTGCAGGGTGTCGTTGACCAGGATGCCGCGGTTGCAGGGCAGGCCGGCTTGCTCTGCGAGCTCGCTGGCCGGGCGGATCCCGGCGGCCATCACCACCAGGTCGGCGGGGATGATGTCACCGTTCTTGAACTGCACCGAGCCGACCCGACCGTTGCCGGTGTCGAGCAGGGCCTGGGTCTGCTCACCCAGGCGAAAGTGCAGGCCACGCTGTTCCAGGGCGGCTTGCAGCAACTGGCCGCTGGTTTTGTCCAATTGCCGTTCCAGCAGCCACTCGCCGATGTGCACCACGGTCACGTGCATGCCGCGAAGCATCAGGCCGTTGGCCGCTTCCAGGCCTAGCAGGCCGCCGCCGATGACCACGGCGTGACGGTGGGTCCGGGCGGTGTCGATCATGGTCTGAGTGTCGGCGATGTCACGGTAGCCAATCACCCCCTGCAGGGTGTTGCCCGGGATCGGCAGCATGAAGGGCGTCGAGCCGGTGGCGATCAACAGGCGGTCGTATTCGGCGCTGCTGCCGTCGGCAGCGATCACCCGGCGCTTGATCCGGTCGATCTCCACCACTTTGCGGTTGAGCAGCAAGGTGATGTTGTGGTCCTGGTACCAGGTAAGGTCGTTGAGCTCGATATCTTCGAAGGTCTGTTCACCTGCGAGCACCGGGGAGAGCAAGATGCGGTTGTAGTTGGTGTGGGGTTCGGCGCCGAAAACCGTGATGTCATACAGGTCGCTGCTCAGCTTGAGCAGTTCTTCGAGCGTGCGGATCCCGGCCATCCCGTTGCCGATCATCACCAGTTTCAATTTTTTCATCGGGTTCTCCGCAAGCTCAGGCCAGTGTCATCGGGTCGATAGGACTGGCTCGGTGTATTTCGCGCAAACAAAAAAAGGCGTCCCGCTAGTGGCCTAGCGAGGACGCCTTTGTCCTGGTCCCGTTCTCTCGGGCAGCGCACCCTTCGTCGTTGAAGGCTGGGCTTTATGTGTGGTGAAAGGGCTAATGCAGTGGTTGTGCCAAGTGGCGTAGGCCGCCGCTTTATCGGGCCCATCGCGGTGTTCGGGCGCTGCCGGCGGGGTTTTCTGCACCGATTGAAGGCGCGGCGCACAGCAATGGCGCGACGCTCCTGGGTTTGCGCGGCCCAGGGTTAGTGGCGAACAAGGGAAAACAGCAGCACCAGGTTGATCATCAACAACACCAGCGCCAGGGTCCGCCAGACTTTCACCGGCTCGCGCTCCAGCAGCGGCCTGGGTCGCACGCTCAAGCTGCCGCGCTCGCCGTGTTCGAGAATCAGCAGCCATTGCTCGGCGGTTTCGTAGCGCTGGGCCGGGTCGGCATCTACCCCGCGCTCCAGGCTCTGCCCCAACCAGTCCGGCAGATCCGGGCGGTAGCGCTGGGCATTCACCGGCTGGCCGAAGCGCGGACGCTGGAAGGCTTCGATTTCGCCGTAGGGAAAATGCCCGGTGGCCAGGTAATACAGGGTCACGCCGACGGCATACAGGTCTTGTTGCGCAGACGGCGCCTCACCGTTGAAGGCTTCCGGGGCGATGTAGCTCGGGGTGCCGGGCAGTGCGTTGGCCTGGTCTTCGGACAAGCCCGGGCAGTACGCCAGGCCAAAATCCAGCAGGCGCAGCTCACCGTCTTCACTGAGCAGCAGGTTTTCCGGCTTGATGTCGCGGTGCAGAATCTGCCGCCGATGCAACAGGCCCACCGCGCGCAACAGGCGCTCGGCCAGTGCCTGCCATTGCGCCAGCGGCAGGGGACCGGTCTGGGCGAAGGCCTGGGCAAGGGTCTGTCCCGGGTATTCGCGCATCAGGTAATACAGGTGCTGACGCTGGGTAGCCGGATGGACCTCGGGAAAACTGCGCCCGGCGACGCGCTTGAGAAACCACTCCTCCGATAGCAGGGCCTGGGCGGCCTGGCTGTCGTCGCTCAACTGCGCCGGCAAGGTTTTCAGCAGCCATGGTTGCTGCTGGTTGTCGTGGACCCGATAGATCAGTGACTGTTGGCTTTGCCCCAGCAGTTTCTCGACCTGCCAGCCTTCGAAGCGCTGGCCGGGCTTGAGGGGAGGCGGCAAGGGCCATTGCTGCAGGTGGATCAGCGCGTCGCCGATGCTCGCCTCGCCGAGGGCGTCGACCCGCACCAACAGCGCGCTGGCATTGTCCTGGCTGCCGGCCAGGTGCGCGGCATTGACCAGGGTCTGTGCCGCGCTGTGCAGGTCCGGTTGATCGCGCAGAATCGCGGCAATCGTGGTGTCGCCCAAGGTTGCCCAGACGCCATCGCTAAGCAGCACGAAGCACTCGCCGGCGCGCAACTCGCCATCGAGAAAATCCAGCACCAGGTGTTGGTCCAGGCCCAGGGCACGTTTGAGCACATGCTGCATGCCCGGTTGCTCCCAGACGTGGTCCTCGCTGATGCGTTGCAATTGCTCGGCGTGCCAGCGATACACCCGGCAATCGCCGACGTGGGCCAGGGTGAAGCGTTGTCCGCGCAGCACCAGCGCACTGACGGTGGTGAGCAGCGGCAAGCCGCCACCGTTGGCCTGCAGCCAGCGGTTCTGCGCCAGTAGCAGGCGGTCCAGGGACTGCGCCACGCCCCAGGTCTGCGGGGTGGCGTAGTAGTCCAGCGCCAGCGCCTGCAAGGTGGTACGTGCCGCCAGCCCACCATCGGCGCATTGGCTGACGCCATCGGCGATGGCGAACAGACACCCCTTGCTCGCGGCCAGCTCCGCGGCGGGAGTAACCAGGCGCAGGGCGTCCTGGTTTTCCTCGCGCGGGCCGATGGCGCTGGCTTCGGCAAAGCTCAATTGCAGACTCATCGACGCCTCAGACCCGCGCGGCGGTCACGGCAGCCGAGCCCCAGGTGGTTCTCCAGCGGCGCTTGACCCCGTGCAGGCCGAACCACGCCAGGACGCCCAGGCTGGCGAACAGCCACAAGGCCAGTTGATAACTGCCGGTGCTCTGCTTGATCGCCCCCATGCCGGCGGCGAGGGCAAACCCGCCGATCCCGCCCGCCATGCCGATCAATCCGGTCATCACGCCGATTTCCCGGCGAAAACGCTGGGGCACCAACTGGAACACCGCGCCATTACCGGCGCCAAGGCCAAGCATGGTGCAGACGAACAGGGCCAGTGCCGCATAGGAACTGGGCAGGTTGAAGCCGACGGCGGCAATGCACACGATCGCGACACCGTACATCAGCAGCAGGGTGCGGATCCCGCCGAAGCGATCGGCCAGGGCGCCACCCAGTGGGCGCATCAGGCTGCCGCCAAACACGCAGGCGGCGGTGTAGTAGCCGGCAGTCACCGGGCTCAGGCCGTACTGGTCGTTGAAGTAGCCGGGCAGGGCACTGGCCAGGCCGATGAAACCGCCAAAGGTCACGCAGTAGAAGAACATGAACCACCAGCTGTCGCGATCACCGAGGGCCTTGAAGTAGTCGCTCATGGATTTGGCCTTGGGCCGTTGCGGCGCGTTTTTCGCCAGCCAGGCGAAGACGATCAAGGTCAGGATCAGCGGGATCAGGGCGAAACCGAATACGTTGCTCCAGCCAAACGCGGCTGCCAGCACCGGCGCGATCAGCGCGGCGAGCACGGTGCCCGAGTTGCCCGCACCGGCAATGCCCATGGCTTTGCCCTGGTGCTGCGGCGGGTACCACTGCGAGGCCAGGGGCAGGGCGACGGCAAACGAAGCCCCGGCCATGCCCAGGAACACCCCCAGCAGCAGGGCTTGCTCGTAGCTGTGGATGCCCAGCTTCCAGGCGCCGAACAGCGCGCAGATGACGATGACCTGACCGATCAGGCCGGCGGTCTTGGGCGACAGGCGGTCAGCGAGCAAGCCCATGACAAAACGCAGCAAGGCCCCGGCGAGGATCGGCGTGGCCACCACCAGCCCGCGCTGTTGGGTGGTCAGGTGCAGGTCGGCGGCAATTTGCACCGCCAGGGGGCCCAACAGGTACCAGACCATGAAGCTCAGGTCGAAATACAGGAATGCCGAGAACAGGGTCGGGGTATGACCGGATTTCCAGAAGCTTGAATTCATCGCGCACCTCAGCGGTTAAGAGTCTCGAAGGAAGTCGTGAGCTTGGCGGTGGCGCGCCGCGACGGCCGCACCACCGGCCCCGGGCTGTGGGGCCAAAACGAAAAAACGCCGCAACCCGCTGCGCTTGCGCGAAAGGGGTGTGCGACGTCGTTGTCGTAGGTGGGGCAACCGCCGTTGGTTACCTGTACCGATTACTTAGCGATATCTGTGCCAACAAGTACGAGCGAGGTAAACCACTGTAGGAGCGAGCTTGCTCGCGATGGTCGTCAACGATGACGCGCCAAGCCAGATTCAGCGCGGCGTCCTTACGTCCTTCGCGAGCAGGCTCGCTCCTACAGGTTTTGGTGGGTGCATGGGGGATCTGCGAGCGAGGTAAGCCACTGTAGGGGCGGGTGCCCGCTTGCGGCCTGCTCGCGATGGACGTCAACGATGACGCGCCAAGCCTGATTCAACGCGGCGTCCTTACGTCCTTCGCGAGCAGGCTCGCTCCTACAGGTTTTGGTGGGTGCATGCGGGATCTGCGGGTGATCAGAATCACTGTAGTAGCGGGTGCCCGCTTGCGGCCTGCTCGCGATGGTCGTCAACGATGACGCGCCAAGCCTGATTCAGCGCGGTGTTCATTCCAGCAGTTCACTCATGGCAATGATCTGCTCGGCCACCTGGATCAGCTTCTGCTGGCGGCTCATAGCCTGGCGGCGCATCAGGGTGTAGGCCTGTTCTTCGTTGCAGGCCTTCATTTTCATCAGTAGACCCTTGGCCAATTCGATGCGCTTGCGCTCGGCCAGTTGCTGGTCACGGGCAAACAGTTGGGCGCGCAGGGCCTGGTCGCTTTCAAAGCGCGCCATGGCCACATCCAGGATCGGCTGCAGGCGGGCGGCATGGATGCCTTCGACGATGTAGGCACTGACGCCGGACTTGATCGCCTGGCGCATTACGCCGGGGTCATGTTCGTCGGTGAACATCACGATGGGCCGTGGTTGGTCGCGGCTGACCAGCACCACTTGTTCCAGCACGTCGCGGCTGGGTGACTCGGTATCGATCAGGATCACGTCCGGGCGCACCGTTTCGACGCGCGCGGGCAGGTCGATGGTCAGGCCGGATTCGTCGATCACCTCAAACCCGGCTTCAGTCAGGGCGGACTTCAGGCGCCCGACTTTTTTGGCGGTGTCGTTGATCAGCAGGATTCGCAACATGCTCATGCTCTCCTGTCAGGGCTGGGCGCGCAGGGTGGGGGTGTCGGTCATGGCGTGCAGGCTGAAACCGCGGGCATAGGCCGCCGGGTCCGCACCGTCCCAGATCTTGCCGTCGATCAATTGGCTGCTGCGCATCTCATGGCTGTCCGCGGTTATGCCCAGGGCCCCGGCCGCGTCGCGGTACAGGCCCAATTGCTGGACCTGGCGTGCCACGCCCAGGTAATCTGGATCGTCGCGCAGCAAGCCCCAGCGGCGGAACTGGGTCATGAACCACATGCCGTCGCTCAAGTAGGGCATGTTCACCTCGCCATGGCCGTGAAAACGCAACGGGTGCGGGTCCTGCCAGCGATTGCCGAGCCCGTCGGCGTAATCGCCCAGCAAGCGCGGTGCAATGTTGTCCGCCGGGGTGTCGAGGTAGTCGGCGGCGCTGAGCAACTGTGCGGTGCTGCGGCGGTTTTCCGGGCTTTGTTCGATGAACCGGCTGGCTTCCAGGATCGCCATCACCAGCGCCCGGGCAGTATTGGGGTATTGCTCGACGAAGGCGCGCGTGCAGCCGAGTACTTTTTCCGGGTGGTCAGGCCAGATGGCCTGGCTCGTCGCCAGGGTAAAGCCGAGGTTCTGTTGCACCGCACTGGCGCTCCAGGGTTCGCCCACGCAAAACCCGTCGATCCGCCCGGCCTGCAGGTGCGCGACCATTTGCGGCGGTGGCACCACCACGCTGGTGACATCCTGCAGTGGATGAATACCCTGGCTGGCCAGCCAGTAATACAACCACATGGCGTGGGTGCCGGTGGGGAAGGTCTGGGCGAAGGTGAGTTTTGGGCGAGTTTGGTGCACGTGCCGATCCAGCGCCTCAGGACTGGTCACGCCCAGGCTTTGCAGGCCGTGGGAAAGGTTGATGCTCTGCCCGTTCTGATTCAGGCCCATGAGTACGGCCATGTCGGTGGCGGCCACGCCGCCGATGCCCAGGTGTACCGCGTACACCAGGCCATAGAGGCTATGAGCGGCGTCCAGCTCTCCGCTGACCAGCTTGTCCCGCAGGTTGGCCCAGGACGATTGGCGCTTGAGGTTCAAGGTCAGGCCATAAGGCTGGGCGAAGCCCTGGGTGGCGGCTACGACCACCGAGGCGCAATCGCTCAGGGCCATGAAGCCCAGGTTGATCGAGGTCTTTTCCGGCGCGTCGCTGCCGTTGACCCAGGCCAGTGGGCCGACTGATGGTTCGTTCATCGAGAGTGCACCTTGCAAAAAAAAGCGTCGTCCCGGGCCTCTGTGCAAGCCAAGTCGGATGACGACGCCATGGTCTTTCGACTCATCCCGGCGCTGGCATGAGTATGGATAAGGTTCACGGTGCAAGGCATATGCCATTGCCGAGGGATTTGTACATGTACCTCGCCTGCGACCCCGATGCCCGGCTATAATCGCCGCCTTATTTCGCCGCCGACCGAGTCAAGCCCGCCCATGTATACCCTGGCCCGCCAACTGCTGTTCAAACTCTCCCCGGAAACCTCCCACGATCTGTCCCTGGACTTGATCGGCGCGGGCGGACGCCTGGGCCTGAACGGCTTGCTGTGCAAGGCACCGGCCCATGTGCCGGTGAATGTCATGGGCCTGGACTTCCCCAACCCGGTCGGCCTGGCTGCAGGCCTGGACAAGAACGGCGCGGCCATCGACGGTTTTGCCCAACTCGGTTTTGGTTTTGTCGAAATCGGCACCATCACCCCGCGCCCGCAACCGGGTAATCCAAAACCACGGATTTTCCGCTTGCCGCAAGCCGAAGCGATCATCAACCGCATGGGGTTCAACAACCTCGGCGTCGATCATTTGCTGGCCCGGGTTGCCGCGGCCAAGTACAAGGGCGTGCTGGGGATCAACATCGGCAAGAACTTCGATACCCCGGTCGAGCGTGCGGTCGACGATTACCTGATCTGCCTGGACAAGGTCTACGCCCACGCCAGTTATGTCACGGTCAACGTCAGCTCCCCCAATACCCCGGGGCTGCGCAGCCTGCAGTTCGGTGATTCGCTCAAGCAACTGCTGGCCGACCTGGCCACGCGCCGCGCCGAGTTGGCCCTGCGACACGGCAAGCATGTACCCCTGGCGATCAAGATCGCCCCGGACATGACGGACGAAGAAACCGCGCAGGTGGCGCAGGCGCTGATCGAAACCGGCATGGACGCGGTCATCGCCACCAACACCACCCTGAGCCGCGTGGGCGTCGAAGGCATGGAACACGGTGACGAGATGGGCGGCCTGTCGGGCGCTCCGGTGCGCGAGAAGAGCACTCACACGGTCAAGGTGTTGGCGGCGGAACTGGCTGGGCGCTTGCCGATCATTGCCGCGGGCGGGATTACCGAAGGACGGCACGCGGCTGAGAAAATCGCCGCGGGTGCCAGCCTGGTGCAGATCTACTCGGGCTTCATCTACAAGGGCCCGGCGCTGATCCGTGAATCGGTCGACGCCATCGCTGCTTTGCGCTAATACCGCGCCGAACGCAGGCTGCGCCAGCTGCTACAGACAGCAATAAAAAAGGGCCCCTCAAGGGAGCCCCTGGGCCGAAGCCCGCCGTCCGGAGAGGACGTGCATGGTTAAGTCGTTACGTAATCAAGTTGTCGTGTCGGAGTGTGTGCCCTGTTTAGCCGACGGCGTGAAGTTCGTTGAGTCTATGGATTCCCGCAGTGCCGGTCATACCGTCCCAGTTGTCGCCGCGTCCTTCTCGCCAGCCGTTAATCCAGGCTTGGCGTACCGACGGTAGAGTAAATGGGCAAAGCTCACGGGATTTGCCACCAACGCCATATTGATATCCGCGCAAAAATGCTCTTTCCAACGGATCACGCTTAAGTCTTCTCATAGGGTGTTTCCCTCACTTGTTGACTGTATGTGTCGCGTCGACCTCTATCGAGGTCAGGCAGAAAACGCTCTGCCAATGGCGGCTCGCTGCCGGCGTGGCGAGCCAAGGTGTTGACGTCATTGCGGCGTCAACCTGTGTTGAGTTCTAACCAATGCGTCACATCGAGGGAATGATCGTTTTGTCATAAGGACGTAACGATAAAGATGTTAAGGCCATAAGAAACATCGAGGGTTTTGCCGGGTGGTTGGCCAAACCCCGCTATGATCAGGCTCTCAAAGAATGATGAGGCTAATGCTTCCAGCCTCATGTCCAACCGATGCACTCAGTTACTATTCGACGAAGGGTCGAGTTATGACATTTTGTTGCATCGAATTTTTTATCTGCCCGGGCATCTAAGCTCATTCCAGCCGGTTGGCTGGAATAGCCGCCAGGGTGGGACGGCACACCTTCGTGCCACGCGAGCGCTCTTTTAGAAAAGCGCTTGATTGAAAACCGAGCGGTCAATGCGTTGCCCGTTCACTTATTGCTAAAGGCCCTGGAATTCCCATGTCGGATCGTTACGAACTCTTCCTCACTTGCCCAAAAGGCCTTGAAGGCCTGCTCATCGAGGAAGCCGTCGGGCTTGGCCTTGAGGAAGCGCGCGAGCACACCTCGGCTGTGCGCGGCATGGCCACCATGGAAACCGCTTATCGCCTGTGCCTGTGGTCGCGCCTGGCAAACCGCGTGCTGTTTGTCCTCAAGCGCTTCGCGATGAAGGACGCCGAAGACCTCTACCACGGCGTGCTGGATATCGAGTGGCAAGACCACATGCTGGCGGATGGCACCCTGGCGGTGGAATTCAGCGGCCACGGTTCTGGCATCGACAATACCCACTTCGGCGCCCTGAAGGTCAAGGATGCGATTGTCGACAAACTGCGCACGCCAACGGGCGAACGTCCGTCGATCGACAAGCTCAACCCGGACCTGCGCATTCACCTGCGCCTGGACCGTGGCGAAGCGATCCTGTCCCTGGACCTGTCCGGGCACAGCCTGCACCAGCGCGGCTATCGCCTGCAGCAAGGTGCCGCCCCGCTGAAGGAAAACCTCGCGGCGGCGATCCTGATCCGTTCCGGCTGGCCACGCATTGCAGCCGAGGGCGGCGCCCTCGCTGACCCGATGTGCGGTGTCGGTACCTTCCTGGTCGAGGCGGCGATGATTGCCGCTGACATGGCACCCAACCTGCGTCGTGAGCAATGGGGCTTCACTGCCTGGCTCGGCCACGTGCCGGCGCTGTGGAAAAAACTCCATGAAGAAGCCAGCGCACGTGCCGCTGCCGGCCTGGCCAAGCCACCGCTGTGGATCCGCGGTTACGAAGCCGATCCGCGCCTGATCCAGCCAGGTCGCAACAACGTCGAGCGTGCGGGCCTGAGCGAGTGGATCAAGATCTACCAGGGCGAAGTGGCCACCTTCGAGCCGCGTCCGGACCAGAACCAGAAAGGCCTGGTGATCTGCAACCCTCCGTACGGCGAGCGCCTGGGCGACGAGGCGAGCCTGCTCTACCTCTACCAGAACCTCGGCGAGCGCCTGCGCCAGGCCTGCTTGAACTGGGAGGCGGCGGTGTTCACCGGCGCGCCGGACCTGGGCAAGCGCATGGGCATTCGCAGCCACAAGCAATATGCCTTCTGGAACGGCGCCTTGCCGTGCAAGCTGCTGCTGATCAAAGTGCTGCCCGACCAGTTCGTCACCGGCGAACGCCGGACCCCCGAGCAGCGCCAGGCCGAGCGGGAACAGGCGATCTACGATCAGGCACCGGTCGAGCCGCAAGAGCGCCAATACAACAAGAATGGCAATCCGATCAAACCCGCCCCGGCCCCGGCACCCGTGGTCGAGCAGGCCCGCCTGAGCGAGGGTGGGCAGATGTTTGCCAACCGTCTGCAGAAGAACCTCAAGGCCCTGGGCAAGTGGGTCAAGCGCGAAGGGATCGACTGCTACCGCGTGTACGATGCCGACATGCCTGAGTACTCGATGGCCATCGACCTGTACCACGACTGGGTGCATGTGCAGGAATACGCTGCACCGAAGTCGATCGACCCGGAAAAAGCCTCGGCGCGGATGTTCGATGCCCTGGCTGCCATTCCCCAGGCCTTGAACATCGACAAGAGCCGTGTGGTGGTCAAGCGTCGCGAGCGCCAGAGCGGGACCAAGCAGTACGAGCGCCAGAGTGCCCAGGGCAAATTTGTCGAAGTCAATGAAGGCGGGGTCAAACTGCTGGTCAACCTGACCGACTACCTCGACACCGGGCTGTTTCTCGATCACCGTCCAATGCGCATGCGCATCCAGAAAGAGGCGGCCGGCAAACGTTTCCTCAACCTGTACTGCTACACCGCGACTGCCAGCGTGCATGCGGCCAAGGGTGGCGCGCGCAGCACCACCAGCGTCGACCTGTCCAAGACCTACCTGGACTGGGCGCGCCGCAACCTGTCGCTCAACGGTTTCTCCGACAAGAACCGCCTGGAGCAGGGCGATGTCATGGCCTGGCTGGAAGCCAACCGTGATGAGTTCGACATGATCTTCATCGATCCGCCGACCTTCTCCAACTCCAAGCGCATGGAAGGCATTTTCGACGTCCAGCGTGACCACGTGCAGTTGCTCGACCTGGCCATGGCGCGCCTGGCGCCGGGCGGGGTGTTGTACTTCTCCAACAACTTCCGCAAGTTCCAGCTCGAAGACAACCTCACGGCGCGCTATGCCGTCGAGGAAATCACCGCGCAAACCATCGACCCGGACTTTGCCCGTAACGGCAAGATCCACCGCGCCTGGAAAATCATGGCGCGCTAAGGTTCGACGGGTCCCATAGAGCCTTGATGCGTCTCGGCTCTATGGGTGTTCGGCTGGCAAAGCTAATGGCGAATAGCTATAACTTCAGACAAGGCCCAGGTGACGCCGAAGCTCGCTGGCGTTTGAGTTTTGCTTATGCCGTTGCATGCCGCACGACCAAAAATCCTGGGCTTCATCAATGAAGATGTCTCGGCCTGGCTGGTAGCACTGCTGGCGTTGTTGGCCGGTGGCGTGCTAACGAGCCTGCTCGCCTGGACGGCCCTCAATGCCCACCAGCAACAGGTGGCGCAGCGTTTTCAGTTGCTGGCCAGTGAACGCAAGAGCCGGATCGCCGAGCGTTTCGCCGATCAGGAACAGCGCCTCGATAGCCTGCGACGTTTTTTCCTCAACTCCACTGCGGTTTCCCGCGAAGAGTTCGACGGCTACACCCATCCCTTGTTGCAACGCACCCTGGCCTATGGCTGGGCGCCGTTGATCGCCGGCGACCAGCGCGTGGCCTTCGAGCGCGAGGTACGACAGCAAGGCCTCGACGATTTTTCCATTCTCGACCTCGATCCTGCGGGCGGCACGCACGTGGCCCAGTGGCGCGCACAGTACGCTCCGCTGTTGTACAAGCAGACTTCAGGCATCCAGGGCGCACCCCTGGGCGTGGACTTGCTGGCCCAGCCCGCACGCCAGGCAACCCTGGACAAGGCCCGCGAGCTGGGGGTGATGGTGGTGTCGCAACCGCTGCAGTTGCCAGGTGTCGCCGCCGAGTTCGCCAGCGGTGTGTTGCTGGCAGCGCCCGTCATGCGCCAGGCCGCAACTGCCGATGGCAGTCCTGCGCTGCGCGGGTATGTGCTGGCGGTGCTCAGTATCGGGCAGTTGGTGGCCGACGGGTTTACCCAGCAGAACCAGGACAACCTGGTGGTGGAGATCGCGGGGCGCAGCCTCGACCAGCAACCAGAGCGGCTCTACCAATCGGCCAACGCGCCGGCGCACCAGCCGCTGCACGAGCGTTCGCTCTTGCGCCTGGGGGATCGCATCTACGATCTGGAGGTCCGCACCAGCGCTGCCTTCGAGCAAGCCAACCGTTCGGCCATCACCAGCCTGGTGATCATGGGCGGGTTATTGAGCCTGCTGCTCAGCGCCTTGCTCTATATCCTGGTCAGCCAGCGCCAGCGCGCCTTGTCCCTGGTGGAGCAGCGCACCCGGGAACTGGGGGACCGCGAGCAGGAATTGCGCGCAGCCCACGCGCAATTGCGCGGAGTGCTCGATGCCGCGACCCAGGTGGCGGTGATTGTCACCGACTTGCGTGGCGTGATCACCACCTTCAACGCCGGTGCCGAACACATGCTCGGTTATCCCGGCAGCGAGGTGCTGGGGCATGTCACCCTGGAAAGCCTGCATCTGCCCCGAGAACTGGAAGAGCGAGCGGCCGAGTTGAGCCTGCGCTATGGCAAGCCGGTGCCGGCGTGCCAGGCGATGCTGGTGCCGGACGCCAAGGAACTCGCACATGAGCCCCGGGAGTGGACGCTGGTGCGCCGCGATGGCAGCCATCTGCTGGTGAACATGCTCGCCACCGCGGTGCTCGATGACCTGGGGTTGTGGGTCGGGCACCTGGCGATTTGCATTGATATCACCGAGCGCAAGCGTGTGCACGAAGCCCTGGCGGCACGCGACCTGTTGCTGAAAAAACTCAGCGCCCACGTACCGGGTGGCATCTATCAATTCAAGATGGCGGCGGACGGGCGCTTCAGTGTGATCTACGCCAGCGACGGCATTCGCGATATCTACGAGCTCGATCCGCAGGCGTTGCTGGAGAACGCCGAGGTGATTTTCGAGCGTATCCATCCGCTGGATGTGAGTCGGGTTCGGGCCTCGATCCGTACTTCCTCGCAACGGCTGAGCCCCTGGCGGGAAGAATACCGGGTGCTGCTGCCGGTGCGTGGCCTGCGCTGGGTCAGGGGCGAAGCCACGCCGGAAGAATTGCCCGGTGGTGGGGTGCTGTGGCATGGCTACATCTCGGACGTTTCCGACATGAAGCGAGTCGAGGAGGAGTTGCGGGCCCTGTCGGTGACCGATGCCCTGACCGGGATCCACAACCGGCGCTACTTCCAGGAGCGCCTGACCCTGGAAATGGCCCGGGTGTCGCGGGGCAATGGTGAATTGGCGGTGATCATGCTGGATATCGATCACTTCAAGCGAATCAACGACCGCTACGGCCATGCCGCGGGCGACCGGGTGTTGCAGGCGGTGTGCCAGCGGATTGCCCACCGTCTGCGCTGTACCGATGTGTTCTGTCGCCTGGGGGGCGAGGAGTTCATGGTGCTGTGCCCGGACACCGACGGCCAGCATGCGTATCACTTGGCGGTTGAACTCTGGCAAAGCCTGCGCACCACGCCCATCGACGGCCTGGGCACGGTGACCGGCAGTTTTGGGATTGCCAGTTGGCGCCCGGGGGAGGGCGCCGATGCCTTGCTGCTGCGCGCCGACTCGGGGGTGTATGCGGCCAAGCAGGCGGGCCGGGATCGGGTGGTCGAGGAGTTGCCGTAGTTGTCGACGACTGCGCACCCTGCGGCGCGCAGCCTTGACTCGTGGCCTAGAGGACCGACGCGGTGGCTGCCAGTTTTGGCTGGCGATACAGGTCCAGCAACACTTGATCGAGTACCGACGAAGCACCAAAGGGCGCCTTGTCGTTGAGGATCGCGACCACGGCCCAGGTGTTGCCATTGTTGTCGCGGCTGAAGCCGGCAATCGCCCGGACGGTGTTCAGGGTGCCCGTCTTGACGTGGGCTTCACCGCGCATCGCCGTGGTTTTCAGGCGTTTACGCATGGTGCCGTCCATGCCGGCAATCGGCATCGAGCTGACGAATTCGGCCGAGTACGGGCTTCTCCAGGCGGCCTGCAGCATGCTTGCCATCTCACGGGCGCTGACGCGCTCGGCACGGGACAGGCCGGAACCGTTCTCCATCACCAGATGCGGCGCAGTGATGCCTTTTTTCGCCAGCCACTGGCGTACGACCCGTTGGGCAGCCATGGCGTCGTCGCTGTCGGCGCCAGTGCGGAATTTCGCGCCCAGGCTGAGGAACAATTGCTGGGCCATGGTGTTGTTACTGTATTTGTTGATGTCGCGGATGATCTCCGCCAGGTCCGGGGAGAATGCCCGGGCCAGGACCTTGGCGTCCTTGGGCACCGCGCCCTGGCGATCCTTGCCCTGGATGCTGCCGCCCAGTTCCTGCCAGATCGCCCGTACGGCGCCGGCGGTGTAGGTGGCGTGGTCGAGTAGCGAAAGGTAGGTCTGCGAGCTGCAGCCGTCGCCCAGTTGGCCGGCCACGGTTACGGTGACGCTGCCGTCGGCCTGGGTTACCGGGTTGTAGCGCACGCCGCCGGCGCACTGCTTGGAGTTGACGGCCTTGACCTGGTTTTCGATGCGGATGCTGGCAATCGGCGGTTCGACCGATACCAGGACCCGGCCCGAATCATTACGGGCCACGAAGCGCAGGGCCTTGAGGTTGACCATGGCCGCGTCGGGCTTGACCAGGAACGGCTTGTTGTCGTCATTGCCGTCATCGTTGAACTGCGGCAATTGCGGTTGATTGAAGAAGCTGCGGTCCAGCACCAGGTCGCCGGTGACTTGCTGCACGCCATTGGCCCGCAGGTCGCGCATCAGCAACCAGAGTTTTTCCATGTTCAGTTTCGGGTCGCCACCGCCCTTGAGGTACAGGTTGCCGCGCAGGATGCCGCCGCTGAGGGTGCCGTCGGTGTAGAACTCGGTTTTCCACTGGTGGTTGGGGCCGAGCATTTCCAGGGCCGCGTAGGTCGTCACCAGTTTCATGGTGGACGCCGGGTTGACCGAGACGTCGGCGTTGAACACGGTCGGGGTGCCCGGGCCGTTCAGGGGGATCATCACCAGCGACAGCGCACTGTCGGGCAGCTTGCTGGCCTTGAGGGCTTTTTCGACGTTGGGAGTGAGGGCGGTATTGACGGGCGCAGCAGAAACGGTAAAGGCCAGGGGGATAAGCAGGCCGGCCAGCAACAATGGACGCAAAGATCTGATCATATGAAATAAAACCCTACAGCCGAGGGGAAAAAAGATGAGGGCATGAAGATAAATTCCCTCAGTGGTCACGAAATTGTCGGCATTATGCCCAAGGTATAGCGCTTTGTGCCGCAAGCAGGTGAGCTAATCGGCTATTTTTTTTAGCGGAACCAAGGCGGGCGCCCAGAGAGTTACTTATGAGGATCGTTCCCCATGCTTAATCACGGACAGTGAGGGAGCTGAATAGGGGAGAGATTTCGGGGGGGGGGGACTCAAATCGACGATAAGGGTTCTTTTCTTGAACCAGAATCAAAAAGGGCCATCACGATGGATGGCCCTTTGAACATCAAGCTACCGGATTGATCGGCTTTTCCGGGTACCAGACGTCCAGCAACGGGCTGACGGTGACTTCAGTCAGTTCGCTGCGGCCTTTGAGCCAGGCTTCAACAGCAGCACGCTGCTCTTCGGAAACCGAGCCACGCTTCTGCAGGCAAACCAGACCGTAGTCGTCGCCGCCAACATAGCCCAGGCCGTTGGCTTCCATCGCTTCTTTCAAAAACGCGTCGAGGAATGCATCGATTGCCTCGTCAGCCAAATCTTCCTTGAAGTCCAGGTTCAGCTCGAAGCCCAATTCCTGGAACTCGTCTACACAGAGCTTTTTACGCAGACGCTGGGAGCGGTTAGTGGCCATGAAACAATCCTCTTGAGTAATAACGCCGCGCATCTTATCAGCTACGCGGCACCTCTGCCTGATTGAGTGAGGCGCTGGCCACGCGAAGCAGTTGCTCCATCGCATTTTAGCTCCGCCATTTTCGAGGATGGCCGGTTGCTGGTGGCGCAGATGTTCATGGTCACCAGCACCAAGACCGCGTTGGCGAGGGCTTTCGAGATGAGTTATGGAGCGCAACTCAATTCGGTCCTGATTCTGTGCGTGCATTCGATTTAGCTCCCGCAAGGAATGCCGGGGGGAGAATACTCGATTCTGCGGTTTGTACTGTCCGCGGACTCACCTATCAACGTTGTCGATCGAAGTATCTGCGCCGATAGCGGCATTCCCACGTACCGCGAAAAACTGTCTGGAGTCTGGGCGGGAAACGATCCAAGGGATTTAGAGATGAGTGTAGATAATAAAAATCGTTTGGGAACAATGACATCTGTCTCGGAGGTTCGTAGCGTGCTCGAGCCTTCAATCGCTGCAGCACTTACCTATCTTTTAACAAAGTGCTTAATCAGCATCCTGGTCTGCATCGAAAGGCGTTAATTGCCCTGTCTGAATCGCCTCGCGTTACCAGATATAACTATTTGCCGGTATTGGCTGAAAGTATAAAAGTTGCTGCCGATTAGTATGTCGCAAGCACGAGAGCATTCCAGCACCGATACAGAAGTCTGGGCCCGGACAATGAGCAGCCTGTACGCCTCAGCCTCGTTGGCGGCTTGTCTCAGCCCTGCAGCGATGCGCATCAACTCGACAGCCGAGCATTTCACGTCGCAGGCGAGCCCTTGAAGGGTTGACGAAAGGGCGGCGCCATAAAAATAGCATCGCGCGTCATATTTTAGTCGTCATTAATATGGCGATGAACTTGCAGCGCTTAAATGGTTTATCTGCCGTAAATATATTGTCGTCATAAAGCTGACAACTAACTTTGTCTTATTATTCAATTCCCTTGCTGCCGTTGTTTTGGCGCCATTAAGTAAAAATCATTATTTGTGGTTTATTTTTAATTGCACTATTGCTTTGCGTTGTCCAAGTGCTCACCATGTGTCCGGCTTGGAGCTACGGACCAAGGGTTTCGTAGCTTTGGGAATGCTGTACTCACTGTTCTATCGTCTGTCTTGTGCTTGCTAGTGCCGTTGTTTGTTATGACGGCAAGTGGCTTTCGCGTGGGTTTTCGCAAGAGATATTGAAGTTTCTAAAGTTGATTTATATAGGGCGCTGCCAATGGCTGCCGCCCTACTGGTTACAGGTCGTGGATTCAAGTTACCTGTAAGTGGATATGGGAATGTTATAGGGACATTCCATGACCTTAAGTTGCAAGGAGCGTTCGTAGCATGCGAATCAGCATATTTGGTCTGGGTTACGTCGGCGCGGTATGTGCCGGATGCTTGTCGGCAAGAGGGCATCAGATCATCGGGGTCGATGTTCAGGCTCTCAAGATCGATATGATCAACAGTGGCAAATCGCCCATTGTCGAGCCGGGTCTGGGCGAGTTGCTGCAGCAAGGGGTCGCCAGCGGCATGCTGCGTGGCACCCTGGATGTTCGCGAGGCCGTCCTCGAAACCGATATTTCCTTCCTCGCACCGCCGACGCCGAGCAAGCGCAACGGCGACCTCGATGTGTCCTACATCGAAGAGGTGTGCCGGCAGATCGGCCAGGTTCTACCGCTCAAGACCACCCGTCACACGGTAGTGGTACGCAGCACGGTGCTACCGGGCACTCTGCGCAATGTGGTGATTCCGACCCTGGAACAGTATTCCGGGCTCAAGGCCGGCGTCGACTTCGGCGTGGCGGTGAACCCCGAGTTCCTGCGCGAGAGTACCGCGATCAAGGACTACGACTTTCCGGCGATGACAGTGATCGGCGAGCTGGACAGCACCTCTGGCGACCTGCTGGAAGAGATCTACCGCGAGCTGGATGCGCCGGTCATCCGCAAGACCATCGAAGTCGCGGAGATGATCAAGTACACCTGCAACGTCTGGCACGCGGCCAAGGTCACCTTCGCCAACGAGATCGGCAACATCGCCAAGGCGGTCGGCGTCGACGGCCGCGAGGTGATGGAGGTGATCTGCCAGGATCGCAAGCTCAACCTGTCCAGTTACTACATGCGCCCGGGCTTCGCCTTCGGCGGCTCCTGCCTGCCCAAAGATGTGCGCGCGTTGAGCTACCGCGCCGGTCAGTTGGACGTCGAGTCGCCGCTGATCGAGTCGCTGATGCGCAGCAACTCCGCGCAGGTGCGCAAAGCTTTCGACATCATCGCCAGTTACGACAAGCGCAAGGTCGCGCTGCTGGGGCTGTCCTTCAAGGCCGGTACCGACGACCTGCGTGAAAGCCCGCTGGTGGAGCTGGCCGAGATGCTCATCGGCAAGGGCTTCGACCTCAGCATCTACGACAGCAACGTCGAGTATGCCCGTGTTCACGGCGCCAACCGCGACTACATCGAGTCGAAGATTCCCCATGTTTCGTCGTTGCTGCGATCCAATTTCGACGAAGTGGTCGCCAATGCCGACGTGATCGTCCTGGGCAACGGCGATGAAGCCTTCGCGCCCCTGGTAGAACGGGCTTTCGCCGACAAGAAGGTCTTCGACCTGGTGGGGTTTATGCGCCAGTCCAGCGGTGGTGGGTTAGAGGGTATCTGCTGGTAGAGCCATTGCAGTGATGCTCGTGGGGCGCCCTGACAACAGGCACGGCGCTCCTGTTGCCATATTGTTGATAAGTCATACAGGTCCGAGACATGGATGTTTTTCAGAGTCGCCTGCGTACCGCCGCAGGGTGGTTACTGCTGGTAATCACGCTCATGGGGATGGCAATGCTGCTGCCGCGCAGCACATTCGACCCGGAGTCCGTCGATTTCATTCTTCTGCTGGGTGTTATTGGCATCTGGCGTTACTCCATGGGCGCCGTGCATTTCGTGCGGGGGATGATCTTCCTCTATCTGGTGTTCCCCTGGTATCGGCGCAAAATGCGACAGCTGGGTGAGCAAGCGGCCCCGTCCCACGTGTTCCTGCTGGTCACCAGCTTTCGCATCGAGGCGCTCACCACCGCTCAGGTCTACCAATCGGTGATCCGCGAGGCCATCGACTGCGGCTACCCGACCACCGTGGTGTGTTCCATCGTCGAGCGTTCGGACGAGCTGTTGATCGAGAGCCTGTGGCGGCAGATGAACCCACCGCAGCGGGTCAGTCTGGACTTCGTGCGCATCGCCGGAACCGGCAAGCGCGATGGCCTGGCCCACGGTTTCCGCGCCATTTCCCGGCACCTGCCCGACGACGATTCGGTGGTGGCGGTGATCGATGGCGATACCGTATTGGAGCAGGGCGTTGTAAAGAAAACCGTGCCTTGGTTCAAGCTTTTCCCCAATGTCGGTGGCCTGACCACCAACGAGTTCTGCGAAGTGCGCGGCAGCTACATCATGAGCGAGTGGCACAAGCTGCGCTTCGCCCAGCGCCACCTCAACATGTGCTCCATGGCGCTCTCCAAGCGTGTGTTGACCATGACCGGGCGCATGTCGGTATTCCGCACCAGCGTGGTGACCAATCCCGGCTTCATCGCTGACGTCGAGACCGACCACCTGGAACACTGGCGCCTCGGCCGCTTCCGCTTCCTCACTGGCGACGACAAGTCCAGTTGGTACAGCCTGATGCGCCTGGGCTACGACACTTTCTATGTGCCGGACGCGTCCATCAACACCGTTGAGCACCCGCCGGAAAAAAGCTTCATCAAGGCCAGTCGCAAGCTGATGTTCCGCTGGTACGGCAACAACCTGCGGCAGAACTCCCGCGCCCTGGGCCTTGGCCCGAATCGTTTGGGCTGGTTCACCTGCCTGGTGCTGGCCGACCAGCGCGTATCCATGTGGACCAGCCTGCTGGGGCCCACCGTGGCGATCATCGCCAGCCTCAAGTACGGCTTCGCCTTCTTGATGGTGTACCTGCTGTGGATCGGCCTCACTCGCCTGGCGCTGACTCTGCTGCTGCTGGCCTCGGGGCACAAGGTGGGGCCGGCTTATCCGCTGATCCTCTATTACAACCAGATCATGGGCGCGCTGGTGAAGGTGTACGTCTTCTTCCGCCTCGACCGGCAGTCCTGGACCCGGCAGAACACCAAGCTTAATCGCGACCTGGCGAGCTTTTCGCGCTGGTTCAACACCTGGTCTTCGCGCGCGATGACCTTCTCCGCGGGCAGCGTCTTTCTTGCCCTGCTGATGTTCGTGGTGTGATCGGCGAAAAGGACCCAAATACCTTGAAGCCAGGTTCAACTTACTAATTTGAAAGGAGAAAAATTATGAGTGCAGTGATCAGCCCGGTGGGCAACGCCAATATGGTGCATGAGTCCGAGGCGCAGCGTCAGCATGCGCGCCTGAAGCTGCCGGCGAAGGTCCGGTTCCAAGGCCAGCAGGGGGGCGTCCAGGAAGTCGAACTGATAGACCTGTCCGCTGGCGGTTTCAGCTTCGAGCAGGGCAGCCAGTCGGTGGTCGAGGGCAAACTCTATCGCGGCAAGCTGATGTTCAAAGTGGAGGGCATCGGCTTCGCCATGGATGTCGAATTCCAGGTGCGCTCCATCATTGGCGGCAAGCGCGTTGGCTGTGAGTTTCACAACCTGCGTCCGCGCGAGATGTCGGCGCTGCGCTACATCATCAGCTCCTTCGTCGGCGGCGAGCTGGTGAATGTCGGTGGCCTGATCAGCATTCTCCAGCGCGAGAACTTCACCAAGGCCCGTGGCGGCAAGGGCAATGAAAGGCTCAGCCTGCTCGGCCGCCTGCGCGCCATGAGTTTGACCCTGGTGATCCTGGTCGTCGGCCTGGGCGCCTTCGCCTACGTGCTGTACCAGTTCTACGACATCTACTTCGTCACTCACGCGGACTCGGCCCAAGTCAGCGTGCCCGGCACGCAGGTCGCGATGCCGCGCGAAGGGACTGTGCAAAGCCTGGTCACCGTTGGTAGCACGGTCAGCAAGGGCGCGCCGGTGGCGACCTTTACGGCGAACATGCTGGATGCCCTGAAGGGCGCCCTGCCGGAATCGGAGATGACCCCGGACAACCTGGAGCGCCTCTTCAACAAACGCTTCCAAGGCACCCTGACCAGCCCCTGTGACTGCAAAGTGGTCAGCCAACTGGTGGGTGATGGCCAGGTGGCGCCCAAGGGCACTCCGGTGTTCATGTTGGCGCCGGTGGACAGCGTCGCCACCGTCGAAGCACGCTTCCCGTACCGCGCTTTCAACAAGCTGCAACCAGGCACCCCACTGACCTTCCTGGTGGGCGGCGAAACCACCGAACGCGGCGGTCGGATCGCCAGCATCGCCCTGCAGGACGGCGGCCTGGCTTCGGACATCCGCGTGCACATCCAGCCAGACGAGCCGCTTGCCAGCGATCTGGCCAAGCGTCCGGTGGACGTGCGCATTCGCCCGTTGAACGGCTTCTTCGCCAATAACAGCCTGAACAGCCTGGTGTTCGAAAAATGAAGAGCACCGGACTAGCATGCGGGCTGCTGAGCTCGCTCAGCCTCGGTCTGCTGGCCGGTTGCGTGGCGTTGCCCGACCTGCAGTTGGCCAAGACGGCCAAGGGCAGTGGTGACCTCGCGACCGCGGAACAGAATTACCGCGTCCTCGCCAGCGAAGGTTACGTCGAGGCCCAGATCGGTCTCGCCGACCTACTGATACGCAGTCCTTTGATCGAGCAGCGGATGCAGGGCGAGACGCTGTACCGCCAGGCCCTCGATCGCTCTCCGGCGGCGCCAGCGCGGTTGGGTAAATGGCTGGCGAGCAAGCCGCAGGCGAGTCTTGCCGAGCGCCGGGAGGCCGAGCAGTTGCTGCGCCAGAGCCTGGCGGCCGGCGACAACAGTGCACTGCTGCCACTGGTGCAGCTGCAACTGCAGGATCCGCAAAAGCTTGCCAGCGGCGAGCTGGAACGCGAGCTGGAGCAATGGCAGGCGCAAGGCATCAGCGAAGCCCGGCTCGGCAAGGTGCTCCTGTACCGTGTGCGCGGCAACTACGAGCAGAAGCTGGACGAGATCGAAGCCATCTGTGAGGGCTGGCTGGACCAGGCCAGTGAATGCTATGTCGAACTGGCCGAGATCTTCCAGCGGCGTGGCAACAAAGACCGCCAGCAGCAGTTGCTGGCGCGGCTGGACTCGGCCTACCAGGCCGGCCTGGTGTCGCCTGAACGTGTGATGAGCGTTGCCAAGGTCCTGGCCGACAGCAGCCTGGGCGAAGCTGATCCAAAGGCTGCCCAGGTGCTCTACACGCGTATTGCGCCGGCCTACCCGGATGCCTGGTGCGGTTTGGCCGAACTGGTCCTGCGCTTCCCCGACCTGGGGGATGGGGCCGTACTCACCGGATACCTGAACAAGGGTATCGAGGCGGGTTCCAGCCGCGCGGCACTGATGCTCGGGCAGCTGTACCTCAAGGGCCAAGTCGTACCGGCCGATCCGCGGGCGGCGGAGCAGTACCTGCTACAGGCCGCGCCCGGCCACCTCAAAGCGCACCTGCTGCTGGGCCGGTTGTACCGGGATGGCGCGCTGGGCGATATCGAGCCGGAAAAGGCGCTGGAGCATCTGCTGATTGCCGCCCGTGCGGGCGACCCGAGCGCCAACATCGCGCTGGCCCAGCTGTTTGGCGAGGGCAAGGGCGTGCGGATCAACGCCGTCTACAGCTACACCTTCGCCACGCTCGCGTCGCGTCAGGGCGTGGCCCAGGGGCAGGTCCTGATGGAGCGCCTGGCGCCGAGGCTGCAAGCGCAGGACTACCAGCAGGTGGAGAGCCTGCTGGCCCGTGAAATCGAGGCTCGCGGTGGCCAACAGGTCACCGCCAGGAATCAAGCTGATCAAGCGCAGGAAGTGCTATGACTTCGAAATACCGTCCAGTCACCACGCTGGCCTGCATGGCCGGATTGCTGGCCAGCTCCGTCGTCCTTGGGGCGCAGCCGCAACCCGGCTTGTCTTATGGCGCCAATCTCAAACTCACCGCGCAGTCGATCGATGACCTCGATCTGGGTACCCGCGACGGTGGCGACTTCAATGGCGTCGGTCTCAGCGTGCGGCCCTGGGTCTACAACCGTCAGGGCGACTGGAGCGCTTTCGCGCTCGGCGAGGCGTTCCTCGCCACCGACACCATCGAGTCGGACACCAGCGAATCCGACACCTTCGACCCCAACGACGCCCGCGAGCGAGAGGACCAGTTCCTCGCCATGCACGAGTTCTGGGTCGACTATGGCGGTCTGAGCGCTTATCCGGGAGAGTCCTTGCGACTCGGTCGGCAGAAGATCCGCAGTGCCGACGGCCTGTGGTGGGACAGCAATATCGAAGCCTTGCGCTGGAATTTCGAGACAACCCTGCTCAGTGCCCACGTCGGCATTGCCGAACGTTTCAGTGACTACCGCACGGACCTGGATGAACTGGCGCCCGAGGACGAGGATCGCCTGCACCTGCTCGCCGACCTGTCCTGGCAGTGGCAGCCGGGTCACTGGGCCGGAGTGAAGCTCCATCACAGCGATGATGGCGGCAACCTGCCGGGGGTGGGTGAGTCGGTGGACCAGATGAGCAAGACCACGACCGGCGACCTCACCTGGTTGGGGGCTGAACTCAATGGCGATTTCTACAACGAGCGCAGCAACCTGCCGCTCAATTACTGGGTCGCCGCCACGTGGCTGACCGGTAATGTCGACACCTTGCGCACCAACACCGTCAACGGCCGGCGCCAGGCCAACGGCCAGGTCAGCCAGGATGTCGATGCCTGGGCGGTCGACCTTGGCCTGCGCTGGAACATCGACCAGAACTGGCGCGTCGGTACCACCTACATGCGTGCCAGCGGTGGCTCCGACGGCGACGACTCCGAGCAGTTCCAACAGACCGGGCTGGAGAGCAACCGCTCCAAATTCACCGGTACCGGCAGTGCCATCAACCGCTTCGGCGAAGCCTATCGCGGTGAGATGAACAACCTGCAGGCGGCCAGCGTGTTCAGTGGCTGGCAGTTGGCCGAGGACTACGACGCCAGCCTGGTTTACCACCGCTTCTGGCGGGTGGATGACCAGGCCGACAGCAGCAGCGGCCTGAAGGCCCAGTTGGTGCCTGGCGAGAAAGATATCGGGCAGGAAGTCGACCTGGTGGTGACGCGCTACCTGAACCGCGGGCAGATACCGGCCGGGATGGAGTGGCTGAAGGCATCCTCCGCGCTGGTCCGCTTCCGGGGCGGGCTGTTCTTTCCGGGCGATGCCTTCGGCAAAGGCACGGATTCGAGTATGCACCGCGCATTCGTTGATTTTGTCTGGCGCTACTGAATGCCGCCTGCCGAGCTGACCATGGAGTTGGACGCTATGTATTTACACACAAGAAACAGGCACCGCTGGGTCGCCGGCATGGTCCTCGCGGCTAGCCTCGCGTGGGCGCTCGTGGCACCGGCCGGGGAAGACGCCGCACCCGCTTACCAGGTCTCGAGCATTCCCGTCGAGTCGCTGCTGATCGAGCCGCCGAAGCTGCCCGATCTGTCGCCCTATACGGCCGAGGCGGCCAATGCCCGGATCGTTCGCAAGCCCGCTGGCAACGTGGTGCTCAAGCGCATGATCGGCCCGAACCAATTGGTGGAGTTCACCGGTGGCGACGAGCGTCTGCGTGAGTGGGTCAAGCGCCAGGGTGAAATGCCCCAGGCGATTTTCATCGAGGGTGGTTATGTCACGCTCAAGGATCTCGCCCGCAGCCTGCCGAAGAAGTATTTCGAGGAAACCGAGCCGGGTATCTACATCGCTCGCCTGCCGATCGTCGTCAGCCAGGGCGCGACCCTGCACGTTGGTGCCGAAACCCGCGACTTGCGCCTATCCAGCGAGCGCGGCGCGTTCCTGATCAACGACGGCAAGCTGTTCATCATGTACACCCGCCTTACCGCCTGGAGCGAGACGGAAAACCAACAGGACTGGTTCAAGAAGAAGGGCAAGTTCCGCCCCTTCCTCAACGCTTGGGGCGGTACCGAGACCTACATCGTCAACTCGGTGGTCTCGAGTCTTGGTTACACCGCGAGCAAGTCCTATGGCGTATCGATCTCCCAGTACAGCCCGGCGATGCATCCGACCATGCAGCGCGACCATCCCAGCGGCTGGCTGATTGACTCGATGTTCGACGACATGTGGTACGGCTTCTACTGCTACGAAGCCTATGACGTGGTACTCAAGGGCAATACCTACCGCAACAACCTGGTCTACGGTATCGACCCGCACGACCGCTCGCGACGCTTGATCATCGCCGAGAACACCGCCTATGGCACCCGCGAGAAGCACGGCATCATTGTCTCCCGCGAGGTGAACGACAGCTGGATCTTCAACAACCGCTCCTACGAGAACACCCTCTCCGGGATCGTGGTCGACCGCTCCAGCGTCAATAACGTGCTGGCCAACAACGAGGTTTATCGCAACGGTTCCGATGGCATCACCATCTACGAGAGCGGCGACAACCTGTTGTGGGGCAACCGGGCGTTCAACAACGCGCGGCACGGCATTCGTGTGCGCAACAGCGCCAATGTCGGGCTCTATGAAAACCTCGCAGTGGCCAACGGCCTGCTCGGCATCTACGGGCACGTCAAAGACCTCGTCGGCACACCCCGCGACCTGATACTCGACCCCTTCGACATGAACCTCTCCATGACCGTGGTTGGCGGTCGCCTGATCGGTAACCAGTCGGGCGCCATCTCCGTCGTGTCGCCGCAAAGCGTGAAGCTCTACGGTGTGGAAATGCTGATGCCGACCCAGCCCAGCGGCATCGGCATATTCGGTGCGCTTGCCAAGGAGCAGAGCCGAATCATCGACCTGCTGGTGCGACAGAAGCAGGCCGTGCTGGTCCTGCCGCTCGACAAGTTGGCGCAACTTCAAGTGAGTGACAAACAATGAAACGGAGTTCAATGGGCCGCTTAGCCCAAGGGTGGCTGGCGTGCGCCTCGGTTGCGACGCTTTTCACCAGTTCCCTGAGCCTGGCTGCCGAGGCGCCCGTCTACGAGATCGAGCGCTGCTGCCAGATCTGCCCGCAGGCGCTGCAGGACAGCAGCTACACCGGTGATCTGGGCGATTTCAGCCGACTGGCGCAGGGGCAGGAAGATTGGCTGTTTCGCAGCAAGATCGACTTGATGACCAACATCGGCACCACGCCCGAAGGTTTCAAGTTGCTGGAAGATCTGCGTGATGCATTGAAAGCCAGGGGCGTGGAACTGGTGATGGTCTACCTGCCACCGCGGGGCCTGCTCGTCACTGAAATGCTCAACCCGCAGGAGCGCAGCAGCTTCAATGCCGAACTGTCGCGCAGCAATTACCTGGCGACCATCGAGCGCCTGCGCAGCCTGGGTATTCGCGTGCCGGATCTCACCGCACTGCTGGACCTGCCGGCCGACGTGCGCAGCAAATTTTTCTTCAAGCGCGATAACCACTGGACGCCGCAAGGCGCTGAGTTGACCGCGCAATTGCTGGCCGCCGAGCTCAGGAAGTCGAAGGTCTTCGAGGGGATTGCGCGCAAGGAATTTGCCACGCGCACCGAGGGCAGCCTGTACAAGGCCGGCTCTCTCAACCAGGCATTCGGCAAAATCTGTGGCAGCGGGTACGCCAATGAATATTTCACCCGCGCCGTGACCGAGCCCAAAGAAGAGAGCACCGAGCTGTTTGGTGATACCGAGCGGCCCGAGGTGGTGCTGGTCGGCACCAGTTTCAGTTCCGCACAGTACAACTTCGACGGCTTCCTCAAACAGTACGCCAACGTCGACGTGGATAACCGCTCGGTGACAGGCGGGGGCTTCCACAGTGCCATGCTGCAGTACCTCGGCACCCAGGACTTCCAGGACAAACCGCCCAAGGTACTGATCTGGGAGGTCAACAGCTATTACGACCTGGCCATGGCGACTTTCTATCGCCAGGCCATGCCCCTGCTGGATAACGGTTGCCGGAACGTAACGGCGCAAATAGACCAGAAGCTGACCCTGCGGCCAGGCAAGAACGAGGTGCTGGTCAACACTGGGGTCAAGCCGATCCGCAGTGAGGACGCGGTCGTCGAGATCCAGTTCAGCAAGCCCGAGATCAGCGATTTGCGCAGTACCGTCTGGTACATGAGCGGCTCGAGGGAAAACCTGTTGATCAGCCGGTCGCGGGAAGTCGAGTCGAACGGCCGCTTTGTTTTCCGCTTGCGTGAGGACGCCGAGTGGGCGGGGCAGACGCTGCTCTCCCTGGAAATCGATATGCCGGCAGACATGCCCCCGGGGCTGCAGGTCGAGGCGAAGATCTGCCGCAGGGCGGACAAACCCGCAAGCGTGATGCAAGCCAAGGCCGATTGACCTGATTGAGCCATGCGCCGGGCTGCACCTGGCGCATGGACTCCTTAGGGCAACGACGATCATTCAAAAGGAGATTGAGAGCGTGGTTTTTTCTTCCAACGTGTTCCTGTTCCTGTTCCTGCCGATTTTCCTCGGCTTGTACTACCTGGTCGGAACGCGCTATCGAAACCTGTTGTTGCTGGTCGCTAGCTACATCTTCTATGCCTGGTGGCGCATCGACTTCCTGGTGCTGTTCGCTGTCGTGACAGTGTTCAACTACTGGATTGGCCTGCGCATCGGCGCGGCCGGAGTGCGTACGAAAACTGCGCAGAAATGGCTGCTCCTCGGCGTGGTGGTGGACCTCGGCGTACTCGGCTATTTCAAGTACGCCAATTTCGGCGTCGACAGCCTCAACGCCATCATCACCTCGTTCGGCATGGAGCCCTTTGTGCTCACGCACATCCTGCTGCCGATCGGGATCTCTTTCTACATCTTCGAGTCCATCAGCTACATCATCGACGTCTACCGCGGCGACACCCCAGCCACCCATAACCTGGTGGACTTCGCCGCCTTTGTGGCGATCTTCCCGCACCTGATTGCCGGCCCGGTACTGCGTTTTCGCGACCTGGTGGACCAGTTCAACCACCGTACCCACACGGTGGACAAGTTCGCCGAGGGCTGTACGCGTTTCATGCAAGGTTTCATCAAGAAGGTCTTCATCGCAGACAGCATCGCGCCCATCGCCGACCATTGCTTCGCGCTTTCCGACCCCACCACGGGCGACGCCTGGCTGGGTGCGCTGGCCTATACCGCGCAACTGTATTTCGACTTTTCCGGCTACAGCGACATGGCCATCGGCCTGGGCCTGATGATGGGCTTCCGCTTCATGGAAAACTTCAAGCAGCCGTACATCAGCCAATCCATTACCGAGTTCTGGCGACGCTGGCACATCAGCCTTTCCACCTGGCTGCGCGACTACCTGTACATCAGCCTGGGCGGCAACCGCGGAACCGCTTTCCAGACCTACCGCAACCTGTTCCTGACCATGCTGTTGGGCGGTCTGTGGCATGGCGCCAACTTCACCTACATCCTCTGGGGCGCCTGGCACGGCGTCTGGTTGGCCATTGAGCGTTTCTGGGGCGTGAACGCCGCGCCACGGGTGCTCAACCCGCTGAAGTGGATCTTCACCTTCATGCTGGTGGTGATCGGCTGGGTGATTTTCCGCGCCGAGAACCTCGACGTGGCCTGGCGCATGTACGTTGCCATGTTCAGCTTCGCCGACTGGCGGCTCTCCGAGCTCAACCACGCTCAGCTCACCAGCCTGCAGATCGCCACCCTGGTGCTGGCTTATGTCGTGCTGGCCATCTTCGGCATCCGTCAGTTCTACGCCCAGCCGCTGGCCGGCGGACCCAAGGACCGCGCCAGCGAAGACCACGACATGATGATCAACGCCAACGGCGCAGCCGCCGTGGCGCGCCTGCGGATAGGCGCCGTGGCCTTCCACGCGGCCGTGCTCCTGCTGTTCGCCGTCTCGGTGCTGAAGCTCTCGGCGCAAAGCTTTTCGCCCTTCCTGTACTTTCAGTTCTGAGGGGAACCGACTATGAACAGAACCCTGAACCTGCTCTACAGCGTGCTCTTCTGCAGCCTGCTGCTGGCGCTCTGCCTGTGGTCCCTGCGCGCGGTATTCGGCTTCTCCGCAGCCAGTGAAACCAGCGTGCTGGACGGCAAACTGGCGCTGGCCTTCGAGAAGCACTACGACGCCCAGTTCCCGGTCAAGCAACTGGGCACCAATCTCTGGGCGCTGGCGGACTACACGCTTTTCGGCGAAGGCCGCCAGGGCGTGGTCATCGGCCAGGACGGCTGGCTGTACTCGGACGAGGAGTTCAAGCCGGCGAGCAAACCCGATCAGTTGCAGGACAATTGGCGGTTGGTGAACGCCGTACGGGCCGAGTTCGAGCGTCGTGGGGTGACGCTGGTGCTGGCGCTCCTGCCAGCCAAGGCTCGACTCTATCCGGAGCATCTGGATGACGAGCGACCCGTGCTGACTCAGCAGAGCCTGTACCCGAAGGTCCTCGACATGATGCGCCAAGCCGGGTTGAGCGGGCCGGATCTGTTGCCTGCGCTGCAGCGGGCGAAGGCGCAGGAGCCAGTGTTCCTGCGTACCGACAGCCACTGGACCCCCTTCGGCGCAGAGGTCGCGGCCAGGAGTCTGGCCGAGCATCTGGCGCGGCAGGGTATCTGGCAGCATGGCGACCAGACCTTCGTCACCGAGGCTGTCGCCAGCCGGGAGCACAAAGGCGACCTGCTGAGTTTCCTGCCCCTGGAGCCGTACTTCGCCGACCTGCAACCACCGGCCGAGCGCCTGCGCCCGCGCCTGACCCGGGCCGCCGAGGGACAGGAGGCGAGCGCCGAGGATGAGCTGTTCGTCGACGCGCTGCCATCGATCGCGCTGGTCGGGACCAGCTACAGCGCCAACCCGGACTGGAACTTCGCCGGTGCGCTGAAACAGGCCCTGGGCAGCGACCTGCTCAATTACGCCGAGGAGGGCAAGGGCCCACTGGTGCCCATGCTGAACCTGCTGCAGCAGGGGGATAAAGAGCTCGCCGGGCTGCGCCTGGTGATCTGGGAGTTCCCCGAGCGCTATCTGATGCTACCCAGCGATCTGTCCGGATTCGACGCGGCCTGGCTCGCCCGGCTGCACAACGGCGAGGAGCCGGTCAGCCGCGCGCTGCACACCGCCACCTCGACCTCCACTGAGCCCGTCCTGCAATTCTAGGAGTACCTGTATGTCCCTTTTTTCCTCGATGTCCTACACCCTGCGCTTGGGCAGCCTGTTGCTTGGCCTGTCCGCCCCGTGGGTGATGGCTGACGAAGCGGCGCTCTACGGTCCGGCGGCACCGCATGGCTCGGCTTTCGTACGCGGCTTCAACGCCGCTAACAGCAGTTTTGACGCCAACCTCGGCCCTGTCCGCATCAATGACCTGGGCGCCAAAAGCAGCAGCGATTTCGCCTTCCTGCCGGCCGGTAAATACACCGTCAGCGCAGATAGCAAGAGCTTGGCGGTGAAGCTCGACGCCGAGCGCTACTACACACTGGTGCAGATGCCGGATGGGGCGCTGGAGCTGGTGGAGGAACCGCCGTTCAAGAATCGCCAGAAGTCCCTGCTGCGCCTGCAGAACCTATCCGACACCGCCCTGTCGATTAAAACCGCCGACGGTCGTACCGAGGTCATCCGCCCGGTCTCGGCTAACGCCCGTGGCGAGCGCGAGATCAACCCGGTCAAGGTGCGCCTGACGCTGTTCGCTGGCGACCGCAAGATTCGTGACCTCGACCCGCTGGTGCTGGAGCGTGGCGAAGTGGTCAGCCTGTTTGTCACCGGTTCCGCCGACAAGTTGTCTCCGGCCTGGGTCAAGCGTCCGGTTGCGACCAACTGAGGAATGGCTATGAAACCCTGGCAGATCTGCTCGCGGATGGCGCTCACCGGCCTGGCCCTGTTGCTGGCCGGCGGCTGTAGCAAGCCCCTGGAGCGCAACGCCGGCGCCAACCTGGTGCCGCCCAGCGGCTACTACCTGGCCGCTCCGTCCCCCAAGGACAAGGTGGCGGCCTGTCCCGAGGTACCCGCGCCCTATTCGGGCGACCTGCTGTTCCCGAGCAAGTACGAAGGTTCGGACTCGGCCAGGGACAAGCTCAACCCGCAGGCCGCCGCGCGCTACAAGCGGCTGACCGGCGATGTGCGTACGCTGGAAAGCGGGGTGAGCAAGCTGGTCGGCAAGTATCTCGAGGATGGCCGTCAGGAATACGCCGACTGCGCCCTGACCTGGTTGAGCACATGGGCCGAAGCCGACGCGCTGCTCAGCCGAACCTACAACCACACCGGCAAGTCGGTGCGCAAATGGGCGCTGGGCAGCCTGTCTTCCGCCTATCTGCGGCTACAGTTTTCCGGCTCAGAACCCTTGCGTGGGCATGAGGCCGAAACTCGCGCCATCGAACAGTGGTTCGCCCAGCTCGCCGATCAGGTGGTGCACGATTGGAACGAGCAACCGCGTGAGCGGCGCAACAACCACCAGTACTGGGCTGCCTGGGCGGTGATGGCAAGCGCCGTGGTGCTCGACCGCCAGGACCTGTTCGACTGGGCGGTCGAGCAGTACCGCCATGGTATGGAGCAGGTCGACGCCGATGGCTACCTGCCGCTGGAGCTGTCCCGGCAGACCCGGGCGCTTGCGTACCACAACTACAGCCTGGGGCCGCTGGTAATGATCGCGGCATTCGCCGAGGCCAACGGGCTGGATCTGCGTGGCGACAACGGTGGTGCCCTGCAGCGGCTCGCCCAGCGGGTCGAAAGTGGCGTGCTCAACCCGCGCCTTTTCGAGGCCCGGTCCGGCTACCCGCAGGAACTGGAGGATATGCAGGAGGACGGCAAGTTCGCCTGGCTGGAGCCCTACTGCGCACTTTATCGCTGCTCGGCCGAGACCGATTCGTGGCGCCGCTCTCTGGAGCCGCTGGAGACCTATCGGCTAGGAGGGGATATCACCCAGTTGTTCAACCCTTGATCGCATCGATGCATTCACTCTCCCGGTAGTCCGAGGCAGGGCCTCGGCGGGGACAAGTATTAATTTGAAATGGAACTTTAATGAGGCTTCTCCCATGATTCCGGTAATTCTTTCTGGTGGTAGTGGTTCGCGCTTGTGGCCCCTTTCGCGCAAGCAGTATCCAAAGCAGTTCCTCGCCCTGACCGGCGAGCATTCGCTGTTCCAGCAGACCCTGCAGCGCCTGGACTTCGAAGGTATGCAGAGCCCGCTGATCGTGTGCAACCTTGAGCACCGCTTTATCGTCAACGAGCAACTGGAGCGGATCGGCGTCGAGGGGCACTCGACACTGCTCGAACCCTTCGGCCGCAATACCGCGCCGGCCGTGGCTATGGCCGCCTTGCAACTGCTGGCCGAGGGCCGCGACGAACTGATGCTGGTGCTGCCCGCCGACCATGTGATCGAGGACCAACCGGCGCTGCGCGAGGCACTGGAAGTGGCGCGCGCGGTGGCCGAGGAAGGGGAGATGGTGTTGTTCGGCATCCCGGTCGAGCGTCCCGAGACCGGCTTCGGCTACATCAAGGCGACCCGTGCCGGTGACGCCGGCGGGATGCATCCCGGCGTCTACCGGGTCAGCCACTTCGTCGAGAAGCCCAATGCAGAACTGGCCCGCGAGCTCGTCCGCACGGGTGGCTATTACTGGAACAGCGGCATGTTCCTGTTCCGTGCCAGCCGTTATCTGGACGAGTTGCTCAAGCATGCGCCTGGCATCTACGACGCTTGTGCGCTGGCCCTGGAACGCAGCCACCGCACCGGCAATGTCATAACCATCGATAGCAGCACCTTCGAGTGCTGCCCGGACAACTCCATCGACTACGCGGTGATGGAGAAGACCACCCGCGCTTGCGTGGTGCCGCTCGCCGCCGGCTGGAGCGACGTGGGCAACTGGTCCTCTCTGTCGGACGTGCATGAGAAGGACCAGGCCGGCAACGTGCTCAAGGGCGATGTGATGATCCACGACAGCCGCAATAGCTTCGTCCACAGCAGCAGCAAGCTGGTGGCCTTGGTCGGTGTGGACGATCTGGTGGTAGTGGAAACCAAGGATGCGGTGATGATTACCCACAAGAACTCGGTTCAGGACGTCAAAGCACTGGTCAACAGCCTGGATCTGAAGGGCCGCTCGGAAACCCAGAGCCATTGTGCGGTCAATCGACCTTGGGGCTGCTACGACTCGGTGGATAACGGTACTCGCCATCAGGTCAAGCGCATCACCGTGAAGCCCGGCGCGCAGCTGTCGCTTCAGAAGCACCACCACCGCGCCGAGCACTGGATCGTGGTATCCGGCATCGCCCAGGTGACGTGTGACGATAAGGTCTTCCTGCTGGCCGAAAACCAGTCCACCTACATCCCGATCGCCTCGGTGCACCGCCTGGCCAACCCCGGGAAAATCCCGCTGGAGATTATCGAGGTGCAGTCGGGCAGCTACCTCGGTGAGGACGACATCGAGCGCCTGGAGGATGTCTATGGGCGGACTGGCGAGGCGCTGCCGGCACCCAAGCTGGTGGTCGGCGTTTGAGCCAAAGCACCCGGGTCAGCCGGTGGATCCCTGCACGCCGACCCCTTGGCTGATTACCGATGCACGTCAGGTGCTGCTCAAAGCAGCGCTTGAACGTTGCTTGGCATAGCGCAGTGCTATCACCTGGCGCATAATCAGGGCATGTCCGGGTGTGCTATCCCCGTTTCAGTTTTATACATCGATAACAGGGACGTTTACCGTTGTTAAAAAAGAAAATAGTGTCCGCTTTGATCTTGGTTGGTGCGTCGGTCTTTACAGTATTCAATTTTTTCAGTCTGTTTTTTTCTGGATATTAGCCATCCATTCGGCGATCAGGACGACTGATCGGCGAGCGCGAACTTATGTGCGGTGGTTGTGGCTGAACAGTCGTTAATGGCTGATCCTGGAAGATTTGGAATTTGATGATTTAAGGGATTCAATTGCTTGTCAGCGTTAAATATGGAGTTGAAAAGTCAGTATGGATACCGAGCACGCTGTACAAGTTATCGCTATCGCCAGCGGTAAGGGCGGTGTAGGCAAAACTACTGTGGCGGTGAATCTATCATTGGCGCTGGCGGAGCTTGGGCGCCGCGTCGTTTTGCTGGATTCAAACCTTGAGTTCCCGAATGTCGACGTCCAATTGGGGCTTGTGCCACGGTATACGCTTGTCGATCTGATCGAGGGCCGCTGTGAATTATCCGATACCTTGATGGACGGGCCGGGAGGAGTGCGCGTAGTTGCATCTGGTTCAGGTGTACCGAGTATGGTGCGCCTGTCGCGGGCTCAGCATTCAGGCCTGATACAGGCATTCAGCGAGATAGCGGACAGCCTGGACGTGCTGGTGATCGACACCGCCACGGGTATTGGCGAACCGGTAGTCAGCTTCATTCGAGCTGCCCATGAAGTCTTGGTGATTGTATGCGATGAGCCGGCGTCCATCTCCGGGGCTTACGCGTTGATCAAAGTACTTAATCATGAGCACGGAATGAAGCGCTTCAGGGTGTTGGCCAACATGGAGATCAACCCTCTGGAAGGGCAGAATTTGTTTGCCAAGCTTATTAAGCTCACGGACCACTTCCTGGATGTTTTCCTGGAGTATGCGGGAGCAATTCCTTACGACGAATATGTACGTAATGCGGCGCAGACACGGCGGGCGGTTTACGAGAGACATCCGCGATGCAAATGCAGTAAAGCCTTTCAGGAGGTAGCACTCAAGGCTGACGCGTGGCCATTGCTGGGCGCTCCAAGAGGGCATGTAGAGTTTTTTGTCGAGCGACTTGTTAACCACTCAAAAAGGTAATAACGCTCTGCTGCTTCGTGTGAATTTTTTATTGCATTGGGTCAGAGTGTTTATACAGTTTTTATTCCCTGGAGCTACATGAATAAGTTGAAAAAAAACGGCGACCCTCGGGTCGCCGTTTTTTTATCTATCAGGCTTTGCGCCAATTCAGAATCATCAGCGTCACCACCCCCGCGACAATCCCCCAGAACGCCGAGCCAATGGAAAACAGCGTCAGCCCCGATGCCGTGACCATGAAGGTGATCAGCGCCGCTTCACGCTCCCGGGTTTCACTCATGGCAATGCTCAGGCCATTGATGATGGAACCGAACAGCGCCAGTGCGGCAATCGACAGCACCAACTCCTTGGGCAAGGCCGCGAACAGCGCCGCCAACGTTGCCCCGAAGACCCCGGCAATGCCGTAGAAAATCCCGCACCAGACCGCCGCGGTGTAGCGCTTGTTGCGATCTTCATGGGCGTGCGGCCCGGTGCAGATCGCCGCGCTGATGGCCGCCAGGTTGATCCCGTGGGAGCCGAACGGCGCCAGCAGCAGCGAGGCAACGCCAGTGGCGGTGATGAGCGGCGAGGCCGGCACGTCATAGCCATCGGCGCGCAGCACCGCGATGCCGGGCATGTTCTGCGAGGTCATGGCCACCACAAACAGCGGGATGCCGATGCTGATGGTCGCGGCGAGGGAAAAGTGCGGGGTGGTCCATACCGGCGTCGCTACTTCGAGGTGGAAGCCGCTGAAGTCCAGCAGGCCCATGAACCCCGACAAGGCCGTGCCGATCAACAGCGCCGCCAGCACCGCATAGCGCGGCGACAGGCGCTTGACCACCAGGTAGGTGAAAAACATCCCCAGGACCAGGCCGGTACGGTGTTGGGCAGCGACGAAGATCTCGCTGCCGATCTTGAACAGGATCCCGGCCAGCAAGGCTGCGGCCAGCGACGCCGGAATGCGTTTCACCAGGCGTTCGAAGCTGCCGGTCATGCCGCAGATCGTTACCAGCACCGCGCAGGTGATGTAGGCCCCAATCGCTTCGCCGTAGCTGACCCCCGACAGGCTGGTGATCAGCAGCGCAGCGCCCGGCGTCGACCAGGCAATGGTAATGGGGGTGCGATAACGCAGGGACAGGCCGATGGAGCACACCGCCATGCCGATCGAGATGGCCCAGATCCACGAGGAAATCTGCCCGCTGGTCAGGCCGGCGGCCTGTCCGGCCTGGAACATCAGCACCAGGGAGCTGGTATAGCCGGTCATCATTGCGATGAAGCCGGCGACAATGGCCGAGGGTGAGGTATCGGCCAGCGGGCGGAGCTGGGTGCGGGTGGCGTCGTTCATGACAGCGCTGTTCCTTGTGTCTTGTAGGCCGCGAGTGAAGCGGGCAGGCGTTTTGCGAGTTCAAGCCTAAACTCAAACGTAACTGATCGTTGCAATACAGCCGGGGGCGTATATGGCCGTACAGTCGTGTTGCCACCTGCAGTTGTGTACAATATGCCGTGTTTTTTACGCGATACTTGCCAGCGACCCACTGTGACGTATTACAGTCACGGTCTCTTCGCCGCAGTTCTCCCGACTCGAGTGCCCATGAACGAACAGTTGCAGCCCCTCAAGAAACAACCGCGAGCAGGCAAAGCCGGCCGCAGCGGAACCCAGGACGATATTGTCTATGCGCATATCTTCGAGGCCATCCTCGAACAGCGCCTGGCGCCCGGTACCAAATTGAGCGAAGAGGCGCTGGGAGAGATTTTCGGGGTCAGCCGCACCATCATTCGCCGCGCCCTGTCGCGTCTGGCCCACGAAGGCGTGGTGCTGTTGCGCCCGAATCGTGGCGCCGTGGTTGCCAGCCCGAGTGTCGACGAAGCGCGCCAGGTGTTCATGGCCCGACGTCTGGTGGAGCGGGCGATTACTGAACTTGCGGTCGAACACGCCAGCGCCGAAGAGCTGAGCGAGTTGCGCCAGATGGTCAACGACGAGCGCGACAGCTTTTCCCGCGGTGACCGGGGTGCGGGTATCCGCCTTTCCGGGGAGTTTCACCTGAAGCTGGCCGAGGCAGCGAAAAACGCGCCATTGATCAGCTTCCAGCGCAGCCTGGTGTCGCAGACTTCGTTGATCATTGCCCAGTACGAAAGCGGTAACCGCTCGCACTGTTCCTACGACGAACACACCCAGTTGATCGATGCCATCGAAGCCCGCGACGCGACGCTGGCGGTGAACCTGATGATGCATCACATGGATCACATCGACAGCAAGCTCAACCTCGACGAAGAAAGCGCCTCGGACGACCTGCACGCGGTGTTCTCCCATCTGCTGCAGACCAAGAAGCCAGGGCGCTCACCCGCCAAGCTCTGATCCGAAATTGTGTCGCGCCAATCGCGGGCAAGCCCGCTCCCACAAGGTCTGTGGTGTACTGGAATTTTGTAATCACCGAAGATCACTGTGGGAGCGGGCTTGCTCCGGGCGGCGTTCCGACGATAGCAATCTGACAGACAAGAAAAATCCCCCAGGCTGCAAAGCGCAGGGGGATTTTTTATGCCTGTGGAAACCTAGCGCTGGTGCACCAGGTTCCCCGCCGCATAAGTCTGCAGCACCGTCCGGTCATCCCCCAGGGTCATCAGCACAAACAGGGTTTCGGCGATGTTGTTCGCCTGTTGCAGGCGGTAGCTGAGCAGCGGTGTGGCGTGATAATCGAGCACCAGGAAGTCGGCGTCGGTGCCCGGTTGCAGGGTCCCGATCCGGTCTTCCAGGCGTAGCGCGCGGGCGCCGCCGAGGGTCGCCAGGTACAGCGACTTGAACGGACTCAGGCGTGCGCCTTGCAGTTGCATGACTTTGTAGGCTTCGTTGAGGGTGTGCAGCAGCGAGAAGCTGGTGCCGGCACCGACGTCGGTACCGAGACCGACGAGGAGGTTGTGTTTCTCGGCCATCGGCAGGTTGAACAGGCCGCTGCCGAGGAAGAAGTTGGAAGTCGGGCAGAACGCCACCGCCGAGCCGGTCTCGGCCAGCCGTGCACATTCGTCGTCACACAGGTGCACGCCATGGGCGAACACCGAGCGCTCACCCAGCAACTGGTAATGGTCGTAGACATCCAGGTAGCCCTTGCGCTCCGGGAACAGTTCCTTGACCCATTCGATCTCCTGCAGGTTTTCACTGATGTGGGTCTGCATGTACAGGTCGGGGTACTCGCTGAGCAACTGGCCGGCGAGGGTCAGTTGCTCCGGGGTGCTGGTCGGCGCAAAGCGTGGGGTCACTGCGTAGTGCAGGCGGCCCTTGCCGTGCCAGCGCTCGATCAGCACCTTGCTTTGCTCGTAGCTGGATTCAGCGGTGTCGGTCAGGTAGTCCGGCGCGTTGCGGTCCATCATCACCTTGCCGGCGATCATCCGCAGGTCGAGTTTTTGCGCCTGCTCGAAGAACGAGTCCACCGATTGCGGGTGCACGCTGCCGAACACCAGGGCAGTGGTGGTGCCGTTGCGCAGCAGTTCCTTGATGAAGATCCCGGCGACTTCTTCGGCGTGGGCCTTGTCGGCGAACTGGCTTTCGCAAGGGAAGGTGTAGGTGTTGAGCCAGTCCAGCAATTGTTCGCCATACGCACCGACCATGCCGGTTTGCGGCAGGTGGATGTGGGTGTCGATGAAGCCAGGGGTAATCAAGGCGTCTTTGTGGTGGACCACTTCAATGTCCGCCGGCAGGCTGGCCAGCAGCTCGCTGGCATGGCCGAGGGCGCTGATCCGGCCGTTTTCGGTGACCAGCAAGCCATCTTCGAAATACTGGTAAGAGGCTTCAATGCCGACCACGGCAGGGTCGGCGATGCTGTGCAGGATGGCGGCGCGATAGGCTTTGCGAGTCGAAGGCATGGGGGTTCTCAGTTCGTGGCTTGACTGCGGCGTGAGGCGGGCAGCAGTTTGGCAATGGGTTCGGCGCGAGCGGTGCCCTGGCCGAAATTCGCGTTATAGGTGGCGATGATTTCGCCGGCGATGGAGATGGCAATTTCCACAGGCAACTTGCCTTTGACTTCGCCGATGCCCATCGGGCAACGCATGCGTTGCACGGTGCTGGTGTCGAATCCGCGATCGCGCAGGCGGTGTTCGAACTTCACGCGCTTGGTCTTCGAGCCGATCAGGCCGAAGTAGGCGAAGTCGTTGCGCTTGAGAATGGCGGCCGTGAGCTCCAGGTCGAGCTGGTGATTGTGGGTCATGACGATGCAGTAGCTGCCCGCCGGCAGGTCGTCGATTTCGTCCACCGGGTCTTCGCTGACGATTTTACGCACGCCATGGGGAATGTGTTCCGGGAACTCAGCATCCCGCGAGTCGATCCAGCGCACCCGGCAGGGCAGGCTGGCGAGCAGGGGCACCAGGGCGCGGCCGACATGACCGGCGCCAAACACGGCGATCTGTGCCTGCACCTGGCCCATGGGTTCGAACAACAGCACGGTGGCGCCGCCACAGCACTGGCCGAGGCTAGCGCCGAGGCTGAAGCGCTCCAGGTGGGTGTCCTGCTTGCCGCTGGACAGCATCTGCCGGGCGATTTGCATCGCCTTGTATTCCAGATGCCCGCCACCGATGGTGTCGTAGGTGTGCGTGGCGCTGATGACCATTTTCGAGCCAGCGTTGCGCGGCGTCGAGCCGAGCTCTTCGATGATGGTCACCAGGACGCAGGCTTCGCCCTGGGATTGCAGGTCGGCGAGGGCGTCGATCCAGTTGTACATGTTCACCTCGACATCTGTGTGTCTGTTAGTCCGCTATCGCGAGCAAGCTCGCTCCCACATTGGATTTGTACCGGTCCATCAGTCAGCACATGACCCTGTGGGAGCGGGCTTGCCCGCGAAGGGCGCGACGCAGTCTCAAAGCGGAGCCAACTCAGACTCAGTTTCGACTGGCTTCACCGCCTTCAACTGGCGCATCTGTTCACAGCCCCACAACACCCGTTCCGGGGTCGCCGGTGCGTCGATCTTTGGTTGGTGCCGGTAGTCGCCCAGGCTCGCCACCGCGTCCTTGATCGCACACCAGGCGGCGATGCCGAGCATGAACGGCGGCTCGCCGACGGCCTTGGAGTGGAACACCGTGTCTTCCGGGTTCTTGCGGTTTTCCACCAGCTTGACCCGCAGGTCCAGCGGCATGTCGGCCACCGCCGGGATCTTGTAGCTGGCCGGGCCGTTGGTCATCAGCTTGCCCTTGTTGTTCCACACCAGCTCTTCCATGGTCAGCCAGCCCATGCCCTGGATGAAACCGCCTTCGACCTGGCCGATGTCGATGGCCGGGTTCAGCGAGGCGCCGACATCATGCAGGATGTCGGTGCGCAGCATTTTGTATTCGCCGGTCAGGGTGTCGATGAGCACTTCGCAGCAGGCCGCACCGAAGGCGAAGTAGTAGAACGGACGGCCGCGGGCCTGGCTGCGGTCGTAGAAGATTTTCGGAGTCTTGTAGAAGCCGGTGCTGGACAGCGAGACCTGGGCGAAATACGCCTGCTGGATCAGCGCTTCGAAGGTCAGGATGTGATCCCGAATCCGCACGTGGCCGTTGTGGAACTCCACGTCGGCTTCACTGACTTCATACTTGCGCGCGGCGAACTCCACGAGGCGCTGCTTGATGATTTCTGCGGCATTCTGCGCCGCCTTGCCATTGAGGTCGGCACCGCTGGAGGCTGCGGTCGGCGAGGTGTTCGGCACCTTGTCGGTGTTGGTCGCGGTGATTTGTACGCGATCGATTTCCACCTGGAACACTTCGGCCACCACCTGCGCGACCTTGATGTTCAGGCCCTGGCCCATCTCGGTGCCGCCATGGTTGAGGTGGATGCTGCCGTCGGTATAGACGTGGATCAGTGCGCCCGCCTGGTTGAGGAAGCTGGCAGTGAAGGAAATGCCGAATTTCACCGGGGTCAGCGCCAGGCCCTTTTTCAGGATCGGGCTGTTGGCGTTGTAGCGGCGGATCGCTTCGCGACGCTCGGCGTACTGGCTGCTTTCTTCCAGTTCCGCGGTCATTTCCTCGAGCATGTTGTGCTCGACGGTCTGGTAGTAGTGGGTGACGTTGCGCTCGGTCTTGCCGTAGTAGTTGGCCTTGCGCACGGCCAGTGGGTCGAGCCCCAGGTGGCGGGCAATGGCGTCCATCACTTCTTCGATGGCGACCATGCCCTGAGGGCCGCCGAAACCACGGTAAGCGGTGTTCGAGGCGGTGTTGGTCTTGCAGCGGTGACCATTGATGGTCGCATCGCCCAGGTAGTACGAGTTATCGGAGTGGAACATCGCCCGGTCGACGATGGAGGCCGACAGGTCCGGCGAGCAACCGCAGTTGCCTGCCAGGTCGAGGGCGATACCGTGCAGGCGTCCGCTGTTGTCGAAGCCGACGTCGTACTCGACGTAGAACGGGTGGCGCTTGCCGGTCATCAGCATGTCTTCGACCCGCGGCAGGCGCATCTTGGTCGGTTGGCCCGTCAGGTGGGCGATCACCGCGCACAGGCACGCCGGGCTGGCGGCCTGGGTTTCCTTGCCGCCGAAACCGCCGCCCATGCGGCGCATGTCGACCACGATCTTGTTCATCGACACGTCCAGCACTTCAGCCACCAGCTTCTGCACTTCGGTGGGGTTCTGGGTCGAGCAGTAGACGATCATGCCGCCGTCTTCAGTCGGCATCACCGAGGAAATCTGGGTTTCCAGGTAGAAGTGTTCCTGGCCGCCAATGTGCAGCGTGCCCTGGATGCGATGCTCGGCGGTGGACAGCGCAGTGGCCGAGTCGCCGCGCTGGTGAGTGTGGCTGTCGAGTACGAAGTGGCGTTTGCGCAGGGCTTCGACCACGTCCAGCACCGGTTCCAGGTCTTCGTATTCGATGATCGCGGCCATGGCGGCCTTGCGCGCGGTTTCCAGGTCTTTCGCCGCGACGGCGAGCACCGGTTGACCGACGAATTGCACGTCATCGATCGCCAGCAGCGGATCGCCCGGCAACAGCGGCCCGATGTCTTTGAGGCCCGGCACGTCTGCATGGGTAATGGCAATGCGCACGCCTTCGAAGGCGTAGCAGGGCTGGGTGTCTATGCTGATGATTTTTGCGTGGGCGCGGTCCGACAGGCGTGCATAGACGTGCAACTGGTTAGGAAACTCCAGCCGGTCATCGATGTACTGGGCTTCACCGGACACGTGTTTGGCGGCGCTGTCGTGCTTGACGCTACGGCCGACCCCGGTGGTCAGGTCCTTGGCGAACAGTTCAGCCAGTTCGGCCTGGGTCTTCTCTACGGCGTGATGATTAGACATAAGCGGTCACCCGGGTCTCGATGTGCGGTGTTTGCAGCTCGATGAAATACTTGCGCAGCAGGTTCTGCGCGCTGAGCAGGCGGTATTCCTTGCTGGCGCGAAAGTCCGAGAGCGGGGTGAAATCTTCGGCCAGGGCCGCGCACGCGGCTTCGACGGTGGCATGGTTCCAGGTCGAACCGAGCAGTGCCGCTTCGCAGCTTTTGGCTCGTTTCGGGGTGGCGGCCATACCGCCGAAGGCGACGCGGGCGTCAGCGATCACGCCGTTGTCGATGCGCAGGTTAAAGGCGGCGCAGACCGCGGAAATATCATCGTCCAGGCGCTTGGACACTTTATAGGCGCGGAACTGCTGCACGGCACTGGCGCGCGGCACAATGATCTTCTCGATGAACTCGCTTTCCTGGCGCGCGGTAACCCGGTAATCGATGAAGTAGTCTTCCAGGGCCAGGGTGCGGCGGGTGTTGCCTTTGCACAGCACGATCTGTGCGCCCAGGGCGATCAGCAGCGGTGGCGAGTCGCCGATGGGCGAGGCATTGCCGATGTTGCCACCCAGGGTGCCCTGGTTGCGGATCTGCAGCGAGGCGAAGCGTTGCAGCAGTTCGCCGAAGTCCGGGTATTGGGCCTTGAGGGCCTCGTAGCAGTCGGAGAGGGCGGTGGCCGCGCCGATTTCCAGGCGATCGGCAAAGTGTTCGATGCGCTTCATTTCGGCGACATTGCCGACGTAGATCATCACTGGCAGGGTGCGGTGGAACTGAGTGACTTCCAGCGCCAGGTCAGTTCCGCCGGCCAACAGCCGGGCTTGCGGATAGGCGTCATAGAGGTCGGCCAGGTCAGCCACGGTCAACGGCACCAGGCAACGTTTGTCGCCGCAGTTGAGTTCACCGATGTCGGTGGGGGCGATGGCCTTCAGGCGGGCGATGGTCTCGGCTTCACGGGCATCGAACTGGTCGGGCTGTTTGCCGCAGCAGGACTGTTCGGCGGCTTCGAGAATCGGCCGGTAGCCGGTGCAGCGGCAGAGGTTGCCGGCGAGGGCTTCATGGGCCTTGTGGGTGTCGGGTTGGTCGCTGTTTTTCTGCAGGGCGAACAACGACATGACAAACCCCGGCGTGCAGAAGCCGCACTGCGAGCCGTGGCATTCGACCATGGCCTTCTGCACGCTGTGCAGTTGGCCTTGATGCTTGAGGTCTTCGACGCTGATCAACTGTTTGCCATGCAGCGAGGAGACAAACGTCAGGCACGAGTTGAGGCTGCGATAGCGAATATGTTCGCGGCCGGCGTCATCACTTTGCAGTTCACCGACCACCACAGTGCACGCGCCACAGTCACCGCTGGCGCAACCTTCTTTGGTGCCGGACTTGCCCAAGTGCTCGCGCAGGTAGTTGAGCACAGTCAGGTTGGGGTCCAGGGCGTGCTCGCTACGGAGTTCCTGGTTGAGTAAAAACTGGATCACGGAAGGCCTCGCAGACTCATTATTGTTGTTAACCGTTATGACCTGAATTTATCAGGTCTGACTTTTCGGTCAATGGTTTTCTGACTTAAAGGTCAGGAAATTACCTTTTGTCGATCAGCAACCTCATGCTTTGAGTATTGACCCTCTGGGCCCAGCTCGCTTTTTGCTTGAATCGTGCCAATTTCCACTGGCCGGGCCCTGCATCATCCACTACCAAGTGCGCTACACTGCGCCGCTTGTACAGATCGAAGAGTTTGAAGGAAAACCATGACGTTCAAGGCGCCGGACAGCCTCGCCGAGCAAATTGCTCAACACCTCGCCGAACGCATCATTCGCGGCGAAATGAAGCCAGGAGAGCGCATCCAGGAACAGAAGGTCACGCTGGCGCTCAATGTCAGCCGCGGTTCGGTCCGTGAAGCCTTGCTGATCCTCGAACGACGCCACCTGATCGCGATCCTGCCGCGACGCGGCGCCCATGTCACCGAGCTCACCGCGCACAAGGTGCAGAGCCTGTGCACCCTGATGAGCGAGCTGTACATCCTGCTGGGCAACGCCGTGGCCAATGGCTGGCGCGTCCAGGCCGACATGGCGCCCTTCGTGCAGATCCAGCAGCGCCTGAACGCCAGCTACGAACGCCAGGACATCCGCACCTTCGTCGACGACAGCTTCAATGTGATGCGCGCCGCGTACCCGTTCGCCGATAACCCCTACCTGCAGGAGACTGTCGAAAATCTGCAGCCGGCCATGAGTCGTGCGTATTTCCTGGCCCTGGAACAACGCAAGGCGGAAATGAGCGAGTTCCTCGAACTGTTCGAACGCCTGCTCGCCGCCGTGCTGGCCCGTGACCTGCCACAGATCCGCATCGTGCTCTCGGCCTACGCCCAGCGCAGTTGCGACCTGGTGCTGTCTGCCTTGCCGGCGGCCTGAGCGTGCGGCTCAAGTGCATCAAACTGGCGGGGTTCAAATCCTTCGTCGACCCGACCACGGTGAACTTCCCCAGTAACATGGCGGCGGTGGTCGGGCCCAATGGCTGCGGCAAGTCGAACATCATCGACGCCGTACGTTGGGTGATGGGCGAGAGCTCGGCGAAGAACCTGCGTGGCGAGTCGATGACCGACGTCATCTTCAATGGCTCCACCAGCCGCAAGCCGGTGAGCCAGGCCAGTATCGAACTGGTATTCGACAACTCCGACGGTACCTTGCTCGGTGAATACGCTGCCTATGCGGAGATTTCGATTCGCCGCAAAGTCACCCGCGACAGCCAGACCACCTATTACCTCAACGGCACCAAGTGCCGGCGCCGCGACATCACCGACATTTTCCTCGGCACTGGCCTGGGTCCGCGCAGTTACTCGATCATCGAACAGGGGATGATCTCCAAGCTGATCGAGTCCAAGCCCGAAGACCTGCGCAACTTCATCGAGGAAGCGGCGGGAATCTCCAAATACAAGGAGCGTCGGCGCGAGACGGAAAACCGGATCCGCCGCACCCACGAAAACCTTGAGCGCCTGACCGACCTGCGCGAAGAGCTGACGCGTCAGCTCGAACGCTTGCACCGCCAGGCGGAGTCCGCCAAGAAGTATCAGGAATACAAAGCCGAGGAGCGTCAGCTCAAGGCCCAGCTGTCGGCGCTGCGTTGGCAGGCCTTGAACGAGCAGGTCGGCCAGCGTGAAGCGATCATCGGTAATCAGGAAGTCAGTTTCGAAGCCCTGGTGGCCGAGCAGCGCAATGCCGATGCGAGCATCGAACGCTTGCGTGACGGCCACCACGATCTCTCCGAACGCTTCAATCTGGTGCAGGGGCGCTTTTATTCGGTTGGCGGCGACATCGCCCGGGTCGAGCAGAGTATCCAGCACGGCCAGCAACGCTTGCGCCAGCTGCAGGACGATCTCAAGGAAGCCGAGCGCGCGCGCCTGGAAACCGAATCCCACCTGGGTCATGACCGCACGCTGCTGCTGACCCTGGGCGAAGAGCTGGACATGCTGACCCCGGAGCAGGAAATCACCAGCGCCGCCGCCGAGGAAGCCGCAGCCGCGCTGGAAGAATCCGAAACCACCATGCATGGCTGGCAGGAGCAGTGGGACGCTTTCAACCTCAGTTCGGCCGAGCCCCGGCGCCAGGCCGAGGTGCAGCAGTCGCGCATTCAGCAGCTGGAAACCAGCGTCGAGCGCTTGGCCGAGCGCCAACGCCGCCTGGCCGAGGAGCGCGACCTGCTCGCGGCGGACCCGGAAGACGCGGCAATCATGGAGCTGGGCGAGCAACTCGCCGCCAGCGAAGCAACCCTCGAGGACTTGCAGGCCAGCGAGCAGGCCCAGGTCGAGCGCCTTGAACAGTTGCGCCAGGAGCTACAGCAGGCCTTGCACAATCAGCAGCAGGCCCAGGGCGACCTGCAACGACTCAATGGTCGCCTGGCGTCGCTGGAAGCCTTGCAGCAAGCCGCGCTCGACCCGGGTACCGGCACGGCGCAATGGTTGCGTGAGCAAGAACTGGCCGAGCACCCGCGCCTGGCCGAGGGCCTGAGCGTGCAGGCGGGCTGGGAGCTGGCGGTGGAAACCGTGCTTGGCGCCGACTTGCAGGCAGTGCTGGTGGATGATTTTGCCGGCCTCGACCTGGCTGGGTTTGCCCAGGGCGATTTGCGCCTGCTCAGCCCGGGCATCGACGGTGTGCGGGTGGTAGGCAGCTTGCTGGACAAGGTCGAGGCGCAGATCGACCTGTCGCCGTGGCTGGGCCAGGTCAAACCGGTGGAAACCCTTGAGCAGGGCTTGGCCTTGCGCGGCCAGTTGGCGGCAGGCGAAAGCCTGATCAGCCGCGACGGCTACTGGATCGGCCGGCACTTTTTGCGCGTGCGTCGCGCCAGCGAAGCCGAAAGCGGGGTGTTGGCCCGTGGCCAGGAAATCCAGGCCCTGGGCCTGGAGCGCGAGGAGCGTGAAGCCACGGTCGAACAGCTTGAAACCACCCTGCAGAACCTGCGCGCCCAGCAGCGGCAACAGGAAAACGGCCGCGAACACCTGCGCCGCCTGCTGCAGGACGAAGCGCGCCAGCAGGGCGAGCTCAAGGCGCAATTGTCCGCGGGCAAGGCCAAGGCCGAGCAGTTGACCTTGCGCCGTACCCGACTCGACGAAGAGTTGGTGGAGCTGGGCGAGCAGCGCGAGCTCGAACATGAGCAGATCGGCGAGTCGCGCCTGCAATTGCAGGGCGCCCTCGACAGCATGGCCCTGGACACCGAGCAGCGCGAGTTGCTGTTGGCCCAGCGCGACAGCCTGCGCGAGCGCCTCGACCGGGTGCGCCAGGAAGCCCGGCAGCACAAGGATCATGCGCACCAGTTGGCGGTGCGCCTGGGTTCACTCAAGGCGCAACACGATTCCACCCGCCAGGCCCTGGAACGCCTGGAGCTGCAGTCCGAGCGCCTGACCGAAAAGCGTGAACAGCTGAGCCTCAACCTGGAGGAGGGTGAGGCGCCGCTGGAAGAGTTGCGGCTCAAGCTCGAAGAGCTGCTCGACAAGCGCATGAGTGTCGATGAAGAACTGCGCACCGCCCAGGTCGCGCTGGAGGAGGCCGACCGTGAGCTGCGCGAGGCCGAGAAGCGGCGCACCCAGGCGGAACAGCAGTCGCAGTTGATCCGCAGCCAGCTCGAGCAGCAGCGCATGGAATGGCAGGCCCTGACCGTGCGCCGCAAAACCCTGCAGGAGCAATTGCTCGAAGACGGCTACGACCTGCACGGCGTGCTCGCGACCCTGGTGGCCGAGGCGAACGAGAACGACGCCGAAGAAGAACTTGAGCGCATCGCCGCACGGATTCAGCGCCTGGGGGCGATCAACCTGGCGGCCATCGACGAATATCAGCAACAGTCCGAGCGTAAACATTATCTCGACGCCCAGGACGCCGACCTGGTGGAAGCCCTCGATACCCTGGAAAACGTCATTCGCAAGATCGACAAGGAAACCCGCAATCGCTTCAAGGACACCTTTGATCAGATCAACGGTGGTTTGCAGGCCTTGTTTCCAAAAGTTTTCGGTGGCGGCAGCGCTTATTTGGAACTGACGGGCGAAGATCTACTCGATACAGGGGTGACAATCATGGCGCGTCCACCCGGGAAGAAGAACAGCACCATCCATTTGCTCTCCGGCGGCGAAAAAGCCCTGACTGCATTGGCCCTGGTATTTGCCATCTTCAAACTCAATCCTGCGCCGTTCTGTATGCTCGATGAAGTTGACGCCCCGCTGGATGACGCTAACGTTGGACGCTACGCAAGACTGGTCAAAGAGATGTCGCAGACGGTGCAGTTCATCTATATCACCCACAACAAGATCGCCATGGAAATGGCCGACCAGTTGATGGGGGTGACGATGCACGAGCCCGGTTGTTCGCGTCTGGTGGCTGTGGATGTCGAGGAGGCGATGGCGATGGTGGACGCCTGACGTCCTGGGTTTAAGCCATATGTTTATGGGAAGTAAGGATTTTTACCGGTACGGATTACTGGCCAATCGACATATTCGCTGAAGCCATTGTGACAGACGGTGTAAAGTTACCTTTGGTCGTGCTAGTTTAATGTCAATTTATCGTGTACGTGGGCAAAACGCCTGTCAGAACATAGAGTTGGCGCCACGTTTTAAAGCGGTTTACAGCTTGTAAACCCCTTATTTTTCAGCATTTTTTATAGAGGCACGGGATTACATGGAAATCGGTCTGCGCGAGTGGCTGATCGTCATCGGCATCATAGTCATTGCCGGTATTCTTTTTGATGGCTGGCGGCGCATGCGCGGCGGCAAGGGCAAACTCAAGTTTCGCCTGGACCGCAGCCTGTCCAATCTGCCGGACGAGGACAGCGGTGCCGAACTGCTGGGCCCGCCGCGGGTGCTCGATAACCACAAAGAGCCGCAACTGGACGAGCACGACCTGCCGTCGGTCAGCATGCCTGCCCGTGAGCCCCGCGAGTCGGGCTCCAAGCGTGGCAAGCGTGGCCACGGCGAGCCGGCGCAAGGCGACTTGAACCTCAATCTGGACCTGGACGGCGGCCCGAGCTTCAGCAGCCGTGACGGCGATTTCCCGGATGAAACCAAGGCCTCGAGCGGGGCGGCGAGCAAGGACCAACCACAAGCCGAAGAAGTGCTGGTGATCAGCGTGATCTGCCGTGATGCCGGTGGCTTCAAGGGCCCGGCGCTGTTGCAGAACATTCTCGAAAGTGGCCTGCGTTTCGGCGAGATGGATATTTTCCACCGCCACGAAAGCATGGCGGGCAACGGCGAAGTCCTGTTCTCCATGGCTAACGCGGTCAAGCCGGGTATTTTTGACCTGGACGACATCGACCACTTCAGCACCCCGGCGGTCAGCTTCTTCCTTGGCCTGCCGGGGCCGCGTCATCCGAAGCAGGCGTTCGATGTAATGGTCGCCGCTGCACGCAAGTTGTCCCAGGAGCTCAATGGCGAGCTCAAGGACGATCAGCGCAGCGTCCTGACGGCACAGACCATCGAACACTACCGTCAGCGCATCGTCGAATTCGAGCGCCGCGCGCTGACCCAGAAGCGCTGAAATTGGCAATGTGTGGGATACCTCCCGCACCTTGCAGGCGCTGAGCCAGCTCAGCGCCTGCAGTGAATTTGTCCGCATCAACAGATTGAGCAGCCTCGGCTGCTCTTTTGCTTTATGAGAGAACACCCATGAACGCCGCCGAAAAACGCATTCTAGAGCTTCGCGCTGAACTGGATCTGCACAACTACCGCTACCACGTGCTGGACGAGCCGAGCATTCCGGACGCCGAGTACGATCGGTTGTTCCATGAGCTCAAGGCGCTGGAGGCGGCCAACCCGCAACTGATCAGCAGCGACTCGCCGACCCAGCGCGTGGGCAGTGCGGCGCTCTCGGCATTTACCCAGGTGCGTCACGAAGTGCCGATGCTGAGCCTGGGCAACGCCTTCGAAGAAACCGATATGCGCGAGTTCGATCGCCGGGTCACCGAAGGCCTGGACTTGCCGGTCGGTGATCTGTTTGGCGGCGGCGCCGAAGTTGAATACAGCTGCGAGCCCAAGCTCGATGGCCTGGCGGTCAGCCTGCTGTATCAGGATGGCCTGCTGGTACGCGGCGCTACCCGCGGCGACGGCACCACGGGGGAAGACATCAGCGTCAATGTGCGCACGGTGCGCAATATTCCCCTCAAACTGCAGGGCAGCGGCTGGCCGGCGACCCTGGAAGTGCGCGGCGAAGTCTATATGTCCAAGGCCGGTTTCGAGCGCCTGAATGCCACGCAACTGGAAGCGGGCGGTAAGACCTTCGCCAACCCGCGCAATGCCGCCGCCGGCAGCTTGCGCCAGTTGGATTCGAAAATCACCGCCAGCCGGCCGCTGGAGTTCTGCTGCTACGGCATCGGCCAGGTGTCGGCGGACATTGCCGACACGCACATCGGCAATCTGCAGCAACTCAAGGCCTGGGGCATGCCGGTCAGTCGTGAACTGAAACTGGCCAAGGGCATCGGCGAATGCCTGGACTACTACCGCGATATCGGTGAGCGGCGCAATGCACTGCCTTACGAGATCGATGGCGTGGTGTTCAAGGTCAACAGCATCGCCGCGCAGCGTGAGCTGGGCTTCCGTGCCCGTGAGCCGCGCTGGGCGATTGCCCATAAATTCCCGGCCATGGAAGAACTCACCGAACTGCTCGACGTGGAATTCCAGGTCGGCCGCACTGGAGCGGTGACGCCGGTGGCGCGCCTCAAGCCGGTGAAAGTGGCGGGTGTGACGGTGTCCAATGCGACGCTGCACAACATGGACGAAGTGGCGCGCCTGGGCCTGATGATCGGCGATACGGTGATCATTCGCCGGGCCGGTGATGTGATCCCGCAGGTGGTCCAGGTGGTCGCCGAGCGGCGTCCGGCCGATGCCCGGCCCGTGCAGATTCCCGAGAGTTGCCCGGTCTGTGGCTCCCACGTCGAGCGCACGCAGTTGATCAAGCGCAGCAAGGGGCGCGAAACCGTCAGCGAGGGCGCGGTGTACCGCTGCGTCGGACGCTTGGCCTGTGGGGCGCAGCTCAAGCAGGCGATCATCCATTTCGTTTCGCGACGGGCCATGGACATTGAAGGCCTGGGCGAAAAAAGCGTCGAGCAGTTGGTCGATGAAGGCCTGGTCAGCTCACCGGCGGACCTGTATGGGCTGACGTTCGAGCAGATCGTCGACCTGGAAGGTTTTGCCGAGCTGTCGAGCAAGAACCTGCTGGCGGCCATTGCCGACAGCAAGCGCCAGAGCCTGGCGCGGTTTATCTATGCGCTGGGCATTCCGGATGTCGGTGAGGAGACCGCCAAGGTCCTGGCGCGCTCGCTGGGCTCGCTGGAGCGCGTGCAGCAGGCATTGCCGCAAGTGCTGACGTACTTGCCGGATGTCGGTCTGGAGGTCGCTCACGAGATCCACAGCTTCTTCGCCGACAACCACAACCAGCAGGTGATCAAGCAGCTATTGGCGCATGGCCTGGAGATCCAGGACCAGGGCGAGTTGGGCGCCGAGTTTGCGGCGAGCACCACCCTCGGTGGCCTGCTCGACAAGTTGCACATTCCTTCGGTCGGTCCGGGCGGGGCGCAGAAGCTGGCCGACAAGTTCGGTTCGCTGCAGGCGGTGATCGACGCGGACTGGCTGGACATGCGCCAGGCTCTGCCGGAGAAGCAGGCCAACGCGGTGCGCGAGTTTTTTGCGATCGAGGACAATCGCCAGCAAGCCCTGGCGGCCGAACAGCAGTTGCGTGACTTCGGCATGCATTGGCAGAGCGAGAAGAAGGTCGTCGAAGGCTTGCCGCTGGCCGGGCAGACCTGGGTGCTCACCGGTTCCCTGGAGCTGATGAGCCGCGACGTCGCCAAGGATAAGCTGGAAAGCCTGGGCGCCAAGGTTGCGGGCTCGGTGTCGGCCAAGACGTTCTGTGTGGTGGCGGGGCCGGGCGCCGGCTCGAAACTGGTCAAGGCCAATGAGTTGGGGCTCAAGGTGTTGGATGAAGAGGCATTCGTCGGGTTCTTGGCTGGGCACGGTATTGCTGTGTGATCCCCTTCGCGGGCCAGTTGCTGTGGGAGCGGGCGCCCGCTTGCGGCTTGCCCGCGATGACGTGCTTGGCGACACCCGAATGCTCGGAGGGAACGATAGTCGCTGCGCCAGGATCTAGACTTGGCCAGCCCCCAGGAAGAGATCGCCATGTACCGTTTCTTCGAGCAGCTCAGTGCGCGGATCGCCGCGCCCTTCATCGGCGACAGTTCACGCAACAGCAAGGTCTGGCCGTGTCGGTGCGGGCAGTCGCTGTTTTTTCGCAACAGCCAGTGCCTGGCCTGTTCCGCAGCCCTGGGCTACCAACCTGAGCAAAGCCGCTTGTCGTCGCTGCAGCCCGGCCCGCAGCCGGACACCTGGCAGTTGGACGCCGACCCTGGGGCTGGGCTGTTCCGTCGCTGCGCCAACCTCGATACCCCGGCAGCCTGCAACTGGCTGCTGCCGGCCGATGATCCGCAGTTGCACTGCATTGCCTGCCGCCTGAACCGGACCATTCCCGACCTGTCCATCGCACAAAATCACGAACACTGGCGCAAGGTGGAGATCGCCAAGCGCCGGCTGGTTGCGCAATTGCTCGACCTCGGGTTACAGGTTATCGACCGGTCCATCGACGAAGAGCGCGGACTGGCCTTCGACTTTGTCAGCATCGATCTCGAAGGCAAGTCGCCGATGACCGGGCACGCCAGCGGCCTGGTCACCCTGGATATCCGCGAGGCTGACGACGCGCACCGCGAACGAGTGCGGGTGCAGATGGGCGAGCCCTACCGCACCCTGTTGGGGCACTTGCGGCATGAGGTCGGACATTATTACTGGGATCGCCTGATAGCCAACGGTCCGTGGCTCGAGGGCTTTCGTCAGGTATTCGGTGATGAGCGCACCAGTTATGCCGAGGCGCTGGAGCGGCATTATCAGCAGGGCGCCCCGGCGGATTGGCAGCAAAGCCACGTCAGTGCCTATGCCACCATGCACCCCTGGGAAGACTGGGCGGAAACCTGGGCGCATTACCTGCACATGATGGACGCGGTGGACACGGCGCTGGGTTTGGGCATGAGCGCTCGGCAGATGGACTTCGACTACCCGGCATTTCCTTGCAGCGTGCTCTATGACCCGCAGCACCCTGGCGGCGCGGCGTTCCTGTCGTTCGTCAATGCCTGGATCGAACTGGCAGGCATGCTCAACGAACTCTCGCGCAGCATGGGCCAGCCGGACTTCTATCCCTTCGTCCTGCCGTCAGCGGTCATCGGCAAACTGCATTTCATTCACCTGGTGATCCAGCAAGAGGGCGGCCGCGCCGACCGGGCAGTGCAGAGCCTGTAGCCCGCGTTACAGGGGTACGCGCAATTCCCGTAGCAGCTGCCGAGCCCGCGAGGCTGCGTTCGGCCGCGCAGCGGCCGCCATGCGCTGAATCAGGTCCGTCAAGTGAGCAGGGGCGACGACGGCTAAGCCGCCGAACGCAGGCTGCGCCAGCGGATACACGTCCTGATCTTGCAGGGCTATCGCATGTCATTGAAGCGGCTCATTTTTTTTAATCCGCGGGAACGGTTGTAACTTCGTCTCAGATAGGTACAATGGCGCGGCTCGCCGACTGGTGAGTGTCGTTATGGTGACCCCATCGGTCCCCCCGCAACGATTACCCGTGAACCTGGTCAGATCCGGAAGGAAGCAGCCACAGCGGGAACATTGTGTGCCGGGGTGTGGCTGGTGGGGTTACCACCTATCTCTAAGTCCTTGATTTTACAAGGATTTCTCAGTAAAAAATCTCGAAGTGTGACAGCGTTTAGGTACACCAAAGTGGTGCACTGTGCTTCGCATTCTAGCTTGCTGCAACACTCACTCCAAGTTTCACTCTCGTCGGCGTGCTCCCAGCAATTTGCTCGTCCTGCCTTCCGTGGATCTTCTTTGTCAGACAAAACGTGATTTGCAATTGCCAGTATTGTGGGCTGCCACTACGATGAGGCAACTGAGCAAGGAGCGAGACATGGAATTCGTAGAGCGATTGAACGCGTTGTCCGCCAAAATCCGACAACAGGGTCCGGCAATCCAAACTGAAGAGGCGACCAAGATCGCCTTTGTGATGCCCTTCATAAACTCCGTCCTGGGCTACGATGTCTTCGACCCCTCTGAGGTCACCCCTGAGTACGTCTGCGACGTGGGTACGAAGAAGGGCGAGAGGATTGACTACGCCATTATGAAGAATGGCGAGATCCAGATTCTCATCGAGTGCAAGAAGATCGGCGAACCGCTGCACATCAATCACGCGAGCCAGCTTTTCCGGTATTTCCATGTCACCAGCGCCCGTATCTCGATCCTCACCAATGGTCAGGTGTACCGGTTTTTCACTGATCTAGATGCTCCGAACAAAATGGACGAGAAGCCGTTTCTGGAGCTAGATCTGCTGGACCTTGATGAGCACGTGCTCCCTGAGCTCCAGAAGCTGACCAAGTCGGCGTTTGATGTGGATTCAATTATCAGTGCTGCTGGTGAGCTGAAGTACGTCAGTCAGATAAAGAAAGAAATAGCTTCCCAGTTCAGCCAGCCGAACGATGACTTTGTGAAGTTTTTCGCGACTCGCGTCTACGATGGAATCATTACGCAGAAGGTTCGAGATCAATTCGCCATCTTGACTCGGAAGGCTCTTGTTCAGTTTCTTGGAGATCAAATTAATGATCGTCTCAAGTCGGCCATGAGCGGTGCTATTCAGCCTTCTTACGCACTATCTGTCGTGGAGACCAGTGTGGCAGCCGAGTCGGCTGAAGAGTCTGGCGAGGATTTGGTCCAAACGACGCTTGATGAGCTGGAAGGCTTTCATATCGTGAAGGCTATCGTTAGGGCGGTAGTTGACGCGAAACGGATTGTTCACCGGGATACGCAAAGCTATTTCGGTATTCTGCTCGATGACAACAATCGTAAACCAATATGCCGACTTCACTTTAATCGTAGTCAGAAGTACATCGGCATTTTCGATCACGAGAAGAGCGAGACGCGGCATCCCATAGCTTCCGTGGATGACATCTATGGGTTTGCAGAGCAACTGATGGCGACGGTCTCTGTGTACGAGTAGGTCGTGTCGTTGCAAGGCACCGACTTCTTGGTAAGCAGTCGGTGCATTTAGTGCAAGGCCTTCACTATTCTTCAAATGGTGCTGTCGTAAGTTGGTAGCTGTGATTAATTGGAACGGCTTCTAAAAGTTCGGCGTGCGGATAATGTTGTCTAACCCTTTTCGAGAGTTCAAGTTTCTGTTCTTTGGGCATTCGGCAACCAAAGATTACGCCGGTAAGCTCTCTGGCATCAAATGGAAGGTCCTCGTACGGCGCATCTTTGTTTCGGCCATCGCCAGAGCAGATGCGCCACTCTCGCTCATGACTCCAGGCCTCGGATTTGGTGTAAATAAGCGAGTTGAAAATTTCATTTGGATTAGTCGTGGCGAAGCCAGAAATAATATCAGAGAATTTTTCTTCGTCGTATAGCATAGGCATCTCGGCTCTGTAATCAATTTGCCTTGCTATGCGGCAGGGGCTCTCCGTGCCTTCAGAATCTTCGAATCGAAGAACGGCGCCCTTGTTGCTGTCAGCGTAATATGCCCACATTAACTGGTTTAATGGGGAGTCCGTCAGGCACAGAATTTTGACAGTTGATAGAAGCTGCCTGGTTTCCTGGTGTGCTTTCGCAATGTTCTCGTCAAGTTTGGCGAAAGACTCACGCACACCTTCGCTCATGTGTTCAGCGAAAATTTCTTTTTTTACACCTTTGTAATGCTCTTGCAGTAGTTGTTGGTATTCGAACCAAGGATTGTCTTTGCTGCATTCCACAATTCCAGTAAACAGCTTCCATAATTTCTCAATGGAGCTTTCGAGTGCTTTGCTTCTATCAAAGTCGATTCGTAGGTCAAACTGGATGTCATATGGGTCGTTGAGAGTCGCAGGGGTTGACCACCGCAGTGTTTGGTTTTTTAGAACAATATCTGCAGTGCTGTAAGGCATGTACTTGAAGAGCGCTTGTGGCATGACGTGTTCCTTGCTGCGCGTAGAGTTCTTGGTGTGATTGTTGCTGGATTTGGAAAGTGGGGTTATGCGTTCTGCTCGTAGAATCACTTCCAACCATTTGCGAATGTTGGGGGTTCCGCAAAAGGCTACGCTTCGCTCGAGGTGGGGCGGTGTTAAGAGCCATCGCTGTGCCAAGTTCCAGCGTGGAGATACGATTCCAAAATATCACGTGGAAAAGCCGCCCGAAGGCGGCTAGGATCTAACGGACTCGATGCCTGATGTGATTGCATCCGCATTCGCATCCAGGGTCGCAAGGGCAACCATTGCGTTCTCGTAGATGTCAGTGGACCCTCGTTGTCTAACCCATAGTGCTAGCTCTTCGATGGCTGCTCTGAGAGCGTGCTGGTTCAACCAGAGCAATTCGAGCGTGTCTGCGGTGATGCTAGGTTTCTCGTCCATGTGTTGGGTCCTATTGGCTTGTCGTCAGTTCTCTGCGTGGTAACAGGCTAGAACACGAACTCGTGATACGTTGCATCGACTTCGGATTGGGTGATGCCGATGTAGGCCATCGTGACCGCTGGGCTGCTGTGATTCAGTACCTTGCATATTTTCTCGATAGACACACCACCGTTGTACATCAACCAACCCCGCGTCTTTCGCATCGAGTGGGTGCCCAGTTGCAGGCTCATTTCTTCACCTGCGGCCTTGAAGGCGTTAGCCACTGAGACACGGCTTACGGGCTTACCCTTGGCCCGGTTGCTGTCCACCTCGAATAGGTACTTGTGTGTGGGGTGAGCGGCCCTGCGGCGGCCTATGTAAACGGCATGCTCTCGTGTTTGCGATAGATACTCTAGCTCAATTCTACTTCAACCTCCCAAGCATTAGTTGATAATTCTCTGTAAGCTTAAGGTTCTTTGCCAGGAAGATGAATTATGTCCATATTTACGAGAGAGGAAAGCCTTTTGGTTTGAATTCACGAGAAAAGGGAGATTGAAGAACGTCATATATCTACGCTCTCAACGCTGATCTCATTCGGATGGGTAACTGGTATTCGGGCTGGCGAAGATAAGTTTGGTGAAATTACCTTAACTCCAGTAGGTAAGGCCAAGGTGCGGGAAGTGATTATGCGCGACTGATTTATCTCAAGTGCCCAAGAGAAAGTGGTCTCGTTCCGGATGTTCAAATGGATGTCATTCTTTACGCTGCGCGCTAACATGGGCGGACGATTGTCGCGATTACATCGTGACGGTTTGCGGCACCGTTTCTACTTAGGATTGACCAAGGGCGGGTGGCTTGGCTTCCTGCTTGTTTATGTTGGAAGGAGGGCAATGGGATTACTCGCGATTTGGCCACATTACGGAGTCGAAGAAGCGTATTTCGTTAAAGGTTACTAGAGTTCCCCGCCCCCTTTCGCACTGATAATTCCAGCATCATTCGTTTTTAGGTCTGGTGGATCATTCCCTTTTACCTTTCATTTTCAGCAGGCTCGAGGGGCATCATGACCTGAATATAACTTCTGTAGATATGTAGGCACGGCAAGCCAAAATTCCATTGGGTGGCGCTAGTTGCACATACCTGTACCGAAGTAATGATTCGGATTTTTCTGCAGGCTCTTAATGAGCGGCCCGACGTTTTGCCTCCAGGCCAGCAAGCATGACTATTGCAGAAGCAGCTAAGTGCAATCCATAGGCAACAATCTCTGGTTCGACAGTTCTGACAGCCTCGCCTTGGCCGTGCCCCCCATTTTTGTTCCGCAAGGTAGGTATGCCGCTGGTGAGTACGTTAACCAAGGATTGAAGTTGAGACTCGTTGTACGCAGGCATGAGATCAGCATCCCTGCACGCTAAGATTAACTTTGATGCCGTGTCACCAGCACTATAAGCTTTTCCGTTAGCCGTCAGGATTACCTTCATTGTGCTTTCAAAGGCCTTTAGGGCGTCGACCAATGCCTCCTCTTGGTTGCCATGGCGGTAATGCTCGTAAGCACCTAAGAATTCATCTCGTGGACCTTCGTATTCTTCACCGTTGAGAAATCCAATAGCCGGTTTCACTACTTCCGCATGCAGTAGCTGGGAATCAATTCGAATGATTTTTCCATCTATAAGTTCGTATCCGCACCCAGCCTCTTTGAATCTCTCATTGAGTTCATTTAGGCAATCGTCAACGTGTTCGTTCGAGTTTTTGCGTTCCGCATAAGAATACTTACGCGCAAAGGTATCTCCGAGGCTATAGCACAACTCAACGACATCAAGGCAGCGCTCAACATCTCGCTCTTGCAGCAGAAAGTCATGGAGTTCTGTGAATGATGAGTTGACGTAACCTGTTACTAAAGAATGTAAGCCGTATTCTTTCTTTAAAATGACAACGATCTCGTCGTACAGGGCCTTAGGCGTCCTTAGCCGGTGATGGTGGTAATTATCCTGATCTCCCAGAAGATCTTTGATCATGTACGATAACTGTGCTCGCAACGTGTTAGGGAAAGCGTCGTAGACATAGACATCAGGAACCTCACCACGCAACTTCCTTTGACGCTTGGAATACAAGTCGTATATTGGCATCACAGCCGCCTTGGCTTGAATTGTGAGGTTGTATCATCCGCGATCCCGAGTGAGATTTGCAAGGCCATTTAGATCGCCGATCACAAGCGTGTACCTGGAAGTGGATAGCATCTCTAAATTAGGCACGCCCAAGCTCGACCTTGGGCAAACCCAAAGTCACATGGAGTCTTCATCCAAGGTTTTCATGGCTCTCATAGTGTTTGCAGCGACAATTTAGACTCCGTTGTCTGAAAAGCTTCTTAGCCATTTCCTCAATGGCCGTGGTAAGGGCGTCACGGTTTGCGTCCGCCGTAGCGATGTTGGATTGTCTGACATCGTTATCATCCTTGGTTTATGTTTTGGGAGTCGTGGTTCTTCTTACTGTTGGCTCGTGCTGTAGGGGTAACTGCCCGAACCCGTCCATTTGCTTGCGTTCGATTCGCCTGTGCCTCTGTGGTCCTGATCACTACGCAGCGGGCAATCTAAGTGTGTCAAACGGAAGCTCAGTGCAGGATATCCCTTCTCTTAGGGCTTGAGACAATGCAGAATGTCCTGATCTTCAAGTTAGGGGTTAAAATGGAAAAGCTGATCGCGTCAATTCAAGATTTCCCTGTGATTGTCCAAGGAGCCATGGGGTCTGCGCTTTTTGCATTAGTGTTGTATGTCGGCCAAAAAATAGCTGCATATTGTTTCGATAGCGTACGCGCTAGGTCGAAAAGAAATCAGATTAGACAAATAAAAGAACAGTACATACGATTTTGCGCTATTAGTGCAAGGGAGTTCACGGAGAGAACTTATTATGTATCGGTGCTCTGGTTAAGGGCGTCGCGTCATTTAGTTAAAGCGTTGATTTGGTTGGTGTTGGGCTTGGTGTCTGAGTCTGCGTTTGGAGCGCTGGGAGCGTTTGGGCCGTTTGGTGCTGTAGGGTTTATGGGGGCAATTTTCTATTTGTTTCTTGCGCTAAATATCGTTAAGCCCATAGAGTTTGATGGGGATGTCGAGCAAAAAACTAAAGAGCTAAAGTCAGAGATGGATAAATTGTGTATTAATTACGCGGCATTTGATGAGCGGATTAAGTCGCGTAAATCTGATTTGTAAGTTTAGCTCGGTCGGTAGGTGTGGAGCCTGATTTTTCCAGGCTTCATTCAGTAATCTTAAATGCAGCAAGTTTAATCGGTTTCATCTTTTTGTAGCTCGTGAGCAGTGCTTTAACCGTTCTTGGTCAGGACTAAGCACCCTCTCTTGATCCGCTGATATCAGCGGTTACAATAATTGGTATCTGTCCTCGATGTCATTCCGAAAGTTAGACTCTAACGAAATATTAGGCTAAAGAATGCGGCAGATCGGAGGATTTTCCGCACACAGTGGGTCAAGGTTAAGAGCCAATCTCATGCCGCGTAGCAGTTAGCGACCAAGAAATCAAAGTATGCTGGGCTCAAAAAGCCGTCCGTCGGCGGCTAAGAATCATGGCAGCAGAAAATCACACGTCTTAATCTGAGCTGTTACCGGTTGGTGATGCCTACTGATTATTCTTCAAGCACTTCCCCGGCTCTACGCAGTGCGTCTTTCGCGTTCGACCAAGGTTTATAGTCGGCCTCTGTAGGCCAAGGTGCATTGGGGCGACGGGACTGCTGGATCTTGTGATTGAGCTGTTTCTCTTCTCTCTCAAACGCTTCATGGGCTTCATCGAAAGCTTTTATCTGTGCTGCCCTGACTTTTTGTACTGTTGTCGTGCTGCACTCCAGTAGGCCTGCTACTTTGCGGACACTCTTACCATCAGCCAGCAGTTCACTGATACGGTCTCGTAGTTTGGTATCCACTGGACGACCCTTGTACGCGCCATCGGCCTTGGCCTGCTGGATACCTTCAGCTTGACGGCGACGGCGGTCCTCGTAGTCCTTGCGTGCGACCACTGCCAAGATGTCGAGCAGCATTCCGTTAACAGCTGAGATCATGCCCTTAGTGAAATCGTCCATTCCTTCAGTGGGCTTCAGGACTGCGTGGCTGGTGCTCAGATCAATGGAAACTACCGTCACTTTCTTGGTTGCAATCTTGGCCTTCAATAGGGCCCAGTCGTCTTGGACGAGCCTGGACAACCTGTCCACACCCTCAATCAGCAACACGTCACCTTCGTGGCTGTCATCCAGCAGGCGAAATAGTTGGGGCCGCTCAAGTTTTGTGCCGCTTACGTTCTCGATGTAGAAGGCTGCGATTTTATGCCCTCGCTCGCTAGCAAAGTCGATTAACGTCTGTTTTGCACGGGTTGCATCTTGTTCAGTTGTGGAGGCTCGCAGGTACGCACGGATGAACATGAACACACCTCGTTGTGTTAGTTAGGGTGTGGCATATGCTGGTGTGTCACTTAAGGTTTGTAAAGGCATTTTGTGATACGGTGAATGCGGTCGCTCTGATCATTTTTTGTACAGTCGCTTTGTGATGCGTCAGGCATACCTGAAGTGACACATCGGCTGTGGCCAAATGCTGGGTTCCTGACCTTCTATGAAGCACGGGCTATACGTTGGCTCACATAACTAGCAATCGCGGCTGGGCAGCTGATTCAGAATTTATCGTCATTGCCACCGAGAACGTAACGGGCAATAACCATTCAATTATTATGGTTAACGACAGAGTCGGGCAATCTGCTTGATACCCGTCCTTGTATTCCCCGTAAACAGCGGCTTTGGCGAGTTTAGGGGGATGAAAGGGAGCTCACCGGCGCCAACGAGAGATAGATACTGATTGGTTTTTGATTAGCTGTATCCAGGGTGGCCGTAAACAGGTAGCCATCCTTTTCACCTGCTGAGAACAATAGTCTCCACATCGGCGATGAGTTCAGACGGCTGGCATTTCAACGCGATGGCCAGCTTGAAGATTATGTTGATAGTGGGCTGATGAACGCCGCGTTCTATGAGGCTGACGTAGTTTCTTTGGACATCGGCCTCCAGCGCCAGCTTTTCCTGCGTCAGTCCTGCGAGTTTCCGCCGCTCGCGGAGAACTTTACCGAATGCCAACCCTGCGTCCAAACCATGTCTCCCTCGTTAGAGGGTTGCACTGTCGGTTGCATGGCTTCGAAGGTCTTCACAGGATACTGTGAATTTGTGACCCCGCATGGCACCATTCGCTGTAACGTCATTGGCATCTGTTGTCAGCCTGAAGGGCGGGCCAGAGCCATCGTGTGAGCTAGTTAAAGTGACTACATTCCCCAAGGAGAGCAGCGTGATGAACGCACTTAAAGGTAAAACCTCGTACGCTTCCGGCGACGAAGCTGAAGTCGTATACGCCAATCCATTAGCCTTAATGGAATTGAGCCTGTTGACTCGAACGAACCCGCACGCTGTATCAGTCATGCTTACGCTGATGTCGAGCATGGGTACCAACGGAGATGTTCAGACTACCCAGGCGACGGTGGCCAAGCACTGCAACTCCACACTGCAACAAGTCGAGAAGGCCATCGCCGACCTTATCGATGCCGGTTGGATACACTCGGTAGATGCGAGCACCGAGCCTGGTGGTCCACTGGTGTGCTTTGTGAGTCCTGACATGGCCAGAGCCGAAAAGCCTGAAGTGCTGCTGCAAGGTAATTGAACGTGGCAGATGCCACAGACGTATCTCTGTACAAGAGGATCAAGATCAAGATCAAGATCAAGAGCGGGGCAGAGGCTTTTGCCTCCTGCTCTGCCCTTACTTAACAGAGTAATAATCGTGTCTTGGGCACCAGCTATTATTTGCTGGCGGAGAAATCAAAAAGTGTGAGCGTGTTGAATCATTAAGCGAACCGCACGAGAGTTCCTTGTCTTATTCCACCTTGCGGTAGAAGTGGTCACATCATGCAGCCAAGTGAATCACCCTTTACTATAAGAAAGCGCCGTCAACCCGTCATACCCGACATAACGTTGCTCGAGACCTTGCTGTGTGGGGGTTACAGCCATGACGGGTGATTCTTTAACCCGACATGAACCCGCCATACCCGTCATGAACCTCGTGTGTTTGAATAGACCCGTCGTAACTCCGCAGGCGAAGAAAACTCCGATAGACCGGCTGTTAATCCCTTGGGGGTAATCCAAAATCTACCGAATGTCGTTCGTTTCACCTTGCATCCCAATTCGGACAATCTCGCAGGTACGGCACGATTGCCCAAGGCGTCCCCGATGTCCGTGCGGTACTTGAGCTCAATGTCCGGAGCCTTTACAACCAATTGGTCTGCTATGTAAGCAGCGATGAACTCGGCTAGCCCTTCATGGGTAAGGCAACCTATCATTTCCCGCTTGCTGACGGTCATTGGTGGATCGCCCCACGACTGGAACTCAGACAGGTCCACGGTCTCCATTAAATCCCGAACGATCTGCATGCCCCCTTCCTGCTCCAGCCAAGGTTTGAGAATCGTATTGATGAAGATCATTGTTTCTTCTTTAGACTCTTTATGTTTGATGAAGGCGGGCACCCAAAATCGGCGGTCTTCACGTTCCAGCGGCAACGGGAAATGGTCATTGCTCGACATTATGAAGTTTAAGAAGTTATCCACCTTGGTATCGGGGATATGCTTTCTCCGCAGTGTCACCGTCCTGTTCCCTTGAATAGATTTCAGCGTGTTAACCGTCCACTGGGGATTCTTGTAAACTTCGTCAATTAGAATGACGGTCTTACCAACGAGAGCATCATTGAAGTTGCCTACAATTTCACTTAAAGCCACTGTGCCTACGCTGGACTTCCCCAGCAACCCAGACAAAATCGTTTCAACCAAGAAGCCCTTTCCGACCCCATGGTCTGAACGCAGCAAAACAGTAGCAGTGATACGCTGGCCAGGGTAGCGGACAGCATGAGCTAGCCAATCTCGGAAATAGTGTCTCTCTTCAGGGATGGGAAACAGGCGTTGTAGGAATTCAATGAAGGGCCCAGCATCGCGTCTTGACACCGCGTTACCACTCGCCCGGATATCCGGACCGGTCCACATGTTCAGTAATCTGTTATCGCCGTCGTCTATAATTCTACGGTAATCGCCGGGGCGGAAATCCTCAGCGAATACGATAGGGAGCATGTACAGCAGGATTTCACCTGTAATGTCTCCAGTCCCGCCTGCATCTCGGTAAGCCTGAACCAGCATCATAGGGCAGCCTTGTGGGGCGACTCCCATGTTTAACAGGTCGCGGAATTTGGGGCGGCTGTCCGTCGTAGGGACAATCACGAACCGATTCTTCACAGAGCGAATAGCGGTGATGTTTTGGCTATTCAAGTGCGTTACATTATTCTGGTTGTCAGAAGAATGTACAATTTTATTCATGTTTTAATAGTGCTCTCTTGGGTGAGTCGGTTTCAATGGATAACGACTTCAGTATGTTAGGCTGTACCTTGGTTTTTCCAGTACTTAATTATCTCTTCTACCTCTCTGTCGCTGCATTCTTGGCGGTACTTCTTGTGTCGTGGCATACGTTCATGCAGGTCGTCTGAATAGAAGTTCAGATCTTTGCCATTGTTGAGCACGTCATTTAGCTCGTGCTCGCTAAGAAAACCCCGATAGGTTCGCTCGATCCATTCTTTGTTAACTCGTTCAACAAAATGTGTTCTTGCCCGAACGTCCGATTCTTTTCCGTACCCGGTAGAGTGGGAACATGATTCAATCGTCATTGTGCTACTTGAATGTATCACCCAAGCGTGGGCGTGAAGGGCTATGGCCGAAGCGACTGAAGCACATGTTAGGCCGATCTCGACTGTGATCTTTGCCTCGCACTCGTCCATTCGGCGGCATAGGTAGTCACACGTATTAAAGTCCCCGCCAGATGATGAGAGCTGGATGTACACTTCATCCCCTTCTGACGCGCATGCCAAGATCTTAACAAATTCACCATACTCATAAATTTCACCGATATCGCCGGTAATAGGCACTACATGTCGGAATGAGCTTCTTGTTTCTGTAATAATATTCATCGGGTAATACTCTTTCCCAATGCTTTCGATGTTGCTTGTGTTGTATTTCATTAGATCTCTCTTCTAATAGAGGATTTTTGGCGTTGTAGTCCCGTCGCCACAAACTTGGTGTTGTGGTTAGGGTTCTGTTTGTTTAGATTCGCTAGCGATTTTGAAGGCTGGCGAGTCGCCTTTTGTTAATGCTACAGCCGCTTCGGATGTTAGAGCATGGCTGGTATGAAGACACCAGCCATTTTTAGGGAGTAGTTCGTCCAGGTCGTTGCATAAATTCGTCCGGGTTGTATACATCCATGTTTCTTGCGCTTTGTTACAGTTGTAACGTTGATTTACAGGCTAAGCGTGTTCAATGCTGTGGTGCATGCAAATTTTCACAAGCCATCGCGGCCGTGCTTATCGATGAACTTCTGAAGCCAGATCATGCCTTTGCCGGTGAGAAGAGGCAGCGCCTGGAGTTCACGTTCGCCCGTTTTAGGGTTTTCATAAAAACCTTCCTTCACTTCAAAGTAGCCTGCATCCAGATACTGCTGATAAGGCATGTTCTGCTGGTGTGGACGACTCATCAGAATTTTGTGGCCACGGAGGTAATGAAGGAGACGGTTCCGCCCTGTGTCCAAGATCTTGCTGGCTTTGGTTGGGTTCAGTAGGCCATCCCGTTCGTAAATCTTGTTGTAGAACTCAACTTTCTCGGCGTCTTCAGCGAACCGTTGTTCGAATGCCTCGAGTTTGTAAGCCAGCTCGCAAGCAAGACTCAGAGCACCAGTGAGAGTGTCTGGCATGGAAATGACATCATGCTTCTTCTCTGCTTCCAGTGCAGACCAACGGTCATAGACCGCTGCCCGCATTGTGGTGCTGTAGCCAGTCAGCAAAATGTCGACTTCCCGTCGTGGCAAGTTGAAGCACGGGTTCTGCTTGCCATTCGAAGCTGTGTAATAGCCAGCAAATTTGCTGCCTACTCCCAGCTCGCTCAACATTCTGCGAATATCACGCATTACATCCGAATGATGTTTCCCTGTCAGGTCTGCTAGCTCCCGACTGCTCATGGTAGTCGTTGTGTAACGGCATCGACTGCCTTCGGGGGAGGATTCTGTGTCGTGATAGGCAAGGAAGGGCATAACTGGGCGCTTCAGTACTGCGGTGTTAGTGTTGTAATCTTGCATCATTATGTTGTCTCTTTTTTAGTTTTTGTGCACGCTGGAGTCTTACGGTTGTAAGTTTTAATTTGTTTGTTTAATGTTGGCGTGCGTTGATGGTTTTGTTGCTTGTTAATTTAGTGCGTATGTTTTTTCTATTCTTTGGGTGTTAGTGGTCCTTGTTTGTTTAATGGATTGAAGCATGTGGGGGTGTTGCCGGGGCCGAGAAGTTACAAGTAAGTAGTCTTGTGTAAGGCTGTCCTGTCGAAAGTTATGGTTGCGGGTGAGCGATTGGGCTTTCCAGTTTTTGGGTGTTGTAGTGTCAAAGTCTCAGTGGTGGAGCGGTCCCGCTCAGTAGTGTTAGAAGTTTGTCGGTTCACTTGGGGGCGTTGTTGTTTGGTTGTCTTGGCTGGTGTGTCGTCATCATAAGATATTTTATAGGTGGGTCAATAACTTCCCTCAAAATAGATGAAATGTTTTTTAAGAGGCTTTGGATGAACTATCGCGTTTTTGTGTGTTTATCTTTAGTTAAACTCGATCTTATTGAAAATGTTTCTTCAAGCTGTTTGCTTGCTTTGGATGCTGTTGTGGGGCTGCAGCTCAAGAGCCTAGGCGTTTGGGAAGGTGTGGATGGTCGCTAGCGCTAACGCCATCGCTTTCAGCGGGTTACGACTTCCGTAGATGCTGAAGGTGACCGCGCCGTCCTCGTGTCCAGCGATCCGCTTGATCAGCGAGTCCTGTACCCCAGCGTCACGCAGATCGTCGATGAGCGTGTGGCGGAAGCTGTGGAAGGTTTTCCTGGGATCAGTGATTCCCCGCTTGTTCTTGAATCGTCCGAACCACTTCGACGGTTCATGTCCTAGCTTCCCTCGCACGGCTCCCAGTTCAGGGAATAGGCGAGCATTCCCGGATCCCCTGACTGATTCAACATGCTGCAATAGCCCTAGGTCCACCAGAGCTGGGTGCAGTGGAAGAATGCGACGACTGCTGGCGTTCTTCAGGTTTTGGCCTTCACGGCTGTCGTCGATACGGATGCACTGAATGCCCTGTTGTTCGATGAAGTCATCCACGCGCAATTGGCAGAGCTCTTCCAGTCGAGCACCGGTGGCACGCCCGAGCAAGGGCAACCAGTACCTCCATGGATGGTTACGAGCCTCTTTTCGAAGTGCGTCGTGGTTCAGCAGGGTTATCAAATCCTGTCGGTCGAAGGACAGCCGAGCTTCTTTCGCTGATCCGGTCATTACCTTCAGGCCTGCCAACGGGTTGTGCGAGAGGTATCCGTTGGTCTTGCACCAGTTCATGAACGCGGTAAGTTTGCGTAGACGATTGTTCACGGTGACGGCGGTGATCGTCTTGTACGTGGCGCCCGACTCAACGACCTGCTTCAGCGTCTTTCCCTTGAACTCAGGGCGTAAGCCGAAGTACTGCGGGCAACGACTTAGCCGCTCCTTCAATAGACGTGCTTTCTGCACATCGAAAGCCAATGCTGGCATGTCGCCCACCAGCTCGAACAAATCAGTTAAAGCACGTTCGATGTCGCCCATGCTGCTGGCCCGCCAAGTGCCGCCACGTTTTCCTTCTTCTATATAAAGCTTCGAAAGGGTGGCAAGGGTAGGGCCATCGCTTCTTGGCATCGCTGCGGCAGCTGGAGCTATCCGTGGAGAAGACGGGATAACTTGTTGCGGGGCTGTCTCACGCCAATGTAGGCATAACGCACGGAGCGTCTCAGGAGGTGTCAGGGGGTGTTCGTTTAGGTGGGTGTGTACCCGCTGAACGATTGAGCATGCAAGGAAAAGTGCGGCTTGGCGTTCTCGTACCCGAAGACTTACGCGAAGGGTGTGACGGTTCGGAAACAAATGCTTCGGCAATCGAAGGTTCAGATAATAGATGGACTGGCGGCGAACGATGTAAGCCATTGGAGAGCACCATAGTGGACCACCCGAGTGGACCAATTAAGTGGAACAATTCTGTTCACACCCCGTTTTCTGACTGCCCGTGCAGAGAGTTTGCACGGTAGAAATATTGCAACCCTAAGAGCCTGAAACCCTTACCCCGCAAGGTCTGCAACGATACCCGAGCATGCTGGCATGCCACCTGGTCAGATCCGGAAGGAAGCAGCCACAGCGGGAACATTGTGTGCCGGGGTGTGGCTGGTGGGGTTACCACCTTAACGTCTTGCTACAGCCTTGCTGGCAATCGCCAGCCCATCCGCGCTGTCAGCTTCTTCTCCTGAATCCTGCTGTTTGTTGCCCTCCGAGCGTTTCTCGGTCCAGGGTGTTTTCTGCTGTCTGCCCCCAGCGTCGTCGCTAACAGGTGCCGGGCTTTTTTGCGGGCGCGTGAACGACACAGCAGAGGCAGCGATCAACGTTGCCTCTGCTGTTGGTTGTATGTGGCGCTAAGGCTTGGACAAGGCGTGATCAACCGCTGCGATCAGCTTTCCCAGATCCTTTGGGGGGGCTTTGTGTACGACACCAAACAGATAGGCTCGCTGTTCGTCTTCGTCGCCAAAGTCGGCGAAAAACACTTTGAGCTTCACTCCCAGTGCGCTGGCAAGCATGAACAGGGCTTCAACGCTGGGGGTATAGGTGCCGGTTTCGAAGCGGCTGATGGTTTTAGGGTCAAAACCGGTTCTTTCGCCGAGTTCAGCCTGAGTTAGCCCCGCTACCTTGCGATAACGTTTGATGGCTGGACCCAAACTTGAAATGTGCATCGCTCAATTCCCATTTAGAATCAAGAACTTAACGATAGATTTTGACATTGCACAACTGCATGATTCATCACCTTACTTTCATATATGTGATGTATTTCGTAGAATTGGCGCTTGATACGAGCATTGGGTGGCTAAAGATCCGCAGTTGGGGCGATGTGAAACAGCCATCATTGCGCAGGTTTCCTCTGTACGGGAAGCGGCAAAAATGAACCAGATGGCTGGTTGAGTGTCGACCGTGCGGATTTTTGTCTGACTGGTTAGAAGCCTTTAAGGCTAGTTGGTCTTCGCCCGTTCGGGGGCCATCACCTGCTGTTCATGGAGTGTTAATGTGCATCTGAATATGCCAGCCCGCACGATTAAAAGGACTTTGCCTGCGCTGCCTCCCCGGCGGCGACCTGCCGAGCCATTCTGCTACGCCCCCCATACCTCTTCCAAGCGTTGCGCGCTGGTCGAGCGGTATTACCGCTAGCCACCACAGGCCGAACTCATGGACGAGAAATACCGCAGGGCGGTGGATGCAGCCGCCCTGTTTTCCGAAACCGACCTCAATGGTCGAATCACTTACGTCAACGACCAGTTCTGCGCGGTCTCCGGATACCGCCGGGAAGAGTTGCTGGGCGTTGATCACCGGCTGCTCAATTCCGGCCTGCACCCCGACGAGTTTTTCGCCACGCTGTGGCGCACCATCGCCCTGGGCAACGTCTGGAAGGGTGAGCTGTGCAATCGAGCCCGGGACGGCAGCCTGTATTGGGTCGAAAGTACCCTGCTGCCGGTGCTGGACAAGGCGACCGGGCGGGTGCACCGCTACGTGTCGATTGGCTTTAATACCAGCGAGCAGCGCCAGTTGCTGCATTCGCTGCAATGGCGGGTCGGGCATGACGTGTTGACCGGCTTGCCCAACCGGGCGTTCCTCTCAGACTTGCTGGACCAGGCCCTGGACTGTTCGCGCATCGAGGAGGTACCGCTGGCGGTGTGCATGCTCGACCTGGACGGTTTCAAGGCGGTCAACGACGGTTATGGCCACGCCAGTGGCGACCTGCTGCTGGTGGAAGTGGCCAAGCGCCTGCGCAGTATCGTGCGTGGCGAGGATGTAGTGGCACGCCTGGCCGGGGACGAGTTTGTGCTGATCCTGCGCTATGTGCATGACGTCGCGGAGCTGCGTGCGGCGTTGAACCGGGTGTTGGGGGTGATCTCGGCGGCCTATTCAATCCAGGGCAAGGACATCCACGTCTACGCCAGTATCGGCGTGACCCTGTTCCCCCAGGACAACGAAGATGCCGAGACCTTGTTGCGGCATGCCGACCAGGCCATGTACGTGGCCAAGCAGAGCGGGCGCAACCGTTTTCACCTGTTTGATGTGGTACGCGACCGTGAGGTCAGGGCGACGCACCAGACCGTCGCCCGGGTGCGCCAGGCCTTGCTGGACAACGAGCTGTGCCTGCACTTCCAGCCCAAGGTGAATATGCGTGGTGGTGTCGTGGTCGGTTTCGAAGCCTTGTTGCGCTGGGAACACCCGGAGAAGGGTGTGGTGCCGCCCAGGGAGTTTTTGCCGTTGGTGGAAGAAACCGACCTGATCGTCGACATTGGCGAGTGGGTCATTGATCAGGTGCTGGCGCAGTTGGCACTGTGGCAATCGGTCGGGCAGCAGTGGCCGGTCAGCGTCAACATCGCGGCCCGGCATTTCCAGCGCACGGACTTCTTCGACCGGCTCAAGCAGGTGCTGGAGCGTCACGCCCGGGTCGCCCCCCATCTGCTGGACCTGGAGATTGTCGAGTCGATGGCGATCGAAAACATCCAGCATGTCACCACCTGCCTGCAGGCCTGCCAGGCGCTGGGGGTGAGGTTCTCGCTGGGGGATTTCGGTACCGGGTATTCGTCCCTCAGTTACCTCAAGCGCCTCAACACGCAAACCATCAAGATCGATAAATCCTTTGTCCGCGATATCTTGCATGATCGCGACGACCTGGCCCTGACCACCGCAGTGATCGGCCTGGCCAGGGCGTTTGGTCGAGAGGTGATCGCCGAGGGAGTGCAAAGCCTGGAGCATGGGCAACTATTGCTGAGCCTGGGGTGCGAAGTGGCCCAGGGATATTTCATTGCCCGGCCGATGCCGGCCAGCGAAGTGCCGGGCTGGGTCGCCGATTTTGTCGCGCCCAGCCAGTGGCAGGCGCTGGATGAGGCCATCTGAGCCTAGGGTGACGGTTCTTGAGAGCCGGTATACAGGCGGATGATGTCGTCGATCTCGCCGGACATCTTCATGCGCAGCAGGGTCCGCAGAATGCGCTGCACCGGCAGGTCCGGATCGTTGCGCACGTAGCAGCCGACGTGCAGCTCCTGCAGGACCGCGACGGCGCGCAATTGCCGCTCCGGCAATAGACGTTGATTGAACCAGTCCAGGGTCCACTGGTTGCTGACCCCATACTCATTGCGCCCGGCCAGCAGCTTTTGCAGGACCTGGTCCTGGTTGCGGGCGTCGTCGCGCTTGAGTTGCCCGCTATCGAACAGCGGCTGCAGGGTAGGGTAGTGGTAGCTCAACACCGTGCCGATGGTTTGTGGTGCGAGGTCGGCCGGGACTACCCCAGCATGGTGGTGCTGGTTGCTGATCAGCAGGTCGCGCTGGAACCACAGAGGAATGCTCCAGATGTAGTCGCCGGACTGGTTGGGTAGCCAGGATTGCGCGGCGTAGCAACGGACGTCGATTTCCCCGTGCTCCATGGCGTTTTGCACGCGCGCGCGCGCCAGGACATGGAATTCGGCGGGCAAACCGACCTGGGTCGCCAGGCTCAGCATCACGTCATGCAGAATGCCCTGGGTCGGGCGACCGTACTCGATTTGCACCATGGGCATGGCCCAGCTGTCGGTGATCGCGAAGCGTAAAGGGCTGGGCGCGGCAAGAGTGCTGGCGCTGACCAATAACAATGCCCCCAAGGCTGACCGCATAAACACTCCAGCAAATACCGCCCGACGCCGATTAAAACGTCCCCCGAACACCAGCTTAGCCAGATTAGCCGAGCACACCGGATGCAATTTTGCCCTTGCTCCGCTAGCATTACCCGCTTCCGCTTCCCAGTCGCGACGGTTTTCGATGAGTTATCAGGTTCTTGCACGTAAATGGCGTCCGCGCTCGTTCCGCGAAATGGTCGGCCAGACCCATGTGCTCAAGGCTCTGATCAATGCCTTGGACAGCCAGCGGCTGCACCACGCCTATTTGTTTACCGGCACTCGCGGGGTGGGCAAGACCACCATCGCGCGGATCATCGCCAAATGCCTGAACTGTGAAACAGGTATCACGTCGACGCCGTGTGGCACCTGTTCGGTGTGCCGCGAGATCGACGAAGGGCGCTTTGTCGACCTGATCGAGATCGACGCCGCGAGCCGAACCAAGGTCGAGGACACCCGCGAACTGCTGGACAACGTGCAGTACGCGCCGAGCCGTGGGCGCTTCAAGGTCTACCTGATCGACGAAGTGCACATGCTCTCCAGTCATTCCTTCAATGCGCTGTTGAAAACCCTCGAAGAGCCGCCGCCCTACGTCAAGTTCATCCTGGCGACCACTGACCCGCAGAAACTTCCAGCAACGATTTTGTCTCGATGCCTGCAGTTCTCCCTGAAAAACATGACGCCGGAGCGCGTGGTCGAGCATTTGACCCACGTCCTGGGTGTGGAGAACGTGCCGTTCGAAGACGACGCCCTGTGGTTGCTCGGGCGCGCCGCCGACGGTTCGATGCGCGATGCCATGAGCCTGACCGACCAGGCCATTGCTTTCGGTGAAGGCAAGGTCATGGCGGTGGACGTGCGGGCTATGCTCGGCACGCTCGACCATGGGCAGGTCTACGATGTCCTGCACGCGCTGATCGAAGGCGACGCCAAGGCGTTGCTCGAAGGTGTCCGGCACCTGGCCGAGCAAGGCCCGGACTGGAATGGCGTGCTCTCGGAAATCCTCAATGTGCTGCACCGCGTGGCGATTGCCCAGGCATTGCCGGACGGTGTCGACAACGGACAGGGCGACCGCGACCGGGTGTTGGCGCTGGCCCAGGCCCTGCCGGCCGAGGATGTGCAGTTCTATTACCAGATGGGGCTGATCGGTCGACGCGATTTGCCGCTGGCCCCCGATCCGCGGGGCGGCTTTGAAATGGTCCTGCTGCGGATGCTGGCTTTCCGCCCGGCAGACACCGCCGATGCGCCGAGGCAGCCGCTAAAGCCAGTGGGGATCAGCCAGGCCACAGTTGATTCCGCTCACTCAGTGGCTGGCGCGGTACCTGTTGCGCCGGTCGTGGCCGCTGCGCCGCCGGTTGCCGCGCCTGCACCAACCCCTGCGCCTGTTGCACCTGTTGCGCCGGTGGTCGAGCCGGAGCCTGTGGTGCATGTGGCGCCTGAGCCGGCGGCCGCTGTCGAGGAGGTCGTCGATCTGCCCTGGAACGACCCGGTAGAGCCGGCGGCTGCGCTGCAACCGGCGGTCGAGCCGGTGCTCGAGACCGTCGCCGAACAGCCAGACCTGACACCGATGCCCGTTCCGGTGCCCGATAGCGTGGTGCTGGATGCGCCGGAATGGGCCGCCGCGCCGATTCCCGAGCCTTCAGTGGCCCAGGTGGATGCCGCCACCCCAGGTATGGACCTGGATGACGAGCCGCCGCTGGACGAGGATTACATTGAGCCGGACATGGACTCGGCGTACAGCTACCTCGATGAGCTCGCCAGCGAGCACACCGCCGAGCCTGCGCCGGCACCGGAACCCGAGCCTGCGGCGATGCCAGCCACCGGCCTGGCGCTACAGTGGCTGGAACTGTTCCCGAAACTGCCGATTTCCGGCATGACCGGCAGCATCGCCGCCAACTGCACGCTGATCGCCGTGGAGGGCGACCAGTGGCTGTTGCACCTGGACCCGGCCCACAGCGCGCTGTTCAACGCCACCCAGCAACGGCGGCTCAACGATGCCCTGAACCAGTTGCTGCAGCGCACCCTGACAATCAGCATCGAGCTGATCAAGCCGGAGCAGGAAACCCCGGCCCAGGCGTCGTCCCGGCGACGTGCCAACCGTCAGCGCGAGGCCGAGGATTCGATCCACGGCGATCCGTTCATCCAGCAGATGATGCAACAGTTCGGCGCAGTGATCCGTAACGATACTATTGAACCTGTCGAGGCTCTGGTCAGCCAGGGCTAACAAACTGAAGGTGCTCGGCCCACTGGTCCGGGCGCCGTTTTGATCCACGTACTTTTGAGGTGATTCCCATGATGAAAGGTGGCATGGCCGGCCTGATGAAGCAGGCGCAGCAGATGCAGGAAAAGATGGCCAAGATGCAGGAAGAGCTGGCCAACGCCGAAGTCACCGGTAAAGCCGGTGGCGATATGGTCACCGTGGTCATGACCGGTCGTCACGACGTCAAGCGCGTGACCATCGACCCAAGCCTGGTAGAAGGCCTGAGCGAAGATGACAAAGAGATGCTCGAGGCGGTGTTCGCGGCTGCGGTGAACGACGCCGTGCGCAAGATCGAGGCCAACAGCCAGGACAAGATGTCCGGCATGACCGCCGGCATGCAACTGCCACCGGGCATGAAACTGCCATTCTGATTCGCCTTCAGGCGGCAGATGAGTTACAAAAATGCCAGGCATAGCGCTTGGCATTTTTGTTTCTGGCTGACAGATATGTGTGGCTGACATGCCGCCATCGCGGGCAAGCCCGCTCCCACAGGATTCGCGGCGCTCGCAAAACCTGTGGGAGCGAGCTTGCTCGCGATGAAGTCACCCCGATGCAACTGAATAAACATCGAACGCCATACCGCCACAAAGGTCTGCTCCCTATATCACTGAACCTCAACGATCACAGGAGACGCTGCCATGTCCGACGCCATGACCCTCAACCAACGCATTGTCCTGGCTTCTCGCCCGGCGGGTGCGCCAACGCCGGAAAACTTCCGCATGGAACGGGTGGCGCTGCCCGATCTGGCCGAAGGCCAGGTGCTGCTCAAGACGCTGTACCTGTCGCTTGATCCCTACATGCGCGGGCGCATGAGCGACGCACCGTCCTACGCCGCCCCAGTGGCCATCGGCGAGGTCATGACCGGTGGCGCTGTCAGCCGGGTCGAGCGCTCGCTGAACCCGAAATTCCACGAAGGTGACCTGGTCGTCGGTGCCACCGGCTGGCAGAGCCACAGCATCAGCGACGGTCGGGCCCTGATCCCGGTGCCGTCCGGCTTGCCCAGTCCGTCCATGGCCCTGGGCGTGCTCGGCATGCCGGGCATGACCGCCTACATGGGGCTGATGGACATCGGCCAGCCCAAGGAGGGGGAGACCCTGGTCGTGGCGGCTGCGTCCGGGGCCGTAGGCTCGGTGGTGGGCCAGGTGGCGCGGATCAAGGGCCTGAAGGTGGTCGGCGTCGCCGGCGGCGCGGATAAATGCCGCTACGTGGTCGATGAGCTGGGTTTTGACGCGTGCATCGATCACAAGAGCGCGGACTTTGCCGAGCAACTGGCGCAGGCGTGCGGTGCTGGTATCGACATCTACTTCGAAAACGTTGGCGGCAAGGTATTCGACGCGGTCCTGCCGTTGCTCAATCCCAAGGCGCGGGTCCCGGTGTGCGGCTTGATTGCCCAATACAACGCGCACGAGGCGCCACCGGGCCCGGACCGCATGCCGCTGCTGCAGCGCACGTTGCTGACCAAGCGGGTGCGGATGCAGGGGTTTATCGTGTTCGACGACTATGGCGATCGCCACTCCGAGTTTGCCAAGGCCATGGCGCCCTGGGTACGCGAGGGCAAGGTGAAGTTTCGCGAGGACGTGGTCGAAGGCCTGGAGCAGGCGCCCGAGGCCTTTATTGGCCTGCTGGAGGGGCGCAACTTCGGCAAGCTGGTGGTGCAGGTGGCCAAGGACTGACCGACCGATGAGCATTTGACGCTGGCCAGAGGCGCGGGTATAAACCGCGTCTCGTTGTTTTGTCGGACCTTTGCCCATGAGCTTCAGCCCTTTGATTCGCCAACTGATCGACGCCCTGCGCACCTTGCCTGGGGTCGGCCAGAAAACTGCCCAGCGCATGGCGTTGCAACTGCTCGAACGCGACCGCAGCGGTGGCTCGCGGTTGGCGCTGGCCTTGAGCCAGGCAATGGAAGGGGTCGGTCATTGCCGTCTGTGCCGTACCCTGACCGAAGAAGAACTGTGCCCGCAGTGCTCCGACACCCGCCGCGACGACAGCCTGCTGTGCGTGGTGGAGGGGCCGATGGACGTGTATGCCGTGGAGCAGACCGGCTTTCGCGGTCGCTACTTCGTGCTCAAGGGCCATTTGTCGCCACTCGATGGCCTGGGGCCGGAAGCCATTGGCATTCCGCAATTGCTGGCACGGATCGAAGACGCCGGTACCTTCAGCGAAATCATCCTGGCCACCAACCCGACCGTGGAAGGCGAAGCCACCGCTCACTACATCGCCCAGTTGCTCGCCAACAAAGGCTTGATCACCTCGCGTATCGCCCACGGCGTACCGTTGGGGGGCGAGTTGGAACTGGTGGATGGCGGCACGCTGGCGCATTCGTTTGCCGGGCGTAAGCCGATCGCGTTGTAATCCAGCATCTGGTTTGATGCCTTCGCGGGCAAGCCTTGCTCCTACGGGCATAAATCTGTTGAAAACCAAGCAAGCGCTCGGTTAACTTCGCTGAACCTTCAGTGGAGTTCGCCGATGCCTGCCTTCCAGGAATACTTCGATCCCAGCCATGAATTGGTCCGCGATAGCGTAAGACGTTTCGTCGAACGCGAGATCATCCCGGACATCGACCAGTGGGAGGAGGCCGAGGGCTTTCCTCGCGAGCTCTACCTCAAGGCTGGCGCGGCGGGCATCCTGGGCATCGGTTACCCCGAAGCGCTGGGTGGTAGCCACGAGGGTGACCTGTTCGCCAAGATCGCCGCCAGCGAAGAGCTGATGCGCTGTGGCTCCGGCGGGCTGGTGGCGGGGCTGGGATCGCTGGACATCGGACTGCCGCCGATCGTCAAGTGGGCGCGGCCCGAGGTGCGTGAGCGGGTGGTGCCGCAGGTGCTCAGCGGCGAAAAGATCAGCGCGCTGGCGGTCACCGAGCCTAGCGGCGGCTCCGACGTGGCCAACCTGCAGACCCGTGCTGTGCGCGACGGCGATCACTACCGGGTCAATGGCAGCAAGACCTTCATCACCAGCGGGGTGCGCGCGGACTTTTATACGGTGGCGGTGCGCACCGGCGACACCGGGTTCGGCGGCATCAGCCTGTTGCTGATCGAGCGCGACACCCCAGGGTTCAGCGTTGGGCGTCAATTGAAGAAAATGGGTTGGTGGGCGTCGGACACCGCCGAGTTGTTTTTCGACGATTGCACAGTGCCCGTCGGGAACCTGATCGGCGCCGAGAACATGGGCTTTGCCTGCATCATGGGCAACTTCCAGAGTGAGCGCCTGGCCCTGGCCCTCATGGCCAACATGACCGCGCAACTGGCACTGGAAGAAAGCCTGAAGTGGGCCCGCCAGCGCGAAGCGTTCGGCAAGCCCATTGGCAAGTTCCAGGTGCTCAAGCATCGCCTGGCGGAAATGGCCACGGCGCTGGAGGTGTCCCGGGAGTTCACCTATCGCCAGGCGGCAAAAATGGCTGCCGGGCAAAGTGTGATCAAGGAAATCTCCATGGCCAAGAACTTCGCCACCGACACCGCGGATCGGATCACCCACGACGCGGTGCAGATCCTCGGCGGGCTGGGCTACATGCGCGACAGCCTGGTGGAGCGGCTGTACCGCGACAACCGGATCCTGTCCATTGGCGGCGGCACGCGGGAAGTGATGAACGAGATAATCAGCAAGCAGATGGGGCTGTAGATTGCGCTATGGCGGCTTGCCCGCGATGATCTCAGCACCGACACCGGCTACTGTTCGGACAAGGCAAACTGCGTCAGGCAGAACGTCGGGATGCCCATGTCTTCCAGGCGCTGCGAGCCGCCCAGTTCCGGCAGGTCGATGATCGCCGCGGCTTCGAAAATTTTCGCGCCCATGCGCCGGACCAGATTGGCCGCGGCAATCAGGGTGCCGCCGGTGGCGATCAGGTCATCGAACATCAGCACTGAGTCGCCTTCGCACAGGCTGTCGGCGTGGACTTCGAGGAAGGCTTCGCCGTACTCGGTCTGGTAACCCTCGGCCAGTACGTCGGCCGGCAGCTTGCCTTGCTTGCGAAACAGCACCAGTGGCTTGTTCAGTTGATAGGCCAGCACCGAGCCGATCAGGAAACCACGGGCATCCATCGCGCCGATGTGGGTGAAATCGGCCTCTACATAACGATGGGCAAAACTGTCCATCACCAGGCGCAGGGCCTTGGGCGACTGGAACAAGGGAGTGATATCGCGAAAGATCACGCCAGGCTTGGGAAAGTCGATCACGGGGCGGATCAGGGATTTGATGTCGAAGGAGTCGATGAGCATCGTCGAGATGTCCTGGCAGGCTGCAAATGCAGCAGTATAACGGCGGCCGAGCAGGTTCGCTCGGCCGCCCGTGCCTCCTCAGCCTTCGACAGAGCCGCCGGCCAGCGCGCACAGTTGGATCGGGTCGAGGATGTGTACTTCCTTGCCCTCGGCGGCGATCAACTGGTTTTGCTGGAAACGGGTGAACACCCGGGACACGGTTTCCACCGCCAGCCCCAGGTAGTTGCCGATTTCGTTGCGCGACATGCTCAGGCGGAACTGGTTGGCCGAGAACCCGCGTGCGCGGAAACGCGCCGAGAGGTTGACCAGGAAGGTGGCGATTCGCTCGTCAGCGGTCTTCTTCGACAGCAGCAGCATCATTTGCTGGTCGTCGCGAATCTCGCGGCTCATCACCCGCATCAACTGACGGCGCAATTGCGGCAGTTGCAGGGCCAGTTCATCGAGACGCTCGAAAGGGATTTCGCACACTGAAGTGGTTTCCAGCGCCTGGGCGGACACCGGGTGAGACTCGGTGTCCATGCCCGACAGGCCGACCAGTTCGCTCGGCAAGTGGAAGCCGGTGATCTGTTCTTCACCGCCGTCGCTGAGGCTGAAAGTCTTCAGGGCGCCGGAGCGCACGGCAAATACCGAATCGAATCGGTCGCCCTGACGGAACAGGAACTCGCCCTTTTTCAGCGGACGGCCGCGTTTTACGATGTCGTCCAGCGCATCCATGTCTTCCAGATTCAGCGATAGTGGAAGGCAGAGGGGGGCCAGGCTGCAATCCTTGCAGTGAGCCTGGCTGTGAGCGCGCAGTTTAACTGGCTCGGACATTTCTTAGATCCTTGTGGGAAAAACACACATAAGACGTAAGGGTACCCCACGGGAGGACCCGGAGGCCAGACTGCGGCAACATGGCGCAGTCTATTTGTCCGTAGCCTGGGTCAAATTACTCGCGAAAAACGCTGGCGGTTCTGCTGTTCCAGGTATGCGTCGAACACCATGCACACCGATCGCACCAGCAGGCGCCCGGCCGGTAGGACCAGGATTTTCTCGCTATCGAGTTCAATCAGGCCATCAGTGGCCATGGCCTGCAACTGTGGCCAGAGCTCGCCGAAGTAGCCACGAAAGTCGAGGTTGAACTGCTGTTCGATGGTTGCGAACTGCAGATGGAAATTGCAGATCAACTGCTGGATCACCGCTCGCCGGATCCGGTCGTCCTGGGTGCAGACCAAGCCACGGCTGGTGCCCAGTTGTGAGCTGGCCAGGGCATTCTGGTATTCGTTGAGATCGCTGCTGTTCTGGCAGTACAGGTCGCCGATCTGGCTGATGGCCGAAACCCCCAGGCCAATCAGGTCGCAATGTCCGTGGGTGGTATAGCCCTGGAAGTTGCGCTGCAGGGTGGTCTCTTCCTGGGCAATGGCCAGTTCATCGTCCGGCAGGGCGAAGTGGTCCATGCCGATGTAGCGATAACCGGCGGCGGTCAATTGCTCGATGGTGCGCTGCAGCATCTGCAGTTTTTCCGCCGGAGCGGGCAGGTCGCTGCTGTTGATCCGCCGCTGCGGCATGAAGCGCTCGGGCAAGTGGGCGTAGTTGAACACCGAGAGCCGGTCCGGCTGCAGGCTGATGACTTCCTCGACGGTGCGAGCGAAGTTTTCCGCGGTCTGCTTGGGCAGGCCGTAGATCAGGTCGATATTGATCGAGCGAAATTGCAGAGTGCGCGCCGCATCGATCACCGCACGGGTCTCTTCCAGACTCTGCAGGCGATTGACCGCCCGCTGCACTGCCGGATCGAGGTCTTGCAGGCCGATGCTGACCCGGTTGAAGCCCAGTTCGCGCAGCAGGCCCATGGTCGACCAGTCGGCCTCGCGTGGGTCGATCTCGATACCGTAGTCGCCGGAGTCATCGTCCAGCAGGTTGAAATGCTTGCGCAGTTGCGCCATCAGCTGGCGCAACTCGTCGTGGCTGAGGAAGGTCGGGGTGCCGCCACCAAAATGCAATTGCTCGACTTTCTGCTGCGGGTCCAAGTGGCAGGCCACCAGCTGGATTTCCTGCTCCAGGCGTTGCAGGTACGGCAACGCACGGCCACGGTCCTTGGTGATGACCTTGTTGCAGGCGCAGTAGTAGCAAATGTTCGCGCAGAACGGCACATGCACGTACAGCGACAACGGTCGCTGGGCCTTGCGACTCTCGCGCAGGGCATGGAGCAGGTCGAAGGAGCCGACCTGGCTGTGGAATTGCACCGCGGTCGGGTACGAGGTGTAGCGAGGTCCCGCCAGGTCGTAACGGCGGATCAGATCTGTGTCCCAACGAATGGCGTCGAGCATGCGGGCATTCCCCGGATAGGCTGGCAGTGACAGCGAGTCTAGGGGGTTGCCAACGTGGGCATGTTGACTTGTATCAAGGGGCGCAGCGGGCGCAGCGGGCGCCGTGCTCAGTGCCCCATCAACCAATGCTGATGTGGCCCCGGCAGGGTCCAGATGCCGAACAGGATCACCAGCAGGCCACCCGCCATGCGCACGCTACGCTTGCGCAGCAGGGCGGTGACTCGTTCGGCGGCCAGCCCGGTGGCCAGCAGCACCGGCCAGGTGCCGAGGCCAAAGGCGAGCATCAGCAGCGCACTGTCCAGCGCATTGCCCTGGCTGGCGGACCACAGCAGGGTGCTGTACACCAGCCCGCAAGGCAGCCACCCCCACAGCGCACCCAGCAGCAAGGCGCGCGGCAGGCTCGAGACTGGCAGCAAACGGTTGGCCACTGGCTGGATATAACGCCACAGGCCACGGCCCAGGCTTTCGATGCGGGTCAGGCCGCTCCACCAGCCCGCCAGATACAGGCCCATGGCGATCAACAGCAGGCCGGCGAGGATGCGCATGAACATCGCCGCCGGGCTGTTGGCCACTGCCCATCCCGCTAGGCCGATCAGCAGGCCGGCGGTGGCGTAGCTGAGAATCCGCCCGAGGTTGTACGCCAGCAGCAGGCGAAAACGCCGACTGCGTTGTTCCTTGGGGATCGCCAGGGTCAGCGCGCCCATCAGCCCGCCACACATGCCCAGGCAGTGGCCGCCACCGAGCAGCCCGAGGATCAGTGCCGAGACCAGCAGGGGTGCCAGTTCAAGCATGGGGTGGGGTCTTGTCGGTCGGCTTGGCCGGATCCGTCGGGTGGCCGTCGGCTTCGTTGATCGCCGCCTGGTGGTTAGGGTCCTGGTCGTCGAACAGGATGCTGTGGGCCGGTCCGTCGAGGTCGTCGTACTGACCGCTGTCGACCGCCCAGAAGAAAATGTAGATAGCGATGGCGACGATCAGCAGTGCCGCCGGGATCATCACGTAGAGAGCTGGCATCGGGACTCCATGCGCGCGCGGCTCAGGCCGGCAGCGCGGGGGTGTGTGGCGGGGTGCTTGCGGGCGCGCTCGGCAGGCGAGTCAGGCGCAGGGCATTGAGCACCACGGTCAACGAACTGATGGACATGCCGACCGCGGCCCACACCGGAGTGATCCAGCCGAGGGCCGCGAAGGGCAACATGAGGCCATTGTACAGCCCGGCCCACAGCAGGTTCTCGATGATTACTCGACGGGTCCGGCGGGCCAGGCTAAAGGCTTGCACCAGGGCGTCCAGGCGGTTGGACAGCAACACCGCGTCGGCACTGGTTTTCGCCAGGTCAGTGGCCGAACCCATGGCCACGCTGATGTCGGCGGCGGCCAGCACCGGCACATCATTGACCCCATCGCCGAGCATCAACACCTTGCGGCCTTGCTGTTGCAGTTGCTTGAGCACTTGCAGCTTGTCGTCCGGGCGCAAACCGCCCCGGGCTTCATCGATGCCCAGCTCGGCGGCCACGCTGGCGACCATTGGCGAACTGTCGCCGGACAGCAGCAGCGTACGCCAGCCCCGGGCCTTGCAGGCGGCGAGCAGGGCGGGGGCGTCACTGCGCAGGCGGTCGTCGAGGACCAGCCAGGCCAGTGCGCCGCTGCTGTCACCCAGCAGCAGCCACTGCCCGGCTTCCTCAGGCATGGCCGGCACCGCACAGCCGCTGAGCGCGCAGACGAAGGCCGGTTGGCCAATGCGCAGGCGCTGCTCGCCGACTCGCCCTTCGAGGCCCAGGCCTGGGCTGCTGAGGACTTCTTCGGCGGCCAGCGGGGCGCGGCCGAATGCGCGGGCAATCGGGTGTTCAGAACGGTTTTCCAGGGCGGCGGCGAGGGCCAGGCACTGGTCGCTGTCGAGGCTGGCCAGGGGCCGGATCGAGCGTAAGGCCAGGCGTCCTTCGGTGAGGGTTCCGGTCTTGTCGAAAATCACCGTGTCGATCTGGTTCAGGCCTTCGAGCACATGCCCACGGGTCAGCAACAGGCCGAGTTTGTGCAGGGTGCCGGTGGCGGCAGTCAGGGCGGTGGGCGTGGCCAGTGACAAGGCGCACGGGCAGGTAGCCACCAGCATCGCCAGGACGATCCAGAACGCCCGGGACGCATCCAGTTGCCACCACAGCAGGCCGATCACCGCGGCGGCCACCAGTGACAGCAGGAGGAACCATTGCGCGGCTTTGTCGGCGATCTCCGCCAGCCGCGGTTTTTCCGCCTGGGCCCGCTCCAGCAAGCGGACGATGGCCGACAGGCGCGTGTCCTGGCCGAGGGCCTGGACCTCGACGGTCAGCGCGCCTTCGACATTCAGGGTGCCCGCGGTGACCGTATCGCCACGTGTGCGGGCCTGGGGCAGGTATTCGCCGGTCAGCAGCGACTCATCGACGCTCGACTGGCCGTCGAGAATCCGCCCGTCAGCCGGCAGGATCGCGCCGGGGTGCACCAGCACCTGGTCGCCCAGGCGTAACTCGCTGAGCAGGATCCGTTCGCTTTGGCCATCGGTGCTCAGGCGCAGGCAGGAGGCCGGTAGCAGGTTCACCAGCTGCGCGGTGGCCGCGGCTGTGCGCTCGCGGGCCCGGCGCTCCAGGTAACGCCCGGCCAGCAGGAACAGGGCGAACATGCCGACCGCGTCGAAATACAGCTCGCCGGTGCCGGTGATCGAGGTCCAGATACCCGCCAGGTAGGCGCCGCCAATGGCCAGCGAGACCGATACGTCCATGGTCAGGTGGCGGGTGCGCAGGTCGCGCATCGCCCCTTTGAAGAACGGCGCGCAGCTGTAGAACACAATCGGCGTGGTCAGGAACAGCGCGACCCAGCGCAAGATGGTGTGCAGTTCGGGGCTGAGGTCGATGTTGAATTCCGGCCATGTCGCCATGGTTGCCATCATCGCCTGGAACCACAGCAGGCCGGCTACACCCAGTTGGCGCAGGGCCAGGCGGTTTTCGCTGGCCAGTTGTTCGCTGGCGCGGTCGGCCTGGTAGGGGTGGGCGGCATAGCCGATGTGGCGCAACTCGCTGAGCACCTGACTCAACGGCAACTGGCTATCGACCCAGCGCACGTGCAGGCGATGGTTCGACAGGTTCAGCCGCGCCTCGGCCACGGCAGGCAGGCCACGCAGGTGTTTTTCGATCAACCAGCCACAGGCGGCGCAACTGATGCCTTCCATCAGTAGCGTGGTTTCGGCCAGGTCGCCGTCGTGGCGGACGAAGGGTTGCTGCACATCGGCGCGGTCGTACAGCGCCAGTTCGTCGACCAGCTGCACCGGCAAGGCTTCGGGGTTGGCCGAGGCTTCGCTACGGTGACTGTAGTAATGCTCCAGGCCACCGGCGACTATCGCTTCGGCCACCGCCTGGCATCCTGGGCAGCAGAGCTCGCGGGTTTCGCCGAGGATCACGGCAGTAAACCGGCTGCCAGACGGGACGGGCAGGGCGCAGTGGTAGCAGGGGATTGGGCTGGTGGTCATGGGGTAATCACTAGTACCGCTGGATCTCTATCGTCGGATAGGGCCGCTTCGCGGGCAAACCCGCTCCCACAGGGATCGTTGGCGAGCTCACGACCGCTGATCAACTGTGGGAGCGGGCTTGCCCGCGAATGCGCGAAGCGCAGTTTTTAGTTCTTCAGGTCTTCGGCGCCTTGCAGCGGTTCGTCACCCAACAGCAGGTCCTTGTCGTGGCTGACCTGTTCTTCTTCGAACATGCGCCAGATGTGATCGTCCTGGCTGCCGAGCAATTCGACAAAGCGGCGGCCTTCGACCTTGTCGGTCACCTGGCCGATGTAGCGGCCTGGTTCGGTTTCGCTGCGAGTCAGGGTGATCTTGCGGTCTTTCTCTGGCTGGGTCGGCGAGATCAGGTTCAGCTCCAGGGTCCTGGGCTGGCTGTTGCCGGTCAGGTGCAGGTCGACTTCGCCGGTGACCCCATCCAGGTGCACGCTGGCGCGCAGCAGCAGGGTCTGGGCCAGCAGCTCACGGTCCAGGGAGCGGTTGATGCCTTTGCCAGCCTCGTAGTAATTGTCGTTGACCAGGTTGTCCGGGTTGTTCACCGCGATGGTCACCATCGACAGGGTCAGCGTCACCGAACAGGCCAGGATCGCGATGATGATCCAGGGCCAGAGGTGCTTGTACCAAGGGCTGGTGGCATTTGCTGCAGGCATGATGACTTCTCTCAACGAATTTGTGGGCCGATGAATCGGCTCTTGGCTTCAATGTGGACGCTGTCGTCGTCGGCATCCTTGAGGATGAATTTCACCTCGTTGGTGCTTGACGGCAGTTGCTCCGGTGCACTCGACAACTCGACCGGCATGCTGAAAATTTCCCCGGCGGCGACCTTGATCTCACGCTTGCCTTGCAGCTTGAGGTCTGGCAGGCCAGCGGCTTCCAGCAGGTAGGTATGGTCGCGCTGGTCCTTGTTCATGACTTTGAGGCTGTAGACGTTCTCGATCCGCCCTTCGGCGTTCTCGCGGTACAGCACGCGGTCCTTGCTGACGTCGAAGCCCACCAGTGGGCGCATGAAGAAAGCGGTCACCAGGAGGCTGATCATTGCCAGCAACACCAGCGCATAGCCGATCAGGCGCGGTCGCAGTTTATGGGTTTTCTGGCCGGACAGGTTGTGCTCGGTGGTGTAGCTGATCAGGCCGCGGGGGTAGTCCATCTTGTCCATGATGCTGTCGCAGGCGTCGATGCACGCGGCACAGCCGATGCATTCGATCTGCAGGCCGTCGCGGATGTCGATGCCGGTCGGGCACACCTGTACGCACATGGTGCAATCGATGCAGTCACCCAGGCCCTGGGCCTTGTAGTCCACGCCTTTTTTGCGCGGGCCACGGGCTTCGCCACGGCGCGGATCGTAGGAAACGATCAGGGTGTCCTTGTCGAACATCACGCTCTGGAAACGTGCATACGGGCACATGTAGATGCACACCTGCTCGCGCAACCAGCCGGCGTTGCCGTAGGTGGCGAGGGTGAAGAAGCCGACCCAGAAGTACGACCAGCCATCCGCCTGGCCGGTGAAGAAGTCGATGACCAGCTCACGAATCGGCGAGAAATAGCCGACGAAGGTCATGCCGGTGACGAAACCGATCAACAGCCACAGGCTGTGTTTGCTGAACTTGCGCAGGAACTTGTTGGCGCTCATTGGCGCCTTGTCGAGCTTGATGCGCTGGTTGCGGTCGCCTTCGGTGACCTTCTCGCACCACATGTAAATCCATGTCCAGACGCTCTGCGGGCAGGTATAGCCGCACCAGACGCGTCCGGCGTAGACGGTAATGAAGAACAGCCCGAAGGCGGCAATGATCAGCAGGCCCGAGAGCAGGATGAAGTCCTGCGGCCAGAAGGTGGCGCCGAAAATGAAGAATTTGCGTTCAGGCAGGTTCCACCACACGGCCTGGTGGCCGCCCCAGTTGAGCCACACCGTACCGAAATACAGCAGGAACAGCCCGGCACCGCCCATCATCCGCAGATTGCGGAACAGGCCGGTGAAGGCGCGGGTGTAGATTTTTTCTCTTGAGGCGTAAAGGTCGACGCTGTTGTTCGCGTTCTTGGCAGGTGGTGTAACGTCGTGTACCGGAATTTGATTGCTCATCATTGCATCCCACGGCAGTGGAAAAATGCCTCGGTCAGTACGTGCCGACCGCGGTCAAAAAGGCTGTTGCAGTGGCGCAATGATACGCCTGAAGCTCTAGCGCAAGGGTGCGACCTTTGGTCGCGTTGGGAAAAATGGGAGGATGGTGTAGCAAATGTAACAAATCATGATGCAGGTCAATTGACTTGTTCAGTATGGACGATTTTCCCCCCACCATCCTCACGCCTGGCCAGCATCGCCACCACCGGCGCTGAAACATCGGCACTTGATTAAGTGCGGCCAGGGGTTTGTTTCATTTTCGCAAGGGGCAGTAAGTTGGTGGCGAGCCAGGATCGACCTGGCTCATTCACCTTAAACCCTTTATGAAAATGGAATTTTATGAAGCTCATTAATTGTTACAAGTTAGCCGCCGTGCTGGTGCTCTTCTGCGGGGCGCCCGGCGCATTCAGCGCGCAGGAGACTGTATCACCTGTGCACCTGGTCTTTGCCTCCGACCCGCAGTATCCCTGGACTGAAAGCTCCGATGACGGCTCGCCCGAATCAGACTCAGCGCGCGACGCCCGTTCGAAGTGGCTGATCGATACCCAATACGCCGATATTGCCAGTTTCCGCCGCAATTTCGGGGGTGTCCAGCGGGTGCCAGTGATGATCAATGGCGACCTCACGGCGTTTGGCCACGGCTGGCAACGCTCGGTGCTGATGCCGATTCTGGAGTCCCGGCTGGAGGGGGTCTATGACTACGGGTTGGGCAATCACGACTATGAAAACAACGTCGACGATTGTTTTCTCAACAGCTGCGCTGCCGACAGTATCGAGGCGCTCAAGCAGCGTTACTGGGGCAAGGTCGACAGCATGGACTTCGGCGTGCGGGTCTCGGGGGGCACCGATATCTATTACGGCAGCCTGGCGTATTCGCGCAACCAGGGTGATGTGCATCTGGTGCAACTGCACAACGAGCCGACCTATTCGGTGAACTTCAGCTCCGGAGTGCCTCTCATCAGTCCCAAGGCGTTCGAAATCAGCGATGCGCTGGAATGGCTCGAAGGCGACCTGAAAAAGGCCCGGGAGCAGGGCCGAATTATTATTCTCAACCTGCACAAGCCGCGAGACTGGGCCGGCAGTCAGGAGCAGATCGCCCGGTTTAGAAACATGATCGAGACCTACAAAGTCACGGCGGTATTTGCCGGGCATTATCACGGCTACACAGGGCAATACTGGTATGCCACCGAGGAATTTGGCCAGGTGCCGGTGTTTCTCAGCGGTTCGGCTTCCCAGCAGAGCTACCTGATCGCAAGCTTTGCCGCAGACCGGCAATCACTGGCGGTCCATCGCGTCAAAGACAATAACTGGCCCAGCCGTCAACTCGAGTCGGTGATTGAAGTGCAGTATTAGGGGGCACAAACCAAACGGCCCCGTCAGGTGACTGACGGGGCCGTTGGTTGTTGCATCAAGCGTTTGCCTTACTCGGCGTCCGCTGCCTTCTCGCCGTGAGACAGGCTGTAGACGTAAGCGGCCAGCAAGTGAACCTTGTCGTTACCCTGCATTTGCTCTTGCGCAGGCATCTGGCCCTGACGGCCGTAACGGATGGTCTGCTGCAGTTGAGCAAAGCTCGAGCCGTAGATGAACGCGCCCGGGTGAGTCAGGTCAGGTGCACCCATTGCTGGCGTGCCTTTGCCCGCTGGGCCGTGGCATGCCACGCAGTTGGCGGCGAACAGCTTCTGGCCAGCAACCGGGTCGGCTTTGCTGCCTTCTGGCAGTTTACGGCCATCGAGGTTGGTCAGGACAAATGCCGCAACGTCGCTGACGCCTTGTTCACCGATCACTTCAGCCCAGGCTGGCATCACGGCGTGACGACCGCCGAGGATGGTGGCCTTGATTTCTGCTGGCGAACCGCCCCAGCGCCAGTCGGCGTCGGTCAGGTTCGGGAAGCCATAAGCACCCTTGGCGTCGGAGCCGTGGCAAACCGAGCAGTTGGAGGCGAACAGGCGGCCACCCATCTTCAGGGCTTGTGGGTCCTTGGCGACCTCTTCGATCGGCATGGCAGCGAACTTGGCGAAGATCGGACCGAACTTGGCGTCCGACTTGGCCATTTCCTTTTCCCACTCGTGAACGCCGGTCCAGCCGGACTGGCCGTTGGCGAACGGGGTCTGCTTCTCGTTATCGAGGTAGCTGTAACCCGGCAGCAGGCCTTTCCAGTTGCCCAGGCCCGGGTACAGCACCAGATAACCCAGGGCGAAGACGATGGTGCCGACGAACAGCATGAACCACCATTTCGGCAGCGGGTTGTCGTACTCCTCGATCCCGTCGAAGGAGTGGCCAACCGTCTCATCTGTCTGCTCGCTGCGCTGGCCCTTGCGGGTCGACAGCAGCAGCCAGGTCAGGGCGAAGATGGTACCCAGACTGAGGACTGTGACGTACAGACTCCAGAACGTAGTCATTCTTTGTTACTCCTAGAAGCTTGCTCGACGTGCTTGATGGCTTCGGGATCATCCGCGAAAGGCAGCAAGGTCGCGTCTTCAAACTCGGACTTGCGCTTGGGGCTGAACACCCACAAGGCCAGACCGATAAAGGCAACCATCACGACAACGGTGCCCAGGCCACGAATCATCCCGATATCCATCTAAATCACCGTTTGCTTTTGATGATGGTGCCCAGGCCTTGCAGATAGGCCACCAGCGCGTCCATTTCGGTTTTGCCCTTCACAGCATCCTTGGCGCCGGCGATGTCTTCGTCGGTGTAAGGGACGCCGAGCGTGCGCAAGACTTCCATTTTCTTCGCGGTGTCCTTGCCGTCGAGCTTGTTTTCCACGAGGAACGGGTAGGCCGGCATTTTCGACTCGGGCACCACGTTGCGCGGGTTGTACAAGTGCGCACGCTGCCAGTCATCGGAGTAACGACCGCCGACGCGGGCCAGGTCCGGACCGGTACGCTTGGAACCCCACAGGAACGGGTGGTCCCAGACGCTTTCACCGGCTACCGAGTAGTGGCCATAACGTTCGGTTTCAGCGCGAAACGGACGGATCATCTGCGAGTGGCAGCCGACACAACCGTTGGCGATGTAGACGTCGCGGCCTTCCAGTTCAAGGGCGGTACGTGGCTTCATGCCTTCGACCGGCTTGTTGGTGACATCCTGGAAAAACAGCGGGACGATCTGGGTCAGGCCGCCGATGCTGACGGCGATGACCATGAAGAAGGCCAGCAGGCCAATATTCTTCTCGACTGCTTCATGCTTCATCAGTGAGCTCCAACTACAGCAATCTGTTCGGCGGCTTTGGCTTCTGCCGGGTTCGAGGCGCGTACGGTACGGAATACGTTGTAGGCCATGAACAGCATGCCGGAGGCGAAGAATGCACCGCCCAGGGCGCGAACGATAAAGCCCGGGTGGCTGGCTTGCAGCGCTTCAACGAACGAGTAGGTCAGGGTGCCGTCGTCGTTGATTGCACGCCACATCAGGCCCTGGGTGATGCCGTTGACCCACATCGAAGCGATGTAGAGCACGGTACCGATGGTCGCGAGCCAGAAGTGGGTGTTGATCAGGCCAGTGCTGTGCATCTGCGCACGACCGAACAGTTTCGGGATCATGTGGTAGATCGCGCCGATCGAGATCATCGCTACCCAGCCCAAGGCACCGGCGTGTACGTGGCCGATGGTCCAGTCGGTGTAGTGCGACAGCGAGTTGACGGTCTTGATGGCCATCATCGGGCCTTCGAAGGTCGACATGCCGTAGAACGCCAGGGAGACCACCAGGAAGCGCAGGATCGGGTCGGTGCGCAGCTTATGCCAGGCGCCCGACAGGGTCATCATGCCGTTGATCATGCCGCCCCAGCTTGGAGCCAGCAGGATGATCGACATCGCCATGCCCAGGGACTGAGCCCAGTCCGGCAGTGCGGTGTAGTGCAGGTGGTGCGGACCGGCCCAGATGTACAGGGTGATCAGGGCCCAGAAGTGCACGATCGACAGGCGATACGAGTAGATCGGACGCTCGGCCTGCTTCGGCACGAAGTAGTACATCATCCCCAGGAAGCCGGTGGTCAGGAAGAAACCTACCGCGTTGTGGCCGTACCACCACTGGATCATGGCGTCGGTCGCACCGGCGTAGGCCGAGTAGGACTTGAAGAAACTGACCGGCAGGGAGGCGTGGTTGACGATGTGCAGCATCGCCGTCACAACGATGAAGGCACCGTAGAACCAGTTACCGACGTAGATGTGCTTGGTCTTGCGCTTGGTGATGGTGCCGAAGAACACCAGACCGTAGGTGACCCAGACGATAGCCAGCAGGATAGCCAGAGGCCATTCCAGTTCCGCGTATTCCTTGGTGGTGGTGTAACCCAGCGGCAAGGTAACAATCGCGCCGACGATCACCGCTTGCCAACCCCAGAAGGTGAAGGCCGCGAGGCTGTCGGAAATCAGTCGCGTTTGGCAGGTTCGCTGCACGACGTAATAAGAAGTGGCAAACAATGCACAACCACCGAAGGCGAAGATCACCAGGTTGGTGTGCAGTGGGCGCAGGCGTCCAAAGCTCGTCCACGGCAGACCGAAGTTCAACTCCGGCCAGACCAGTTGCGAGGCGATGAAGACACCGAGCCCCATGCCAAGGATCCCCCAGACCACCGTCATGATGGCGAACTGGCGGACTACCTTATAGTTATAAGCAGTCGGACTGATTGCTGTGCTCATTCTAAGGTTCCACGGTTTGGGTGTTTTATTAGGGATAAAAATCGGCCGCAAGTATGGAGAAAGCGGGGGGTCATTGCAACGCGCCATGACCTGCGTCAATGCTTTCAAAAGCTGATTCTGCGGCCTTTCCATGCGCCGCGTAGGGACAAATTTGCCCAGGGGGAAAATGTCCCGGCAGGGGAAAAGGGCGAGGGGGTCGGGTCAGTTGTAACGGGGTGTGTTCAAACGAGGCGTGCAGGTGACAGACGGCAACTTGGACGACAGCCGGTGTCTACCGGCCTTTGCGGCCTGTCATCGAACCGAATCGTCGAACCCATCCTTTACGGTTGACCTGTGACCGGCCTTTGCCAGTCCGCTTGGCAGCAAGCTTAGACGTGAATCTGCCGGACGCAAAGGCAGACCTTTTTGGGGTGCGACAATGCGTCGCAAAGAGGTAGGGAGCTGCCGCACCAGGAAGGTGCGACAGTAATGCGGTTGCGAGTTATTCGCTTTTGCCCTCTGCCTGCAGCGGCTGAGCGCTGGCACCGTGGGAGAGGCTGTAGACGTACGCTGCCAGCAATTGCACTTTGTCATTGCCGAGCAGTTCGTTCTGCGCCGGCATGTGGCCCTGGCGACCATGGCGAATGGTCTGCTGCAACTGGGCCAGGCTAGTGCCGTAGATGAACGCCGCCGGGTGCGTCAGGTTCGGCGCGCCCATCAGTTCCATGCCTTGGCCATTGGCGCCGTGACAGGCTACGCAGGTGGTGCTGTACGCTTGCTGTCCGGCGACCAGGTCGGCACCGCTGTCCTCTGGCAACGGCAGGCCGGCGAGTTCGTGGCGTACATAGGCGGCAACGTTTTTCACCCCGGCATCGCCCAGGACTTCACCCCAGGCCGGCATCGCCGCCATCCGCCCACCCATGATGGTGGTCTTGATCGCCTCCGCGCTACCGCCCCAGCGCCAGTCGCTGTCCGCCAGGTTGGGGAAGCCGAAGGCACCCTTGGCATCCGAGCCGTGGCACACCGAGCAGTTGGAGGCGAACAGGCGTCCGCCCATCTTCAGTGCTTGTGGGTCCTTGGCTACTTCTTCCACGGGCATGGCTGCAAATTTGGCGAAGATCGGCCCGAACTTGGCGTCGGCCTTGGCCATTTCCTTGTCCCATTCCTTGGTCTGGGTCCAGCCGTCCTGATAGCCCGGCAGGATGCCTTTCCAGTTACCCAGGCCCGGGTAGAGGATCAGGTAGCCCACGGCAAACACCAGGGTCCCGGCGAACAGCAGGAACCACCACTGGGGCAGCGGGTTGTCATATTCCTCGATGCCGTCGAAGGCATGGCCCATGGTCTGGTCGACACTGCCCTTGGTCTCACCCTTGCGGGTGCCGACCAGCAGCCAGGTCAGGCCGATCAGGCTGCCGATGGTCAGTACGCAGATCCACGTACTCCAGAAGGTGGTCATGGCCGGGTACTCCTTGTTGCGGGTTCTTGAGTGCTGGCGTCTTCGGCCAGGGGTTCATCGGCAAACGGCAGCAGGCGGGCTTCGGCGAATTGCGCGCTGCGCTTGCTGTTGAACACCCACAGGGTCAGGCCGATAAAGGCCACGAACACCACGACGGTGCCCAGGCCGCGGATCATTCCAGTGCTGATTACGCTCAATATTTCATAGGGCATGGCTCACCTCTTGCTCTTGATCGCAGTGCCGAGCACTTGCAGGTAGGAGACCAGGGCGTCCATCTCGGTCTTGCCCTTGAGCGTGGCGACTGACCCGGCGATGTCCTCGTCGGTGTAGGGCACGCCCAGGGTGCGCATGACCTTGAGCTTGGTTTCGGTATTGCTGCTGTCCACGGCCTGGGTAACCAGCCATGGATAGGCCGGCATTTTCGACTCCGGTACCACGTTGCGCGGGTTGTACAGGTGGGCGCGGTGCCAGTCATCGGAGTAGCGACCGCCGACCCGTGCCAGGTCCGGACCGGTACGCTTGGAACCCCACAGGAACGGGTGGTCCCAGACGCTTTCACCGGCTACCGAGTAGTGGCCATAACGTTCGGTCTCGGCGCGGAACGGACGGATCATCTGCGAGTGGCACTGCACGCAGCCTTCGCGGATGTAGATGTCGCGACCTTCCAGTTGCAGCGCGGTGTAGGGCTTCATGCCTTCGACCGGCTTGTTGGTGACGTCCTGGAAGAACAGCGGGACGATCTGCGTCAGACCGCCGATGCTCACCGCAAAGACCATCAGCAACAGCAGCAGGCCGACGTTTTTTTCAATCGTTTCGTGTTTCATGGTGGACTCCTCAGGCCATCTGCGCCGCGGCGGCGACTTCGGCTGGTTGGGCCTCACGCACGGTGCGCCAGGTGTTGTAGGCCATCAGGAACATGCCGCTCAGGAAGATCGCCCCGCCGACCAGGCGTACGACGAAGCCTGGGTGGCTGGCCACCAGGGTTTCCACGAAGGAGTAGGTCAGGGTCCCGTCTTCGTTGACGGCACGCCACATCAGGCCCTGGGCAATGCCGTTGACCCACATCGAGGCGATGTAGAGCACGGTGCCGATGGTGGCGAGCCAGAAGTGCGCGTTGATCAGGCCGACACTGTGCATCTGCGTACGACCGAAGATTTTCGGGATCATGTGGTACAGCGCGCCGATGGAGATCATCGCTACCCAGCCGAGGGCGCCGGCGTGTACGTGGCCGATGGTCCAGTCGGTGTAGTGGGAGAGGGCGTTGACGGTCTTGATCGCCATCATCGGGCCTTCGAAGGTCGACATGCCGTAGAACGCCAGGGACACCACCAGGAAGCGCAGGATCGGGTCGCTGCGCAGCTTATGCCAGGCGCCCGAGAGGGTCATCATGCCGTTGATCATGCCGCCCCAGCTCGGCGCCAGCAGAATCAGCGACATCACCATGCCCAGCGACTGAGCCCAGTCCGGCAGCGCGGTGTAGTGCAGGTGGTGCGGGCCGGCCCAGATGTACAGGGTGATCAGGGCCCAGAAGTGCACGATCGACAGGCGATAGGAGTACACAGGGCGCTCGGCCTGCTTCGGCACGAAGTAGTACATCATCCCCAGGAAACCGGCAGTGAGGAAGAAGCCTACGGCGTTGTGGCCGTACCACCACTGGACCATGGCATCGGTCGCACCGGCATACACCGAGTAGGACTTGGTCAGGCTGACCGGCAGCTCCAGGTTGTTGACGATGTGCAGGATGGCCACGGTGATGATGAACGCGCCGAAGAACCAGTTGCCGACGTAGATGTGCTTGGTCTTGCGCTTCATCAGCGTGCCGAAGAACACGATGGCGTAGGCGACCCAGACGATGGTGATCAGGATGTCGATCGGCCATTCCAGCTCGGCGTATTCCTTGGAGCTGGTGTAGCCCAGCGGCAAGGTGATGGCTGCCAGCAGGATCACCAGTTGCCAGCCCCAGAAGGTGAACGCGGCGATTTTTGGCGCGAACAATTGCGTCTGGCAAGTGCGTTGGACCGAGTAGAACGAGGCGGCAAACAGTGCGCAGCCACCAAAGGCGAAGATCACCGCGTTGGTGTGCAGCGGGCGCAGGCGACCGAAGCTGGTCCACGGCAAATTGAAGTTCAGTTCGGGCCAGACCAATTGAGCCGCGAGAAAAACCCCGAGCCCCATGCCGACGATGCCCCATACCACCGTCATAATGGCGAATTGGCGGACCACCTTGTAGTTATAGGCGGTACTTAAAGAAGTGTTCATGGTTCCCCATCCACGGTTCAGCCGAAGTGAAGGCGTCTGCGCAAGGCACGAACGCTCCCTTCGCCTGGAGTTATAGGCAGATTAAAAGCGAGGCAAGCATGGACAAAGAGCACAAGGCCAGTATTGACGGGGATCAATGGGAGCAGTGTGTGCGTCAGCAGGGCTGGTTGTGGAATGGCGCCTCGACGCCGGCCGTGGCGACCCTGATTCTTGCCCATGGGGCGGGTGCGCCGATGGACAGCGCATGGATGGCCGACATGGCTGGACGCCTTGCGGCCCGTGGGGTCAATGTGCTGCGCTTCGAGTTTCCCTACATGGCCCAGCGACGCCTGGACGGCGGTCGGCGGCCGCCCAATCCGGCGCCGAAGCTGCTTGAGTGCTGGCGAGAGGTGTATGGCCTGGTGCGACGTCATGTCGCTGGGCCCCTGGCCATTGGTGGCAAGTCCATGGGCGGGCGGATGGCCAGTTTGCTGGCGGATGAGTTGGGGGTGGATGCGTTGGTGTGCCTGGGCTATCCGTTTTACCCCGTGGGTAAGCCGCAGAAACCGCGAGTGGAGCATTTGGCCGGATTAAAGACTCGGGCCTTGATTATCCAGGGTGAGCGGGATGGGTTGGGTAATCGGGATACGGTGGAGGGTTATGACTTGGCGCCTTGCATCGAGTTGATGTGGCTGGTGGCAGCGGATCATGACTTGAAGCCGCTGAAGGTTTCTGGGGTTAGTCATGAGCAGCATTTGGCGGCGGCTGCGCAGGGGATTGCGGAGTTTTTGCGGTAGTTGGGTGGATCAAGATCAAGAGCTGCAGGCGAGCTAACGCCCGCTCCTACACTAGTGTGGGAGCAACTGTCTTAACCCCAATCCCCCGTAACGATCAATCGCAATCAGCGGTTGAAGCGCTCCACCAGTGAATACTGGGTATTCGCGGTCCGGGTCAGTTCTTCGCTGAGGAGGGCCGAGTTCTGCGCCTGTTCCGAGGTCTGGTCGGCCAGTTCGGAAATGTTGCTGATGTTGCGGCTGATCTCTTCGGCCACCGCGCTCTGCTCCTCGGTGGCGGCGGCGATTTGAGTGGTCATGTCGGTGATATTGGCCACCGCTTCGCTGATGCCCACTAGGGCCTGGTCTGCCTCAAGGACCCGCGCCACGCCTTCTTCGGCCTGGCGATGGCCGGCTTCCATGGTTTGCACGGCGGTGCTGGCGGTTTGCTGGAGCTTGGCGATCAGGCTGTGGATCTGTCCGGTCGACTCGCTGGTACGTTGTGCCAGTTGGCGGACTTCGTCGGCCACCACCGCAAAACCCCGGCCCATTTCGCCGGCGCGGGCGGCTTCGATGGCGGCGTTGAGGGCCAGCAGGTTGGTCTGGTCGGCAATGCCTTTGATCACATCGACCACACCACCGATTTCGTCGCTGTCCTTGGCCAGTTGGGTCACCGTCAGGCCGGTTTCCCCGACTACCACCGACAGGCGCTGGATGGCGTCGCGGGTTTCCCCGGCGATATCGCGACCACGCCCGGTCAGGCGGTTGGCTTCCTGGGTCGCGTCTGCGGTGCGCTGGACGTGGCTGGCCACTTCCTGGGTGGTGGCGGCCATCTGGTTGACGGCGGTGGCCACCTGCTCGGTTTCCACGCGCTGACGTTCCAGGCCAGTGGAGCTGTTATGCGCCAGTTGGTCAGATTGACGTGCCTGCTCCGTCAGGTGCTCGGCGGTGTCCTGCAGGCGGGTCAGGCAGGTTTTCAAGCGGGCTTCCTGGCTGAGGATCGACATCTCCAGGCGCGCCTGGGCGCCACGGCTGTCGGTGTACATCTGGGCGATCAGCGGGTCGGAGGTGGTCTGCTCGGCGAGGCGCAACAGGCGCTTGAGACCGCGTTGTTGCCAGCTCAGCCCCAGCAGGCCCAGCGGCACCGAAAGGCCGGCAGCGAGGGCAAAGCCCCATTGCGAATTGAGGGTGGCGCCGATCATGAAGCTCAACTGGCTGATCAGGATGAATGGCAGCCAGTCCTGCAGCACGGGCAGCCATTTGTCACGCTGGGGAACGGCGGACTTGCCCTGGTTGATGCGCTGGTACAGGGTCTCGGCGCGCCGGATCTGCTCGGCGGTGGGCTTGACCCGAACTGACTCGTAGCCGATCACCTGGTTGCCGTCGAATACCGGGGTCACGTAGGCGTTGACCCAGTAATGGTCACCGTTCTGGCAGCGATTCTTGACAATGCCCATCCATGGCAGGCCTTGTTTTAATGTGCCCCACATATGCGCGAAGACCGCCGACGGGACGTCGGGGTGACGGACCAGATTGTGCGGCGCACGGATCAGTTCTTCACGGGAGAACCCACTGATCTCGACAAAAGCGTCGTTGCAGTAGTTGATCACGCCTTTGGCATCGGTGGTGGAAATCAACCGTTGCTGAGCCGGGAAGGTCCGTTCGCGTTGAGTGATGGGCTGGTTATTACGCATGGCTTTTTCAATCCGCAAGGCTTTGACAGGGTTTCGGCCAGCCCGCTGGATTATTGAAATTTTTTTTCAAGAAATCGGCGCTGCGTCGCAAAACGACCGGCGCGTCATTTGCCGTCAGATAAACCCTTGCGGGTTGAGGCAGGCGTTTGTGGCCCTGCCAATCATGTACTCGCGCTGCTGAAAGGGCAGCGCGAGTACCCACCGAAAAGCGCTCGGGGTGCCCTTACGAGGCAATCAACTGCCGCAACACGTAATGCAGGATTCCCCCGGCCTTGAAGTACTCCACTTCATTGAGGGTGTCGATCCGACACAGCACCTCGACTTTCTCGCGGCTGCCGTCCTCGCGGGTGATGATCAGGGGCAGGTTCATCCGTGGCGTCAGTTCCACGCCGCTGAGCCCCTGGATGCTCAGGGTTTCCTTGCCGGTCAGGTTCAGGCTCTTGCGGTTCTGGTCGAGCTTGAACTGCAGCGGCAGGACACCCATGCCCACCAGGTTGGAGCGGTGAATCCGTTCGAAGCTTTCGGCGATCACCGCCTTGACCCCCAGCAGGTTGGTGCCCTTGGCGGCCCAGTCGCGGCTGGAGCCGGTGCCGTATTCCTGCCCTGCGATCACCACTAGCGGAGTGCCGGCGGCCTGGTAGCGCATGGCCGCGTCATAGATCGCCATTTTCTCGCCAGTGGGGATATACAGGGTGTTGCCGCCTTCTTCGCCGCCGAGCATTTCATTGCGGATGCGAATGTTGGCGAAGGTTCCGCGCATCATCACTTCATGGTTGCCGCGCCGTGAGCCGTAGGAGTTGAAGTCCCGTGGCTCGACCCCTTGCTCGCGCAGGTAGCGGCCGGCCGGGCTGTCGGCCTTGATGTTGCCGGCGGGGGAGATGTGGTCGGTGGTCACCGAGTCGCCGAGCAGCGCCAGTACCCGGGCGTGGCTGATGTCCTCGACCACTGGCGGAGGGCCGTCGATGTGGTCGAAGAACGGTGGGTGCTGGATGTAGGTGGAGTCTGGCTGCCAGACGTAGGTAGCCGCTTGCGGCACCTCGATGGCTTGCCACTGCTCGTCGCCGGCGAACACTTCGGCGTACTCCTTGTGGAACATTGCGGTATTGACCTGATTGACCGCTTCGGCGATCTCCTGGGTGCTAGGCCAGATGTCGCGCAGGTACACCGGGTTACCGTCCTTGTCGTCGCCCAGTGACTCGCGGCTGATATCGATGCGCACCGTGCCGGCCAATGCATAGGCCACCACCAGCGGTGGCGAGGCGAGCCAGTTGGTTTTCACCAGGGGGTGGACCCGGCCTTCGAAGTTGCGGTTGCCCGACAGCACCGAAGCGACGGTGAGGTCGGAGCCCTGGATGGCTTTTTCGATCGGCTCCGGCAAGGGGCCGGAGTTGCCGATGCAGGTGGTGCAGCCGTAACCCACCAGGGCAAAGCCCAGTTGATCGAGGTATTGGGTCAGGCCGGCGGCCTTGTAGTAGTCGGTCACCACCTTGGAGCCGGGCGCCAGGGAACTCTTGACCCAGGGTTTGCGCTGCAGGCCTTTTTCCACGGCTTTTTTCGCCACCAGCCCGGCGGCCATCATCACGCTGGGGTTTGAGGTGTTGGTGCAGGAGGTGATGGCGGCAATCACCACTGCACCGTTTTTCAGGCGATAGGTCTGACCCTCGTATTGGTAGTCCGCCTCGCCGACCAGGTCGGCATTGCCTACGGCCACACCGCCACCGCCTTCACTTTCCAGGCGGCCTTCTTCCTTGCTGGTGGGTTTGACCTGCAGACCGAGGAAATCGCTGAAGGCTTGGGCCACATTGGGCAACGAGACCCGGTCTTGCGGGCGTTTTGGTCCGGCGAGACTGGCTTCGACGCTGCCCATGTCCAGCGCCAGGCTGTCACTGAACAGCGGTTCCTGGCCGGGCAGGCGCCACAGGCCCTGGGCTTTGCTGTAGGCCTCCACCAGTTTGACCACTGCAGTCGGACGGCCGGACAGGCTCAGGTAGTCCAGTGTTACCTGGTCCACCGGGAAGAAGCCGCAGGTCGCGCCGTATTCCGGCGCCATGTTGGCGATGGTGGCGCGGTCGGCCAGGGGCAGTTCGGCCAGGCCGTCGCCGTAGAACTCGACGAATTTGCCCACCACGCCTTTTTTGCGCAGCATCTGGGTCACGGTCAGCACCAGGTCGGTGGCGGTGATGCCCTCCTTGAGCTTGCCCGTGAGCTTGAAGCCAATCACCTCCGGAATCAGCATCGACACCGGTTGGCCGAGCATCGCCGCTTCGGCCTCGATCCCGCCGACACCCCAGCCCAGTACTCCGAGGCCGTTGATCATGGTGGTGTGGGAGTCGGTGCCCACCAGGGTGTCGGGGAAGGCATAGGTACGGCCGTCCTCGTCCTTGGTCCACACCGTGCGTGCGAGGTATTCGAGGTTCACCTGGTGGCAGATGCCGGTGCCCGGCGGTACCACGCTGAAGTTGTCGAAGGCGCTCTGGCCCCAGCGCAAGAAGGCATAACGTTCGCCATTGCGCTGCATTTCGATGTCGACGTTCTCTTCGAATGCGCTGCTGCTGGCAAATTTGTCGACCATCACTGAGTGGTCGATCACCAGGTCCACCGGCGACAGCGGATTGATCCGCTGTGGGTCGCCGCCGGCCTTGGCCATGGCGGCGCGCATGGCGGCCAGGTCGACCACCGCCGGTACTCCGGTAAAGTCTTGCATCAACACGCGCGCCGGACGGTACTGGATTTCCCGGTCGCTGCGCCGCTCCTTGAGCCAGGCCGCGAGGGCCTTGAGATCAGCGCCGGTGACGGTTTTCCCGTCCTCCCAGCGCAACAGGTTTTCCAGCAGGACTTTGAGCGACATCGGCAGCTGGTCGAGGTTGCCCAGGGCTTTGGCAGCCGCTGGCAAGCTGAAGTAGTGATAGGTCTTGTCGTCGACTTGCAGGGTGCCAAGGGTTTTCAGGCTATCGAGGGACGGCATTGAAATGACTCCTTTGAGTCCGCACGGCTACGGACTGACGGGATGGACAGAGCATTAAACCTAGCCCTGTTTTAAGTAGCTGGCTAATTACTGGACTCTATGGGCAGGTCCAGGGTTGCGAAGTCAGCTATCATGCGCCGGTTTTCGTGACAGGCTTTGCTACAGGGCAAGTTTGCGCGCACTTGCCCAGGAGATTTAATGAACATCCTCTTTATGCATTGCCGGCCGGGCTTCGAAGGTGAAGTCTGCTCGGAGATCGCCGAACATGCCGCGCGTTTGAACGTGGCCGGCTACGCCAAGGCGAAAACCGCCAGCGCCTGCGCCGAGTTCGTCTGCACCGAGGAAGACGGCGCCGAGCGCTTGATGCGCGGCCAGCGTTTTGCCCACTTGATCTTCCCGCGGCAATGGGCACGCGGGATCTTCATCGACCTGCCGGAAACCGATCGCATCAGCGTGATCCTCGCCCACCTGGCGCAGTTCCCGGTGTGCGGCAGCCTGTGGCTGGAAATGGTCGATACCAATGACGGCAAGGAGCTGTCGAACTTCTGCAAGAAATTCGAAGGCCATTTGCGCAAGGCCCTCATCGCGGCTGGCAAGTTGGTGGAAGACCCGCTCAAGCCACGTTTGCTGCTGACCTTCAAAAGTGGGCGCGAAGTGTTCATGGGGCTGGCTGAAGCCAACAACTCGGCGATGTGGCCGATGGGTATTCCCCGCCTGAAGTTTCCCCGCGAAGCGCCAAGCCGCTCGACCCTGAAACTGGAAGAGGCCTGGCACCACTTCATCCCGCGCGATCAGTGGGATGAGCGCTTGCACAGCGACATGACCGGTGTCGACCTGGGTGCCGCACCGGGTGGCTGGACCTGGCAACTGGTCAATCGGGGCATGCTGGTGACGGCCATCGACAACGGGCCGATGGCGCAAAGCCTGATGGATACCGGGCTGGTACAGCATTTGATGGCCGACGGCTTCACCTTCAAGCCCAAGCAGCCGGTGGACTGGATGGTCTGCGACATCGTCGAGAAACCGGCGCGCAACGCGGCGATGCTGGAAGAGTGGATCGGTGACGGGCATTGCCGCGAAGCGGTGGTCAACCTCAAGCTGCCGATGAAGCAGCGTTATGCCGAAGTGAAGCGCCTGCTCGAGCGCATCGCGGAAGGTTTCAAGGCCCGCGGGATCCGGGTCGACATCGGCTGCAAGCAGCTGTATCACGACCGCGAGGAAGTGACCTGCCATTTGCGTCGCCATGATGTGAAGAAAACCAGGTCCCGTTGAGTGGGCCCCGTCGCGAGCGTGGGCGCTGCCACAGTAATGGTGTTATGCCATAGCTGACGGGGCCCCCGGCTTTGCGCGACAATGCCGGCACGTTTCAGGAGTCAGACATGAGTGAATTGATCCATACGCCGGTTGACGGCACCCTTGACGCCACCGGCCTGAACTGTCCGGAACCGGTGATGATGCTGCACCAACACATTCGCGACCTGGTCCCGGGCGGCCTGCTCAAGGTGATCGCCACGGACCCTTCGACCCGTCGCGACATTCCCAAGTTCTGCGTGTTTCTCGACCATGAACTGGTCGGTCAACATGAGGATGGCGGCACCTACCTGTACTGGATTCGCAAGAAGTCCGGTTGATCGGCGTTAGGGGCAGCCACTAGTACGCGATTGCGTTGACGTCCATCGCGAGCAAGCCGCAAGCGGGCACCCGCTCCTACACGGCCGGGGTGCGCTGGTGAATACGAATCCGCTTGCGGGCACTGCGCACCAGGCGGATCGACAGCATCAGCGCTGCGCAGCTCAGGCCGGCAATCAGCCCTTCCCACAACCCGCTCGGGCCGCTGGCGGGGCCGAACCAGTCGGTCAGTCCCAGTACGTAACCCACCGGCAGGCCGATGCCCCAATAGGCGAACAGGGTCAGGATCATCGTCACCCGGGTGTCCTGATAGCCTCGTAGCGCACCGGCGCAGATCACCTGGATCGCATCGGAGAACTGGTACAGCGCGGCATACACGATCAGCATCGAGGCGATCTGGATCACGCTCTGGTCAGGGGTGTAGATCGAGGCGATGGGTTCGCGCAGCAGCAGGATCAGGCTCGCCGAGAATGCCGCGAACACCAGGGCTGCACCCAGCCCGACCTTCGCCGCGAAACGCGCCTGGTAGGGATTGCCGGCACCCAGTGCCTGGCCGACCCGAACCGTGACCGCCATGCCCAGCGAGTAGGGAATCATGAACAGCAGCGAGCTGATGTTCAGCGCGATCTGGTGCCCGGCCACCACGGTCGAGCCGAGGCTGCCGATCAGCAGGGCGATGACCGCGAAGATGCTCGATTCGGCGAATACCGCGATGCCGATCGGCAGGCCGATGCCGATCAGGCGCTTGATCACTGCCCACTGCGGCCAATCGATCCGCACCAGCACCCGGGTGCGGGCATAGAAGGGCGCCCAGCGGGTCCAGCCGGCCATGCTCAAGGCCATGAACCACATCACGATGCCACTGGCCCAGCCGCAGCCAACGCCGCCCATGGCCGGCAGGCCGAAGTGGCCGTAGATCAGCGCATAGTTGAGCGGGATGTTGAGCAGCAGGCCGCTCAGGCCGATGGCCATGCTCGGGCGGGTACGACCCATGCCGTCGCTGTAGCAGCGCAGTACGTAGTAGAAGGCGATGCCCGGAAAACCGAAGGCGATGCCCTGCAGGTAGCCCATGCTCGGGTCGATCAGCAGCGGGTCGACTTTCATCCAGTGCAGGATCGGCTCGGCGCTGAGCAACAGGCCGCTGCCCAGCAAGCCGACGACCAGCGCCAGCCACAGGGCCTGGCGGGTCAGTGGGCCGATCTGCTCGAATTGCCCGGCGCCAAAACGCTGGGCGACCTTGGGCGTGGTGGCCAGCAGCACGCCGGTTATCAACAGGTACACCGGAATCCAGATCGAGTTGCCCAGGGCCACTGCCGCCAGGTCCCGTGGGCTGACCCGGCCGGCCATCACAGCATCGACAAACCCCATGGCGGTAGTGGCCAGTTGCGCGACCATGATCGGCAGGGCCAGGCCCAGCAGGCCTTTGAGCTCCAGGCGAACCGGGGTTGTGCGGGGCGGGGCAGTAGCGGCGGTGCTGTCAGTCACGGAGTTCACAGGCGAAGCGTCCAAAGGGTTTTGATGCGCAAGGCGGCGCATTCTACGCCCTGACGCAGCAGTCAGGAAAACTCCAGTGTTGCGGATTTGTAATCGCCGCCTCTGGCGGGAGCTGAGCTACACTGCCGGTCCGCCAAAGGAGCCTGCCATGCTGATTGTTGCTGACGAAAATATTCCGCTGCTCGATGCCTTCTTCGAAGGTTTCGGCGAAATCCGCCGCGTGCCGGGCCGCTCCATTGATCGCGCCACTGTCGAGCAGGCCGATGTGCTGCTGGTGCGCTCGGTGACCAACGTCAGTCGCGACCTGCTGCAAGGCAGTAAGGTGCGGTTTGTCGGCACCTGCACCATTGGCACCGATCACTTGGACCTCGAGTACTTTGCCGAGGCCAATATCGGTTGGTCCAGCGCCCCGGGCTGCAATGCCCGTGGGGTGGTCGACTATGTGCTGGGTAGCTTGCTGACCCTCGCCGAGATCGAAGGCGTAGCACTGGCCGAGCGCACCTATGGGGTGGTCGGGGCTGGCGAAGTGGGTGGGCGGCTGGTCAAGGTGCTGCAAGGCCTGGGCTGGAAGGTGCTGGTCTGCGACCCGCCGCGCCGGGCAAGCGAAGGAGGCGATTACGCCAGCCTTGAGCAAATCATCGCGCAATGCGACGTGATCAGCCTGCACACTCCTTTGACCTCATCCGGCGAGCAATCGACCCGGCACCTGTTTGATCGCCAGCGCCTGGAGCAACTCAAGCCGGGTGCCTGGCTGATCAATGCCAGTCGCGGCCCGGTGGTGGACAACCAGGCACTGCGTGAAGTGCTGCTGGAGCGCGAAGACCTGCAAGCGGTACTGGACGTCTGGGAAGGCGAGCCGAGTGTCGATATCGCCCTCGCCGAACTGTGCGTGATTGCCACCCCGCATATCGCCGGCTACAGCCTCGATGGCAAACAGCGAGGCACTGCGCAGATCTATCAGGCGTTGTGCCAGTTCCTTGGCCAGCCTGCGACTGTGTCGCTGGACCAGCTGCTACCTGCCCCCTGGCTGGCGCAGGTCAGCCTGAGCGCCAGCAGTGATCCGGCTTGGGCCTTGGCGATGCTCTGCCGTGGGGTGTACGACCCGCGTCGCGACGATGCGGATTTTCGTCGCAGCCTGGTGGTCAGCGGCGCTGAGCAGCGCACGGCATTTGACCTGTTGCGCAAGCACTACCCGCAGCGCCGTGAGATTGACGGGCTGCGCGTGCAGATCGAGGGCCAGGCGCCTGAGTTGCGACAGATCGTGGCAGCTTTGGGTGCGCAGGCGGTATAGCGTAATCGCGGCGATAAAAAACCCGGCCTAGGCGGGCCGGGTTCGAAGACATCAGGCTATATGTCACTTTTGTTCGGCAGGCTTGACCAATCGCTGTTCCAGCTCGCGGCATGCGCTCTGGATCATGTCTTCAGTGATCGGTACTTCGCGGCCTTGGGCGTCAATAATGGCGCACCCTAGAGACTGGTGCGGCTGCGTGCGGATCACTTGAATCTTGTCATCGCTGCTGTGTTGCAAGGACATGGCCTGTCTCCTCATCAGGTTGTGCGCTTACTCTAAATCCGCCAGGTGACCACGCTGTGACAGCTCTACACAGGCCGATCAGGCGGTATCTCCACTCCACCAGAAATACTCTTCAACTTCCAGCCGGACTTTAGACCGATAGCATCTAGGCTCTATTGTTACAGGTCATATTCAATCCGACTGATTACGATTTACCCAAGTTCCCTTGAATTGACCGGTGTACGCTGGCCCGCGTTAATTCTTTCAGTTGGCCCTTTTGGATGATCCTGATGCTGTCAGCCCGCCACCGTCGCGCGATTCGTTTGTCCCTGCGTTTTATTGCGCCCTATCGCTGGCAGGCGTTAGGTGCCTTGCTGGCGCTGATCGTCACTGCCGGCATTACCCTGTCCATGGGGCAGGGCATTCGGTTGTTGGTGGACCAGGGCTTCATGACCCAGTCACCGCACCTGCTCAACCAGAGCATCGGCCTGTTCCTGCTGCTGGTTGTGGGTCTGGCGATCGGCACCTTCACCCGCTTTTACCTGGTGTCGTGGATTGGCGAGCGCTGCGTGGCGGACATCCGTCGGCAGGTGTTCAACCACCTGATCTACCTGCATCCCGGGTTTTACGAGGACAACCGCAGTTCCGAGATCCAGTCGCGCCTGACCGCCGATACCACCTTGCTGCAATCGGTGATCGGTTCGTCGCTGTCGCTGTTCTTGCGCAATGCCTTGATGGTGATCGGCGGCATCGTGCTGCTGTTCATCACCAACCCCAAGTTGACCAGCATTGTGGTGGTGGCGCTGCCGCTGGTGCTGGCGCCGATCCTGATTTTCGGCCGGCGCGTACGCAGCCTGTCGCGCCTGAGCCAGGACCGGATAGCGGATGTCGGCAGCTATGTCGCTGAGACCCTGGGCCAGATCAAGACCGTCCAGGCCTACAACCACCAGGCCCAGGACGAGCAGCGTTTCGCGGCCACGGTGGAGCAGGCGTTCGACACCGCGCGCAAACGCATTCTGCAGCGTGCCTGGCTGATCACGTTGGTGATCATCCTGGTGCTCGGCGCAGTCGGGGTCATGCTCTGGGTCGGTGGCATGGACGTGATCGCCGGTCGCATCAGCGCTGGGGAACTGGCGGCGTTCGTGTTCTACAGCCTGATCGTCGGCGGTGCCTTTGGCACCCTGAGCGAGGTAATTGGCGAATTGCAGCGGGCTGCCGGTGCGGCCGAGCGGATTGCCGAGTTGCTGCGTTCGGAAAACATCATCCAGCCGCCACCCAGTGGCCAGGTGACCTTGCCCGAGCGGGTTCGCGGTGAGTTGCAACTGCAGGAGGTGCGCTTTAGCTACCCGTCGCGCCCGCAAAGCTTTGCCGTCGACGGTTTGAGCCTGCGGATCAACGCCGGCGAAACCCTGGCGCTGGTCGGGCCTTCGGGGGCGGGCAAGTCGACGGTGTATGACCTGCTGCTGCGCTTCTACGATCCGCTGCAGGGGCAGATCCTGCTGGATGGCGTCGACCTGACCCGGCTCGACCCGCAGGATCTGCGGCGCTGCTTCGCCCTGGTCTCACAAACCCCGGCGCTGTTTTTTGGCAGCATTGAAGAGAACATTCGTTATGGCAAGCCCGAGGCGACCCTGGCGCAGGTCCAGGAGGCCGCGCGGATTGCCTACGCCCACGAGTTTATCGAGCAGATGCCCGCCGGCTACCAGACCCACCTGGGTGATAGCGGGTTGGGGCTTTCCGGTGGTCAGCGGCAACGCCTGGCCATCGCCCGCGCCTTGCTGGTGGACGCACCGATCCTGTTGCTGGACGAGGCCACCAGCGCCCTCGATGCGCAGAGCGAACACTTGATCCAGCAAGCCCTGCCCAGCCTGATGAAAAACCGCACCACGCTGGTCATCGCCCATCGCCTGGCCACGGTGAAAAACGCCGATCGGATCGCCGTGATGGACCAAGGCAAGCTGGTGGCGGTGGGCACCCATCAGCAACTGATCGGCAGCAACGCGTTGTACGCGCGGCTGGCAGCGTTGCAGTTCAGTGATGGGCATGAGGTGTCATGAATGAAGGCTGCTGAATGCATCCGCCTTCGGGCATTATGTCGGGCTCAAGGAAATACCTGGATCCGCCAATGAGCCGCTATCAACCCCCGTTGACCCTGAACACCAGAATTCTGACGCTGATCGCTGAAATCAGCGAGCAGATCGGTCAGCTTTCGGCAGTGGACGAAGCTCGGCAAACACCTCAACTGCGTCGCGGGAACCGGATCCGCACTATTCAGGCTTCGTTGGCCATCGAAAACAATTCCCTCAGCGTCGCGCAGGTGACGGCGGTACTGGCGGGGCAGCGAGTGCTGGGATTGCCTAGAGAGATTCAGGAGGTGCGCAACGCATTTGCGGCCTATGAGTCCATGCCGCAGTGGCGTGCCGGCAGTCGGACCGATCTGCTGTCGGCGCACCAGTTGTTGATGCAGGGCTTGATCGACGACTGTGGTCGGTTCCGCCGCGAGGGAGTCGGTATTTACCGAGGCGAGCAACTGGTTCATATGGCTCCACCACCAAGTCGTGTGGCAACCCTGATCGATGACTTGCTGGCCTGGCTGGATGCCAGCGATTGGCATCCGCTGATCCTCAGCTGTGTCTTTCACTACGAATTCGAATTCATTCATCCCTTCGCTGACGGCAATGGACGCATGGGGCGGCTGTGGCAGACCCTGATTCTCAGTCAATGGCGGCCGGTGCTGGCCTATCTGCCGGTCGAGGCGGTCATTCGCGAGCAACAGGATGCTTATTACGCGGCCTTGTCCGCCGCCGAACGGATGGCCGAATCGACACCTTTTGTCGAGTTCATGTTGCAGTCTTTGAGCCTGGCCTTGGCCGAGGCCGTCCTGAACGACCCAGTAACCGACCTAGTCACCGACCCAGTAACCGAGCAAGTGGCCAGGCTGTTGGGCGTGCTGGCGGGGGCAGGAGCGCTGAAGATCAGTGAACTGATGGCTGAGGTTGGATTGACGCATAAAGCGACATTCCGGGCTAACTACCTCAAGCCCGCATTGATGGCAGGTTTGATCGAGATGACTCAGCCGGACTCGCCCAACAACCCTGCTCAAGGGTATCGCCTGACTGAGCTTGGCGAGAGGTTCGCGGCACGCTCTGGTCCTGTTGCGCGAGGTAGGTGAGGCGCGTTTATCGAAGTACAAAAAAATGCCCGCATCCAATGATGCGGGCATTTTTTTTTTCAGTTAGGAAGGTTACTGATCGTCAAAATAGCGCTCATGCCAATCCACCAGCGGCTGGGGAGAGTTGAGCTTCTGCCCGTAGATCACCGAATAAGACAGCACGTTCTGCACATACTGGCGGGTTTCGTCGAACGGGATGCTTTCTACCCAGACGTCGAAGCTCAGGTGGTCGGCGCCACGCAGCCATTGGCGCACGCGGCCGGGGCCGGCGTTGTAGGCGGCAGAAGCGAGTACCCGGTTGCCGTTGAACTGGCTGTGGACCTGGCTCAGGTACGCGGCGCCGAGCTGGATGTTGGTGTCCGGGTTCAGCACTTGCTGGGGTGAGGCCAGGGGGATGTTGAATTTGCGCGCGGTTTCCTTGGCGGTACCGGGCATCAACTGCATCAGGCCGCTGGCGCCGACGCCGGAGCGGGCGTCATCCATGAAGGCGCTTTCCTGGCGGGTAATGGCGAACACCCAGCTGGAGTGCAGGCCACGCACCTTGGCTTCGCGGACCAGGGTGTTGCGGTGGGCCATCGGGAAACGGATGTCCAGGTCGTCCCAGTACTGCGCCTGGCTGATGGTGCGGATGGCCGGGAAGTACCATTTCAAGTCGTAGGCCAGCTTGGCCTGGGCGACCATTTCGTCGCGGTTGAAGTGGCGACTGACGTGGTACCACTCGCGGCGGCCGTCGACGATCTGCCCGCGGGCATGGAATTCCAGGGCGCGGCGCACGCCGGGGGTGTTGCGCACTTTATTGATCAAAGCCTGGCTCATCACCAGGGGCTTGTTGTTCAGCGAGTACGCAGACTGCGAGCGGTCGGCGGCGAGGAAGCCGTAGAAGTCCCGCTCACGGGCGAGGTTGCGGTACAGGGTCTGCGCTTCCGGGTTCTGCGGTTGTGCCAGTTCCAGGCTGCGGGCCTGCCAGTAGCGCCAGCGATTGGTGGTGGCCAGGTCTTGCGGCAGGCGCCGGGTCAGCTGATAGGCGTCGTCCCAGCGGGCCAGGCGCAACAGCAGGCGCAGGCGCCATTCGGACACGGTGTTGTCGCGCAGTTCTGGGTCGTATTTGGTCATCACGTCCAGGGCGCGGCTGTCGAAGCGGCGGGCCAGGGTCAGGCCGATCTCGCGGGCAATCGCGACTTTTTCATCGCGGGAAAAATGCATGCTGGCGGCATAACCATCGAGCAGGGCCATGGCCTTTTCCGGGTCCTGGCGGGCCAGGCGACGCAGGCCCAGGCTGACCACATCGGCCATGGGCTCATCCGCCGGGGTGAAGCGCGATGGCTGGTTCAGCAGTTCGGGTTTCTGCGCCACGTCCACCAGTAGGCGGCCGCGGGGTGCCAAGGTGGTCATGCTGCTGACCAGGCTGTTGGCCAGTGCGTAGTTGCGCGCCTGGGCGGCCAGCTTGGCGCGTTCCCAGCGTTTCTGTTCGGTGAGTTGGCCTTGGGCCGCCCACATGCCGAACAGGGCGTCGCATGCGGCCGGCTGGGATTTGCCGGTCAACCAGAGTTTTTCGGTGTTGGCGTAGCCTTCAGCCTTGAGGTTGTGGCTGATCTGGTACTGCGCGTTGAGACAGTCCAGCTCGGTGAAGTTGAGCTTGGGGTCGTAGTATTTCTGGAAGGTCGCCCAGTCCCCGCGATCGGCCAGCCAGCGTAACCAGCGCAGCTTCATCCAGTTGGCCTGGGGCAGGTCGCCGTGTTCGGCGAGGAATTTCTCGATTTCGGCGTTGCTCGCGCTTTTCAGGCGGGCGGTCAGCTCGTCATACGCCAGGTAGGGCTCCAGCGGGTAGTCGGCGAGGGCCTGGCTGTAGCGAAAGTACGGGCCAGTGTCACCCTTGGCCAGGGCGCGCTTGGCTTCATCGTAATACTGGCGTTGGGTGGACAGGTCCACTGCCTGGGCGGATTGAACGGCTGTGGCAGAAAGAAGCAGACAGGATAAAAAGCTGAAGAGGCGACTGCGCATGAGACATCCGGGCAGAGAAATCATGACAAGTGCCAGCAGGTGCCAGCACTGATTATCTGTAGCTTAGCCTTTTGCCAGCAACGGGTGAAAGCTTTGCCGGCCCGCCGGCACAAGTTCGCAACAATTAATGTGCAGAGTGCTCCTTCAGTGAAAATGCCAGCCTTCTGACGCCTCAAGTCAGGTAGAATGCGCGCCCAGTTTTTGGAGAAGCTCATGACCCTGCTCAAATTCAGCGATGTGTCCCTTGCTTTCGGCTCTATGCCGTTGTTGGACAAGGTGTCCTGGCAGATCGCCCGTGGTGAGCGGGTGTGCATCATCGGCCGCAACGGCACAGGCAAGTCCAGCATGATGAAGCTGGTCAAGGGCGATCAGAAGCCCGATGACGGCTCCGTCTGGCGCGCACCTGGCCTCAAGATCGGCGAATTGCCGCAAGAATTGCCGGTGGCCGACGAGCGGACCGTGTTCGACGTGGTCGCCGAAGGCCTGGACGGTGTTGGCGAACTGCTCGCGCAGTACCATCACCTGAGCCAGAACATCGTTACCGATGCCGACCTGGACAAGCTGATGCACGTCCAGCACGACCTCGAAGCCCGTGACGGCTGGCGCTTGCAGCAATTGGTCGACAGCACCCTGAGCCGTCTGCAATTGCCTGCCGACAAGACCCTCGCCGAATTGTCCGGCGGCTGGCGTCGTCGCGTCCTGCTGGCGCAGGCCCTGGTTTCCGAGCCGGACCTGCTGCTGCTCGACGAACCAACCAACCACCTGGACATCGGTGCGATTGCCTGGCTTGAAGAAGCCCTGAAGGATTTCCAGGGCGCCGTGCTGTTCATCACGCACGACCGTTCATTCCTGCAGAACCTTGCCACCCGCATCCTCGAACTGGATCGCGGCGGGCTGATCGACTGGAACGGCGACTACGCCAGCTTCCTGGTGCACAAGGAAGCCACGCTGGCGGCCGAAGAGACCGCCAACGCTCTGTTCGACAAAAAGCTGGCTCAGGAAGAAGTCTGGATCCGCCAGGGCATCAAGGCCCGTCGCACCCGTAACGAAGGCCGCGTGCGTGCCCTCAAGGCCCTGCGTGTCGAGCGCAGCGAGCGTCGTGAGCGTACCGGCAAGGCGAACATCCAGCTGGACACCGCTGACAAATCCGGCAAGCAGGTGATGGTCCTCGAGAACGTGAGTTTTGCTCACCCGGGTGGCCCGTTCCTGATCAAGGATTTCTCGATGGTCCTGACGCGCGGCGACCGTATCGGCCTGCTCGGCGCCAACGGTACCGGCAAGACCACCTTGCTCAAGCTGATGCTCAACGGTCTGCAACCGACCAGCGGCAAAGTGGAAGAGGGCACGCGCATCGACGTGGCCTACTTTGACCAGTTGCGTCACCAGTTGGACCTGGAAAAGACGGTGATCGACAACGTCGCCGAAGGTCGCGATTTCATCGATATCGACGGCCAGAGCCGCCACGTGCTGAGCTACCTCGGCGACTTCCTGTTCAGCCCGCAGCGTGCCCGCACGCCGGTCAAGGCGCTGTCCGGGGGCGAGCGTGCCCGCCTGTTGCTGGCCAAGTTGTTCAGCAAACCAGCCAACCTGCTGGTGCTCGACGAACCGACCAACGACCTGGACGTGGAAACCCTCGAACTGCTGGAAGAGGTCCTGCTGACCTTCAATGGCACTGTACTGATGGTCAGTCACGACCGGGCATTCCTCGACAACGTGGTGACCAGCACCCTGGTCTTCGAAGGTGAAGGCAAGGTGCGTGAATATGTTGGCGGATACCAGGACTGGCTGCGCCAGGGTGGCTCGCCGCGTCTGCTGGGCGTGACCGAGAGCAAATCCGGCAAGGCTGACCTGAACTCGGCCGTGGTCGCTGCGGCGCCTGCGCCAGCGGCAGCGGTGGAAGCTCCAGCGGCCAAGAAGAAGCTCAGCTACAAGTTGCAGCGTGAGCTCGAAGCCCTGCCGGGGCAGATCGAAGCCATGGAACAGCAGATTGCGGCAGTTGAAGCGCAAATGGCCGACGCCAGTTTCTATCAGCGTCCCGCTGCCGAGACGGCGGCCGTGATTGCCCAGCTGGAGCAGTTGCAGGCTGAGCTGGAAGTCATGGTCGAGCGTTGGGCCGAGCTGGATGCCTGAGTGATCCTGCGATAAAAAAGCCCGGCGCTCAGTGATGAGTGCCGGGCTTTTTGTATGCAGCAGGATCGAAGCGATCCTCTGTAGGAGCGGGCGCCCGCTTGCGGCTTGCTCGCGATGGTCGTCAACGATGACGCGGGGAGCCTGACACCCCGTGGCGTTCTCGGGTTCATCGCGAGCAAGCCGCAAGCGGGCGCCCGCTCCTACAGGGGGGCGTGTCAGCTTTTGACCAGGCGTACCGCCAGCACATCGCACGGCGCGCCGTGCAGTACGTCGTTGGCGGTGGAACCCAGTAGCAATGCCAGGCCGTGGCGACCATGGCTGCCAACCACGATCAGGTCGCACGCCTGTTCCTTGGCGAAATGGTGGATTTCCTGGCGCGGCTGGCCGTAGGTCAGGTGGCTGCAGTCCTTGGTCAGTTCCGGATACTTGAGGATCAGGCGCTCGAGGCGTTCCTTGGCCTGGTCGAACTGCTGTTGTTGCAGTTGCGACAGGTCCATCGGCACGTCACCACCAAAGGCCATGGCCATTGGTTCGACGATGTGCACCAGGGACAGTTTGGCGCTGTTGCCCACTGCCAGCTCGCGAGCGCGGTGAATCACCGGATCGCATTCTTCGGTTAGATCGACGGCGACCAGAATATGGTGGTAGGGCATGGGGTGCACCTCCTGAGGATTGCGATAAGGGTAAGTATGGCTGGTTTCAAGCGTATTGGTTTCGACAGAGATCAATGCGCCCATCAAGAATCGGGAGTACAGATATGACGGTCTGGATAGTGGTGTCAATCCTTGCGGTAATGCTCAGCCCCCTGGCATGGCTCGCGCCGTCGCGTCGTCAGGGCGGCAGGATGGCCTTGCGCATGGAGGCGCGACGCATCGGCCTGGCCATGCAACTGGCGCCGCAGGAGTGGCCGCACTGGCTGCAACCGGAGCCCCCTAGCCCGTGCGCGCAGTACCATCGGCCGCGCCGGGGCACTCGGCCGGCGTGCTGGAGCTACTGGCAGAAAACTCCTGGGCAGTGGGTCAATCAGTGGCAGGAGCCCTGCGAGGATCCGGCCTTGCTGATTCATTTCGAAAAGTTGCCAGGCAACGTGTACAAGGTCGAGGCGGACAAGCAGATGATCACCTTGTATTGGGGTGAGAAGGGCGAATCCCAGGTACTGCAGCAGATCGATGCCACCCTCAAGGCGCTCGCCTGAGCACGGCGCGTTTAATGATCGGCAATAAAAAGCCCGACAATCAGCATCGGGCTGGAGTTGGCCAGGCAGGCCGGAAATTTTCTGTCGTACTGATCCTGCGCTCGGTTTCCCTCCCGGCGCGCTGATTTTTCCTCTATCGCCCCTGCCAGCGTAGCTGCTAAAGCAACGCCTGCCGCAGATTAGGGCGACGATTCTAAATATTGATTCTATGAATGACAGTACATGCAGCCGCGTGTTGCTGGTCTTCGTGGTACGGAAATGACCGCAAAGTCGCGTTTAAACCAACGTTTTGGGCGATTGACAATTGTCGGAAATTCCGTGAAGGTGGCGTACCCAAATCAAACGGGCGTATGAATTGAGCGTTTGTATGTCAGAACGCTCCTACAGAATCCCGACTATCGCGTTGGCGGGTGTGCCTGGTGGAATGGCGTTAGCATCGACAGTAGCGTCTATGCCCAGCCAGGACATCAGCGTCCGACGTGTACTGTTCAGCTTCCATATCGTGGAGATCAGTTGATGATTTACGAAGGTAAAGCCATCACGGTTAAGGCTCTTGAAAGTGGCATCGTCGAACTGAAGTTCGACCTCAAGGGTGAGTCCGTCAACAAGTTCAACCGTCTAACCCTGAACGAACTGCGTCAGGCCGTGGACGCCATCAAGGCAGATGCGTCGGTCAAGGGCGTGATCGTCAGCAGCGGTAAAGACGTGTTCATCGTCGGCGCCGACATCACTGAGTTCGTCGACAACTTCAAGCTGCCGGATGCCGAGCTGGTTGCTGGCAACCTCGAAGCCAACAAGATTTTCAGCGATTTCGAAGACCTCAACGTGCCAACCGTCGCCGCGATCAACGGCATCGCGCTGGGTGGCGGCCTGGAAATGTGCCTGGCGGCGGATTACCGCGTCATGTCCACCAAGGCCAAGATCGGTCTGCCGGAAGTCAAGCTGGGCATCTACCCGGGCTTCGGCGGTACCGTGCGCCTGCCGCGCATCATCGGTGCCGACAACGCCATCGAGTGGATTGCCGCCGGCAAGGAAAACCGTCCTGAAGACGCACTGAAAGTCGGTGCGGTGGATGCGGTGGTTGAAGCCGACAAACTGCAGGAAGCTGCGCTGGAACTGATCAAGCGCGCCATTTCCGGCGAGTTCGACTACAAGGCCAAGCGTCAGCCGAAGCTGGAAAAGCTCAAACTCAACGCCATTGAGCAAATGATGGCGTTCGAAACCGCCAAGGGTTTTGTCGCCGGTCAAGCGGGCCCGAACTACCCGGCGCCGGTTGAAGCGATCAAGACCATCCAGAAGGCCGCGAACTTCGGTCGCGACAAGGCCCTGGAAATCGAAGCTGCCGGTTTCGTCAAACTGGCCAAGACCTCTGCTGCGCAGAGCTTGATCGGTCTGTTCCTGAACGATCAGGAGCTGAAGAAAAAGGCCAAGGCCTACGACGAAATCGCCAAGGACGTGAAGCAGGCTGCCGTATTGGGCGCCGGTATCATGGGTGGCGGTATCGCGTATCAGTCGGCGTCCAAAGGCACGCCAATCCTGATGAAAGACATCAACGAGCACGGTATCGAGCAGGGCCTGGCAGAAGCCGCCAAGCTGCTGGTGGGCCGCGTTGATAAAGGTCGCATGACCGCCGCGAAAATGGCTGAAGTGCTCAACGGCATTCGTCCTACCTTGTCCTACGGCGACTTCGGTCACGTCGACCTGGTGGTTGAAGCCGTGGTCGAGAACCCGAAGGTCAAGCAAGCCGTGCTGGCTGAAGTCGAAGACCAGGTCAAAGAGGACACCATCCTCGCGTCCAACACCTCGACCATTTCCATCAGCCTGCTGGCCAAGGCCCTCAAGCGTCCGGAAAACTTCGTCGGCATGCACTTCTTCAACCCGGTGCACATGATGCCGCTGGTGGAAGTGATTCGTGGCGAGAAGTCCAGCGAGCTGGCGGTGGCCACCACCGTTGCCTACGCCAAGAAAATGGGCAAGAACCCGATCGTGGTCAACGACTGCCCGGGCTTCTTGGTCAACCGCGTGCTGTTCCCGTACTTCGGCGGCTTCGCCAAGCTGGTCAGCGCCGGTGTGGACTTCGTGCGCATCGACAAGATCATGGAAAAATTCGGCTGGCCGATGGGCCCGGCGTACCTGATGGACGTGGTCGGCATCGACACCGGTCACCACGGTCGTGACGTGATGGCTGAAGGCTTCCCGGACCGCATGAAAGACGACCGTCGTTCGGCCGTTGACGTGCTCTACGAAGCCAAGCGCCTGGGCCAGAAGAACGGCAAGGGCTTCTACGCCTACGAGACCGACAAGCGCGGCAAGCAGAAGAAAGTGGCCGACCCGTCGGTACTGGAAGTGCTCAAGCCAATCGTTTACGAGCAGCGCGAAGTCACTGACGAAGACATCATCAACTGGATGATGATCCCGCTGTGCCTGGAAACCGTGCGTTGCCTGGAAGACGGCATTGTCGAGACTGCTGCCGAAGCCGACATGGGTCTGGTCTACGGTATTGGTTTCCCTCCATTCCGTGGCGGCGCACTGCGCTACATCGATTCGCTCGGTGTTGCCGAGTTCGTTGCCCTGGCTGACCAGTACGCTGATTTGGGCGCGCTGTACCACCCGACCGCAAAACTGCGTGAGATGGCCAAGACTGGCCAGCGGTTCTTCGGTTAAGCGTCCAACTTTTGAGCGAGAGTGAAATTTTATGAGCTTGAATCCTAGAGACGTCGTGATTGTCGACTTCGGTCGTACTCCGATGGGCCGCTCCAAGGGCGGCATGCACCGCAACACCCGCGCTGAAGACATGTCGGCGCACCTGATCAGCAAACTGCTGGAACGCAACGTCAAGGTCGATCCGAGCGAAGTCGAGGACGTGATCTGGGGCTGCGTCAACCAGACCCTGGAGCAGGGCTGGAACATCGCCCGCATGGCGTCCCTGATGACGCAGATCCCGCACACCGCTGCCGGCCAGACCGTCAGCCGCCTGTGTGGCTCGTCTATGAGTGCGCTGCACACTGCCGCGCAAGCAATCATGACCGGCAACGGTGACGTATTTGTCGTCGGCGGCGTCGAGCATATGGGTCACGTGAGCATGATGCACGGTGTCGATCCGAACCCGCACATGTCGCTGTACGCGGCGAAAGCCTCGGGCATGATGGGCCTGACCGCGGAAATGCTGGGCAAGATGCACGGCATTACCCGTGAGCAGCAGGATGCCTTCGGCGTGCGCTCCCACCAACTCGCCCACAAGGCGACCGTGGAAGGCAAGTTCAAGGACGAAATCATCCCGATGCAGGGCTACGACGAGAACGGTTTCCTGAAACTGTTCGACTACGACGAAACCATTCGTCCGGAAACCACCCTGGAAAGCCTGGCGGCATTGAAGCCAGCGTTCAATCCAAAGGGCGGCACCGTGACCGCCGGTACTTCGTCGCAGATCACCGATGGTGCTTCGTGCATGATCGTGATGTCGGCGCAGCGTGCCCAGGACCTGGGTATCCAGCCAATGGCGGTGATCCGTTCGATGGCAGTGGCGGGTGTGGATCCGGCGATCATGGGCTATGGTCCAGTACCGGCGACACAAAAAGCACTGAAGCGCGCGGGTCTGAGCATCTCCGACATCGACTTCTTCGAACTCAACGAAGCTTTCGCTGCACAGGCCCTGCCGGTGCTGAAAGATTTGAAAGTGCTCGACAAGATGAACGAGAAGGTTAACCTGCACGGCGGCGCGATCGCCCTGGGTCACCCATTCGGTTGCTCCGGTGCACGTATCTCCGGCACCCTGCTCAATGTCATGAAGCAGAATGGCGGCACCTTCGGTGTATCGACCATGTGCATTGGCCTCGGCCAGGGCATTGCCACCGTCTTCGAACGCGTTTAAGCGTTGCGTTGACGGAAGCCGGGGCCAAGTGCCCCGGTTTTTGTTTTTCTGAAGATTTTTTTGTTTTTTATTTCGACGTATTTGAACGAGGCCCAGAGCATGCCGATCCAACCCGGGCTCTACCAGCATTACAAAGGTCCGCAGTACCGTGTTTTCAACGTTGCACGGCACTCGGAAACCGAAGAAGAAGTGGTCTTCTACCAAGCCCTGTATGGCGATTACGGCTTTTGGGTGCGCCCTTTGAGCATGTTCCTGGAGTCGGTCGAAGTTGACGGCGAGCAGGTCCCGCGCTTTGCTTTGGTGCAGGCCGAACCCAGCCTTTTTTCCCGGCCATAAGCGCAAGTCGCGCAGAACCCTGCGCTTGACCTCACCTTGTTGCCACTATATATAGCGGTGCCGCGTCAGGCGCCAACCGCCTTTCACTTCTCGAATTCAGGAATTTTCTGATCCATGGGCAAATCGCTGGTCATTGTGGAATCCCCGGCTAAGGCCAAGACCATCAACAAGTATCTGGGCAACCAATACGTGGTGAAGTCGAGTATCGGCCATATCCGAGACCTGCCCACCAGCGGTTCGGCTAGCGCCAGCAAAGAGCCAGCCGCCAAGCGCGGCAAGGCCGCTGCTGGTGAAGTGCCGGCGCTGTCGCCTAAGGAAAAAGCGCGCAAGCAACTGGTTGCGCGCATGGGTGTCGATCCGGACCACGGCTGGAAAGCCAAGTACGAGATCCTCCCGGGCAAGGAAAAGGTCATCGAAGAACTGCGTCGGCTCGCCAAGGACGCCGACACCATCTATCTCGCAACGGACTTGGACCGCGAAGGGGAAGCCATTGCCTGGCACCTGCGCGAAGCCATCGGTGGGGATGACAGCCGCTACAAGCGCGTGGTGTTCAACGAAATCACCAAGAAGGCGATCCAGGAAGCCTTCTCCCAGCCAGGCGAGCTGGATATCGATCGGGTCAACGCCCAGCAAGCGCGGCGCTTCCTCGATCGCGTAGTGGGCTACATGGTCTCGCCGCTGCTGTGGTCGAAGATCGCCCGTGGCTTGTCGGCCGGCCGTGTCCAGTCGGTTGCCGTGAAGCTGGTGGTGGAGCGTGAGCGCGAGATTCGTGCGTTCAACCCAGAAGAGTACTGGGAAGTCCACGCTGACCTCGGCACCGCCAAGGGCGCCAACGTGCGTTTTGAAGTGGCCCGTGAAAACGGCGAAGCCTTCAAGCCGCTCAACGAAGCCCAGGCCATGGCGGCCCTGGAAAAGCTCAAGTCGTCCAGCTACACCATTGCCAAGCGTGAAGACAAGCCGACCAGCAGCAAACCGTCGGCCCCGTTCATCACCTCCACCCTGCAGCAGGCCGCCAGTAACCGCCTGGGCTTCGGTGTGAAGAAAACCATGATGATGGCCCAGCGTCTGTACGAAGCCGGCTACATCACTTATATGCGTACCGACTCGACCAACCTCTCGGCCGATGCCGTGGCGATGGCGCGCACTTATATCGAAGGCGAGTTCGGCGGCAAGTACCTGCCGGAAACCCCGAATGTCTACAGCAGCAAGGAAGGCGCCCAGGAGGCTCACGAAGCGATTCGTCCTTCCGACGTGAATACCGATCCAAGCAAGCTGTCGGGCATGGAACGTGACGCTGAGCGTCTCTACGAGCTGATCTGGCGCCAATTCGTCGCCTGCCAGATGCTGCCGGCCAAATACCTGTCGACCACCGTCAGCGTCGCTGCCAGTGGCTTCGAGCTGCGTGCCAAGGGCCGTATCCTGAAGTTCGACGGCTATACCCGCGTGATGCCGCAAATGGCCAAGCCGGGCGACGATGATGTGCTGCCGGACATGGCCCAGGGCGATGTGCTGAAGCTGATCAAGCTTGATCCCAGCCAGCACTTCACCAAGCCGCCGGCGCGCTACTCGGAAGCGAGCCTGGTCAAGGAAATGGAAAAACGCGGTATCGGTCGTCCGTCGACCTATGCGGCAATCATTTCGACTATCCAGGACCGTGGCTACGTCGCGCTGCACAACCGTCGTTTCTACTCGGAAAAAATGGGTGACATCGTCACCGAGCGTCTGTCCGAGAGCTTCTCCAACCTCATGGACTACGGCTTTACCGCCGGCATGGAAGAGAACCTCGATGACGTCGCCCAGGGCGAGCGTGACTGGAAAAGCGTGCTGGACGAGTTCTACGGCGACTTCAAGAAGAAGCTCGAAGTGGCCGAGAGTCCGGAGCACGGCATGCGGGCCAACCAGCCGGTAATGACCGATATCCCGTGCGTGACCTGCGGTCGCCCGATGCAGATCCGTACCGCGTCGACCGGCGTGTTCCTCGGATGCTCGGGCTACAGCCTGCCGCCGAAAGAACGCTGCAAGGCCACCGTCAACCTGGTGCCGGGCGATGAAATCGCCGCGGACGACGAGGGCGAGTCGGAGTCCCTGGTGCTGCGTGGCAAGCACCGTTGCCCGATCTGCAGCACCGCGATGGATGCTTACCTGCTGGATGAGAAGCGCAAGCTGCACATCTGCGGGAACAACCCCGATTGCGATGGCTACGAGATCGAGCAGGGCAGCTACCGGATCAAGGGCTACGAAGGCCCGAGCCTGGAATGCGATAAGTGTGGCAGCGAAATGCAGCTCAAGACCGGCCGTTTCGGCAAGTTCTTCGGTTGCACCAACGCCACCTGCAAGAACACCCGCAAACTGCTGAAAAGCGGTGACGCGGCGCCGCCGAAGATGGACCCGGTGAAGATGCCCGAGCTCAAGTGCGAGAAGGTCAACGACACCTACATCCTGCGCGACGGTGCTTCCGGCCTGTTCCTGGCGGCCAGCCAGTTCCCGAAAAACCGCGAGACCCGTGCCCCGCTGGTGATCGAGATCGTGCCCCACAAGGACGAGATCGATCCCAAGTACCACTTCCTCTGTGAAGCGCCGAAGAAGGATCCGGATGGCCTGCCAGCCGTGATTCGCTACAGCCGCAAGACCAAGGAGCAGTACGTGCAGACTGAAGTCGAGGGCAAGCCAACCGGTTGGAAGGCCTTCTACGACGGCGGCAAATGGGTGGTTGAAGACAAGCGCGTAGCCAAGTAAGCCGGCAGCGCGTTACAAGCAGGCCGCATGCCTACCCTCGGGTGAGCATGCGGCCTTTGTTTTGGGCTTGCGGATGCCTTGTCTGATCCGTGACACTGTCAGGCCAGCATTACGCGTCCTATTTCGTTGTGGAGACTGCCGTCATGGCCTTTGAGCTCTATACCCGCACCAACCAGAAAATCTACTTCGCCGGCTTGTCGCTAGAGGCCCTGGCCCGAGCGGAAGACGGGAGGGCGATGAACTCCCCGGCGCTGATCCAGGCCGGGCGCGAGTCAGCGCTGTTTCACTTGTACGGCGCGTTGCTGGGGCTGTGCCATGAGATCGCCGGGTTCTACCGCCTGCCGCAGGCCAATGCACCTCGGGCGGAGCTCTTGCTGACCCCTGAGGTGCTCGAGACCCTGGCCATCCCAGAGCTGGCGGAAATGGTCGAGCTGGCCCGCAATCGTGAAACCTGGCTGGCCAAGCTGTTGGCGGCCCACACCGCGCTTTTTCAGCCGCCTCGTGCACCGCACAAGCCCAAGGGCGACGTGACGCAACCGCTGATCGTGGCGGTGAGTCTCGATGAGGAGCCTGAAGCGGAGCTGAGCAGGGAAGAACTGGAAAGCTGGCGCCAGAACCTCAAGAGCCTGGCACTGCGTTTCCGTGAAGGCTTGAACGAGTGCTGAAACATCCGGCAGGAAGCTGAGCAGCAAGGGTCAGGGATGATCTCAAACAATGGTTTCGGTTACATGCTGTCGGTCAAGATCCTGAGCGAAGCATCACCGATGCCTATATAATCCCCGCCTTTCGTGGAGAACAGACCTTTATGCCAACGTCCTTTCTAGAAATTGTCGAACTGCCAGACGGCCGAATTGAACTGCGCAGGGCTGAGGACGAGGGTTCCCTGGTGACGCTGGACTTCTCGGAAGATGCCAAGGCGTTCCTGCAAGGCCAGCACGTTGAAGTCGCCAAGGCGATGTTGAGCGTGGGTGTGCAGATGGCTGGGCGCCTGGTTGAAGGCGATTTTGAAAAGGAAGAGGGGCCGCGGATTCTGCATTGATTCCGTCTGTCGGCTTTTTTCGTAAGTATCCTTACAGATCTTCGTTACAGATTGGCTTCTCTGCCCTGGAGAAGCCCTGCGTCTAACGCGTGCGCCCTGGCTGCTACTTAGCCCAATCGAATATTCAGACTTTGTGCATCGCCGATACGTGCGGCGCCGATCAACTGTTGCCGCGCGCTGCTGTTCAGCGGGTTCAGCCAGCTGACAACGGTGTGGCTGCGGCCCAGGCGCAGGGCTTCGCAGGCCAGTTGCTGGGCGCTTTGCGTACCGCGTGGGTGGAGCAGGAGAATGCGCTCGCGGTTCAGGCCTGCATCGCGCAGCCAGGCTTGGGTCAGGCTGGCTGGAGGGGCGATAAGGGTCAGCCAGCGGGCGTCCTGGTCCTGGCTCAACTCCCTGAGGATCGGCGCCAGGAGGCTCAGGCAGTTCCCGGCCGCACCACGTAGAGACAGCTCGCTGAATGCTTCAGGTTCGGCGCTCCAGGGCGCCTCGACCACGTCTTTGAGGATCGGCGCCAGTGGCTGGGCCATGAACGCTTCGAACAACGGCAGTTGGGCGGACTGTGGTGTGTGTGGGAACTGCATAACGCCTCCTTTATCGGCGAATGACGCCGACACTCAAGCCTTCGATCACCAGGTCCTGATCTTTCAGGTTCACTTCGATCGGGGCGAACTCGGGGTTTTCGGCCATCAGCCAGACCTTGCTGCCATCACGCTTGAAGCGTTTGACGGTGACTTCATCGCCAATGCGTGCGACGACAATCTGGCCGTTGCGGGCCTCGCGAGTGGTGTGGACGGCCAGCAGGTCGCCGTCGAGTATCCCGACGTCCTTCATGCTCATGCCGTGTACGCGCAACAGGTAGTCGGCGCGCGGATGAAAGAAGGCCGGGTTGATGTTGCAGGACTCTTCGATGTGCTGCTGGGCGAGGATTGGTGCACCGGCGGCGACCCGGCCAATGATCGGCAGGGTGGATTCGTCGGCCTTGGCCTCGAAACCAGGAATACGAATGCCGCGCGAAGCGCCGGGGGTCATTTCGATAGCGCCCTTGCGGGCCAGGGCCTTGAGGTGTTCTTCCGCCGCATTGGGCGATTTGAAACCGAGCTCCAAGGCGATTTCCGCGCGGGTTGGCGGATAACCGTTGTCTTCGAGGCAACGTTTGATAAAAGCCAGAATCTCAGCTTGGCGTGGCGTCAGTTTTAGCATCTCGATCGCTCTGTCTTTTTATACAGTGACTGGGATTATATACAGTGGAATGATCTTGGCAATCCTCCTTTTTGCGGTGACCGCCGGACGGTCGGCCGGCAGTTCGTTGCTGTCGGTGTTGTAGGACTGGCTACAGCCAGCAGCTTGTATGGTTAAATAGCTGACTGAGCATTCCCAAAACGGACGGGCAGACTTGACAATACACAGGCTGAAACGTATGTTTCAAACAAGTGTTTGTCAGGCGGAGTAGCCATGGCCCAGTCGGAAACCGTAGAACGCATTCTCGATGCTGCCGAGCAGTTGTTCGCGGAAAAAGGTTTTGCCGAAACTTCATTGCGGTTGATCACCAGCAAGGCCGGGGTCAACCTGGCTGCGGTGAACTATCATTTCGGCTCCAAGAAGGCCTTGATCCAGGCAGTCTTCTCGCGTTTTCTCGGGCCGTTCTGCACCAGCCTCGATCGTGAGCTGGAGCGGCGCTCCGCCAAGCCGGACAACAAGCCGACCCTGGAAGAACTGCTGGAAATCCTCGTCGAGCAAGCCCTGGTGGTGCAGCCACGCAGCGGCAATGACCTGTCGATCTTCATGCGCTTGCTCGGCCTGGCCTTCAGCCAGAGCCAGGGGCACTTGCGGCGTTACCTGGAAGATATGTACGGCAAGGTGTTCCGCCGCTACATGACGCTGGTCAACGAAGCCGCCCCGCGTATCCCGCCTATCGAGCTGTTCTGGCGGGTGCACTTCATGCTCGGGGCCGCGGCGTTCAGCATGTCCGGGATCAAGGCTCTGCGTGCGATCGCCGAGACCGATTTCGGCGTCAATACCTCGATCGAACAGGTGATGCGCCTGATGGTGCCGTTCCTGGCCGCAGGCATGCGCGCCGAAACCGGCGTCACCGACGCCAGCATGGCTGCCGCGCAGCTGCGCCCACGCAGCAAGTCGGTACCGGCCGCCGCCAAGGTTTAGCCGCGTATGGCTGGGCGCGGCAGCGGACATCCGCTAAGCTAGCCGCCCATGCCGACTGCCGTTTCAACCCTGTCCCCTGTTTCCCCGACCGCGCTCATTTTGCCGGGCATCGCCTGTGGCGCCGAAGCTGCGTGGCTGCGTTGGGCTCGGGACTTTCAAGACGCGCCGCGCGCGCATTTCCAGATCAAGGAATTTTTATGACTGCTGGCCTGCAAGGCTCGTTGATGGTGGACGTCGCCGGTACCTGGCTGACGGCTGAAGATCGCCAACTGTTGCGTCAGCCCCAGGTGGGTGGCCTGATCATTTTTGCTCGCAATATCGAGCATCCACGCCAGGTGCGCGAGTTGAGCGCGTCGATCCGCGCCGTGCGTCCCGACCTATTGCTGGCAGTGGACCAGGAGGGTGGTCGGGTGCAGCGTCTGCGCCAGGGTTTTGTTCGGCTGCCGGCGATGCGGGCGATTGCCGATAACCCGAACGCCGAGTACCTGGCCGAGCAGTGTGGCTGGATCATGGCTACCGAAGTGCTGGCCGTGGGCCTGGACCTGAGCTTTGCCCCGGTGCTGGACCTGGACTATCAGCGCAGTGCGGTGGTCGGCACGCGCTCCTTCGAGGGTGATCCCGAGCGCGCGGCGTTGCTCGCCGGCGCGTTCATGCGTGGCATGAACCAGGCTGGCATGGCCGCCACCGGCAAGCACTTCCCGGGACATGGCTGGGCCGAGGCGGATTCCCACGTGGCGATCCCTAATGATGAGCGCAGCCTGGAGCAGATCCGCGCCCACGACCTGGTGCCGTTCGCCCGCTTGAGCAAACAGCTGGCGGCGGTGATGCCGGCCCACGTCATTTACCCGCAGGTCGATTCGCAACCCGCAGGTTTCTCGCGGCGCTGGCTGCAAGACATCCTGCGTGGCGAGTTGCAGTTTGATGGGGTGATTTTCAGTGACGACCTGTCAATGGCTGGAGCTCACGTGGTGGGAGATGCCGCCAGTCGCATCGAGGCGGCGCTGACTGCCGGTTGCGACATGGGCCTGGTATGCAATGACCGGGCAGCAGCCGAGCTGGCACTGACCGCGGCGCAACGCTTGAAGGTCAAGCCGTCTGCGCGTATCGCGCGGATGCGTGGCCAGGCGTTCGCCAGCACCGACTATCGCCAGGACCCGCGCTGGTTGGCGGCCTTGGGTGCGCTCAGGGATGCGCAGTTGATCGATTGAGGGCTTGGTTGCGCTTACCGAGTTGAACCCATCGCGGGCACCCGCTTGCGGCTTGCTCGCGATGGCGATCTGTCAGGCTCTGCTAGACCTTCGACTTGTCCGGCAGCGGCGCAAACAGGGCGTCAATGTCGTCGCTCTGCAGCTTCCAGTCACCCGTGGTGCGGCCGTCCAGCACGCCGGCGGCGAGGTCGGATTTTTCCTTTTGCAGATGCTGGATTTTCTCCTCGACCGTGCCACGGGCGATCATCTTGTAGACGAACACGGGTTTTTCCTGACCGATCCGGTACGCGCGATCCGTTGCCTGGTTTTCGGTAGCCGGGTTCCACCATGGGTCGTAGTGAATCACGGTGTCGGCTTCCGTCAGGTTCAGGCCCACGCCACCGGCCTTGAGGCTGATCAGGAAGATCTGATGCTTGCCGCTCTGAAAATCCTTCACCGGGCTGCGCCGATCCCGAGTCTGTCCGGTCAGCAGCGCGTAGGCGATACCGCGTTTTTCCAGCTCCTGCTCGATCAGCGAGAGCATTGAGGTGAACTGGGAAAACAGCAGGATCTTGCGCCCCTCCTCGAACAGCTCCTCAAGCATCTCCATCAGGCTGTCCAGCTTGCCCGAAGTGCTGCCGCGGGTGGGTAGGGCGGCTTCATTGACCAGGCGTAGATCGCAGCACACCTGGCGCAACTTGAGCAGCGCCTCGAGAATGATGATCTGGCTGCGGGCCACGCCTTTGCGGGTGATTTCGTCGCGGACTTTCTTGTCCATCGCCAGGCGCATGGTTTCATAAACGTCGCGCTGGGCCTCGTTGAGGTCGACCCAGTGGATGATTTCGGTTTTTGGCGGCAGCTCGGTGGCCACCTGTTCCTTGGTGCGACGCAGCAGGAAGGGTTTGATCCGGCCATTGAGGTGCTGCAGGCGGACGTCGCTGGCGCGCTTTTCAATTGGCACGCGGTAGTCGCGGTTGAAGCTTTTGACATCCCCCAGCCAACCGGGCAGCAGGAAGTGGAACAGTGACCACAGTTCGCCCAGGTGGTTTTCCAGGGGCGTACCACTGAGGCACAGGCGCTGCCGGGCAGTCAGCTCGCGGGCCGCTTGCGCCGCCTTGCTGGTGGGGTTCTTGATGTATTGCGCTTCGTCGAGCACCAGGATGTGCAGGGGTTGCTGGGCCAGGCGCTCGACATCCTTGGGCAGCAGCGCATAAGTGGTGAGGATCAGGTCGTAGTCGGCCAGGTGATCGAAGTGTTTTTTGCGCGCGGCGCCATACAGTGCCAGGACCTTGAGCTGGGGCGCGAAGTGCGCGGCTTCGTCGAGCCAGTTGGGAATCAGGCTGGTGGGCATCACCACCATGCACGGCCGGTCGAGGCGCCCGGCGTTTTTCTCGGTCAGTACGTGGGCCAGAGTCTGTAGGGTCTTGCCCAGCCCCATGTCGTCCGCCAGGATCCCGCCGACTTCCAGTTGCCGCAGCGATTGCATCCAGCTCAGGCCTTCCAGCTGATAGGGGCGCAGCGTCGCGTTGAGACCGGCCGGGGGCTCGGCGCTGTAGTCCTTGATGTCTCGCAGGCGCTGGGCGAAGGAGCGGATGTGCTCGCCGCCTTCCCATAGCAGTGGCAGGTCTTCCAGTGGATTGAGGCGCGTGGCGTCGGCGCTGCTCAAGCGCAGGCTGGTTTCGCCGGGTTCTTGCAGATAGAACTCGCCCAGGGTCGCCAGTACCGGCTTCAAACGGCCGAACGGCAGGGCCACTTGGAGCGGGCCCTGCTCGGAGTTGGGGCGGTGGGGAATGTTCACCAGGATCAGCTCGTCGTCACGGCGCCGGGCCAGGCGTTCCGGGTTGAGGATTTCAGTATGCGAACGCATCAGGTTCAGCAGGATTGGCAGCAGGCTCAGGCGCTCGCCGTTGACGATGATCCCTAGCTCGAGGTCGAACCAGTCGCGCTCCGGCGCCTCATCGACCGTGGCGTACCAGTCGTCGACGGTGGTCAGGTCGAAACCGAAGTCCTCGTCGATCTCCAGCTCCCAGCCCTGGCTGCGCAGCTTGGGCAGCTCATTGAGGGTGAAGGTCAGCCAGGCGCTGTCATTGACCATCTCATAGAGTTCGCCGGCACTTTCCGGCAGGGCCTTGCTTTGCCGGGTCGCGACCTTGAAGCCGAGGATACGCAACTGCTCGCGGTAGGTCTTTTCCACTTCCGGCTGGCGTTTGATGCGCAGGGTCTGGTGTTCCTGGCGGATCAGCACGTCGTTGTTTTTCTGCCCGCTGACGTACTCGTCCAGGTAGCTGAATGAGAGTGCCGCGCGGTGCTGGATGTAGCGCTGCATCTTGCCATTGCGTGGCTCGAAGGCGCTGAACTCGACGCTGGCCAGCCACAGGCGTGGCAGTGGTTGCACATTGTCCAGCACCTGCTGTGGCAACGGCGCGGGCGCGCGGTTCTCCAATACGGCCTGGAGTTTTTCCAGGAGCAGGGCGTCCTTGGCGGCGGCCGGGTACTCCAGGGTGTCCTGGACTTTGAGCAGCACCGCGGCGCAGTGCTTGCAGTTGACCCGTACCGGGCAACTGCAGGTGGCTTCCACCAGCAGCAAGGTGCTTTTGGCTGATTCGCGCAGGGTGATGGTCTGGCGGTAGACATTGCCGCCAGAGCCTTCGCAACTGGCGGTGATGGTGCTGTCGCCGGCTTCGACGATCCTGACGCGGTTCTCCAGGGCGTAGCGACGGCCGCGCTCCAGGCTCTGTTCCTTGAATCGACTGACCCAGGAAGGGGCCAGGGGTTTGCTCAGGCTCGGGGACATAGGGACTTCAATCAGTCCGGTACGACATCAGGCGCTTGTTGCGGGGCCGGTGCCGTCAGCGAGGTGATCTTGATCAGCAGGCCCAGGTGGCCGTTGTCGAGAAAGTTCAGTTGGCCATTTTTGGTGTGGCTTTCCTGTTGCAGGCGTTCGCTGGCGCTGACCAGTCCATCGCTGCTGAACTGATTGACCCAGAAGCTGGCGTTGACGTCGGTAAACCGACCCAGCTTGAGATCCAGCGTGCCCTCGATCGGGAAGTGCCCGTATTGCTCTTCGCCGTCGCTGATCGCCACTTTGCTCGAGGTCTCGCCGAGGTTCTGCTGCCAGGTTTTATGCAGCAGCACGCTGTAGTCGGCACTGGTGCCGAGTTTTTCCACTTCGGCGTTGAGGGCCGGAGTGCGTAGGCTGTCGGCGCTGATCGACTGTGCCCCGGCGGCCCAGTCCTCCGGCGCGGCGCGGCTGGCCACGGCGGGTACGGCGTTCTGGCGCACCAGGATCATTTCTACCTGGTACAGGCTGTCGGCAAATGCCGTCGGGGCGACCAGCGTGAGCAACAGGGTCAGTGAGCGAAACAGGCGCATGTGGCGTCCTTCAAGCAGTTTTCGGGATGAGGCGCTCAAGCAGCGCCTCTACGGTGTTGAAGCGCTCTTCCGGGCGCTCCATCGGCACCTGGAACTTGAACATCGTGGCGCCTTCGAATTTGTAGCGTTTGGGCTGGCTCTGGATCAGCTTGATCAGGGTCAGGGGGTCGACCGGCGTTTGCGAGTCGAACTCGATACGGCCACCCTGGGGGCCGCCATCGATCTTCTTGATCCCCAGTTGTTCGGCCTGCAGTTTCAGCGCGGTGATGCGCACCAGGTTCTTGGTCGGCTCCGGGAGCAGGCCGAAGCGGTCGATCATCTCCACTTGCAGGTCCTTGAGGCCTTCCTCGTCGGTAGCCGAGGCAATACGTTTGTACAGGATCAGGCGCGCGTGCACGTCCGGCAGGTAGTCCTCGGGGATCAGGGCCGGTACCCGCAGGTTGACCTCCGGACCGCCACCCAAGGGCTGGTCGAGGTTCGGTTGCTCGCCCTTGCGGATCGACTTCACGGCCCGTTCGAGCATTTCCATGTACAGGGTGAAGCCGACGGCCTGGATCTGCCCGCTCTGGCCGTCGCCCAGCAATTCGCCGGCGCCACGGATTTCCAGGTCGTTGGTGGCCAGCACAAAACCGGCGCCGAGGTCCTGGGTATTGGCGATGGCTTCCAGGCGTTTTTCCGCGTCCGTGGTGATTTGCTGGCGCGGCGGTGTCAGCAGGTAGGCGTAGGCTTGGTGGTGACTACGTCCGACGCGGCCGCGTAATTGGTGCAACTGCGCCAGGCCGAACTTGTCGGCCCGCTCGATGATGATGGTGTTGGCGCTCGGCACGTCGATGCCGGTCTCGATGATGGTCGAGGCAATCAGCACGTTGAAGCGCTTGTGGTAGAAGTCGCTCATCACCTGTTCGAGTTCGCGTTCACGCATCTGCCCGTGGCCGATACCGATCCGTGCTTCCGGCACCAGTTCGGCGAGGTCGGCGGCGCATTTCTCGATGGTCTTCACATCGTTGTGCAGGTAGTAGACCTGGCCGCCGCGCAGCAGCTCGCGGAGCAAGGCTTCTTTGACCGTGCTCTTGTTCTGCTCCATGACGAAGGTGCGTACCGACAGGCGTCGCGCCGGTGGCGTGGCGATGATCGACAGGTCGCGCATGCCCGACACTGCCATGTTCAGCGTGCGCGGAATCGGCGTGGCGGTCAGGGTCAGGATGTCGACTTCGCTGCGCAGGGCCTTGAGTTGTTCTTTCTGCCGTACGCCAAAGCGGTGCTCTTCGTCGATGATCACCAGCCCGAGGTTTTTGATCTTGACGTCGTCCTGCAGCAACTTGTGGGTGCCGATGACGATGTCGATCTTGCCCTCGGCCAGGTCGGCCACCGCAGCATTGACTTCCTTGGTCGACTTGAAACGACTCATCACCTCAACGGTCACCGGCCAGTCGGCGAAACGATCGCGAAAGCTGTTGTAGTGCTGTTGGGCGAGGAGAGTGGTCGGCACCAGGATCGCTACCTGGCGACCGCCGTGCACGGCGATGAAGGCGGCGCGCATCGCCACTTCGGTCTTGCCGAAGCCGACATCGCCGCAGACCAGGCGATCCATCGGCTTGGGGGCGAGCATGTCGGCGCGCACGGCGTCGATGGTGGTTTGCTGGTCCGGGGTTTCTTCGAACGGGAAGCCGGCGCTGAAGGTTGCGTAGTCGGCTTTCGGGTCGGCGAACGCATAACCTTCGCGGGCGGCGCGACGGGCATAGATGTCGAGCAGCTCGGCGGCGACGTCGCGCACCTGTTCGGCGGCTTTGCGCTTGGCTTTCTGCCAGGTTTCGGAGCCCAGGCGATGCAACGGGGCCAGGGCGTCGTCGCTGCCGGTGTAGCGGGCGATCAGGTGCAGGTTGGCCACCGGCACATACAACTTGGCGCCCTCGGCGTATTCAAGGGTGAGGAATTCGGCGGCCTGGTTTTCGATCTCCAGGGTCGCCAGGCCCAGGTAGCGGCCGACCCCGTGGTCGATGTGCACCACCGGCGCGCCTTCACGCAGCTCGGTAAGGTTCTTGATCACCGCGTCGTTGTTGCCGTCGGCGCGTTTCTCCCGGCGCCGACGCTGCATCACGCGCTGACCGAACAGCGGGCTTTCGGCAATCAGGGCCAGGGCCGGGTCGTCCAGTAACAGGCCTTCGTCGAGCGGGGCGATGGTGATCGCCAAGCGTTCTTTGCCAGCGACGAAGTCCGGCCAACTGTCGACGGTTTTCGGCCGCAGCTTCAGGCGTTCCAGCAACTCCAGCAGCACCTCGCGGCGCCCCGCCGATTCAGCGGTGAACAGCACGCGGCCGGGGAACTGGTCGAGGAAACCGGCCAGGGCTTCCAGTGGCTGGTTGGCTTTGGCTTCGATCGCCAGGTTAGGCAGCGCCTGGGCCGGGAAGCGTTCGCGGCCGACCCCGGTTTCGACATCCTGTTGGCTGGCCACCACGCGCGGCCAGTTTTTCAGGCGGGCAAAACAGTCTTCCACCGGCAGGAACAGTTCGGCAGGCGGCAATAAAGGTCGCGCAGGATCGACGCGGCGCTCTTCGTAGCGATTGCGCACGTCGTTCCAGAAATTCTCCGCAGCCTGTTCGATGCCCGGCAGGGAGAACACCTGGGTGTCCTGCGGCAGGTAGTCGAACAGGGTCGAGGTTTCGTCGAAGAACAGCGGCAGGTAGTACTCGATACCGGCCGGGGTGATCCCGCTGCTCAGGTCCTGGAAGATCGGGCAGCGCCGGAAGTCGACATCGAAGCGTTCACGAAAGCGTGCCTTGAAGCGCGTGACTGCATCTTTCTGCAACGGAAATTCGCGGGCCGGCAGCAGCTTGACCGATTCGACCTTGTCGATGGAGCGCTGGTTTTCCGGATCGAAGGTGCGCAGGGTCTCGATTTCGTCATCGAACAGATCGATGCGATAGGGCAGTTTGCTGCCCATCGGGAACAGGTCGATGAGCGAGCCGCGCACAGTGAATTCGCCATGTTCGTACACGGTGTCGACGTAGCGATAGCCGGTGGCTTCCAGGCGGGTGCGCATTTGCTCGACGTCGAGCTTCTGGCCGATATCCAGCACCAGGCTGCTGCCCAGCAGGAACTTGGTCGGCGCCAGGCGATGCAGGGCGGTGGTGATCGGCACCACCAGCACGCCATGGCTCAGCTCGGGCAGGCGATAGAGGCTGGCGATGCGCTGGGAAATGATGTCCTGGTGCGGGGAAAACAGATCGTAGGGCAGGGTTTCCCAGTCAGGGAAATGCAGCACCGGCAAATCGGGGGCGAAGAAACTCAGCTCCTGTTCCAGCCTCTCAGCGCTTTGGCTGTCGGCGGTCAGTAGCAGGGTAAAGCGCTTGGCAGCGCTGGCGGCCTCGGCAATGGCCAGGCTCAGGGCGGCACCGGGCAGGTTGCCCCAGTGCTGTTTACCTGCCGCGGCAGGGAGAAGCGGTAGACGCAGAACGGGCACGGAAGGTTGAGCTCCAAGCGTTGCGACAAAGTCGGTAATTGTAACGGTCCCGGGTGCCGCCTGTCAGTTGCAGACTGTGTCTATTACACAGGTTGGGCGAAATGTAGTGGTAATCACAAAATCCAGCGCTTTTTTAGTGATTATGTAGTGACAAAAGGAGCGAGTGTTACGGAGGGTTACAGACAAGACAGCGCTGTCTATGAAAAATGGGGTGTGCTGCAGGCCACGGTTTTACTGGGCTTCAGCGGGGTCGATTTTTTTTCAGGGGAAAATTGTTACTGTCTGCACGACAAGCGCGCATTGCTACGGGAGGGAGTCGGCGGCATAATGTAGCCCCTTTTTTCTGCCCCTACATGTGGAAGGTTACCGTGACTCAGAAGCCCGACCAGTGTCTTGGTGAATGGATCGACCGTGAAGCACTCGCAGAAGCGATGATTCCGCTGATCGGCCAGCTCTACCGCAATAACAACGTGGTGAGCTCGATCTATGGCCGCAGTCTGATCAACCAGTCTGTCATCGCGATTCTCAAAGCTCACCGCTTTGCTCGCCACCGTTCTTCCGACGACAGCGAACTCTCCGTCCACGAAACATTCCCACTGCTTAAAGCCATGAGCGAGCTCAAGCTCGGCGCGGCTTCGGTAGACCTGGGCAAGTTGGCGTTCAAATTCCGCAACGAAGGCAATGGCCGCAGCGCCGAGCAGTTCGTACGCGAAGAAATGGCTGACGTGGTTGGTCAGCAAAACGCTTCGGCCCGCAAAGGCACCGACGTTGTCCTGTACGGCTTCGGTCGCATCGGCCGTCTGCTGGCCCGCATCCTGATCGAAAAAACCGGTGGTGGCGACGGCCTGCGTCTGCGCGCCATCGTGGTGCGCAAAGGCGCCGAAAACGATCTGGTGAAACGCGCCAGCCTGCTGCGTCGCGATTCGGTCCATGGTTCGTTCAATGGCACCATTACCATCGACGAAGAAAACAACACCATCACCGCCAACGGTAACCTGATCCAGGTTATCTACGCCAAGAACCCAACTGAGGTGGATTACACCCAGTACGGCATCAAAGACGCGCTGCTGGTGGACAACACCGGTGTATGGCGTGACGCCGATGGCCTGGGTCAGCACTTGGCGTGCCCGGGTATCGACCGCGTGGTCCTGACCGCGCCGGGCAAAGGCAAGCTGAAGAACATCGTTCACGGCATCAACCACGGTGAAATCACCGCTGACGACAAGATCGTGTCCGCCGCTTCCTGCACCACCAACGCCATCGTGCCGGTGCTCAAGGCAGTGAACGACAAGTTCGGCATCATCAACGGTCACGTTGAAACCGTTCACTCGTACACCAACGACCAGAACCTGATCGACAACTTCCACAAAGGCGATCGCCGTGGTCGTAGCGCTGCGTTGAACATGGTTATCACCGAGACCGGTGCTGCTACCGCCGCTGCCAAGGCCCTGCCTGAGCTGGCTGGCAAGCTGACCGGCAACGCGATCCGTGTACCGACGCCAAACGTGTCGATGGCCATTCTCAACCTGAACCTTGAGAAAGCCGCTACCCGTGAAGAGATGAACGAGTACCTGCGCTACATGGCGCTGCACTCCGATCTGCACAAGCAGATCGACTACGTCAACTCGCAGGAAGTGGTGTCCACTGACTTCGTTGGCTCGCGCCACGCCGGTGTGGTCGACGCTGAAGCCACCATCACCCAAGACAACCGCGTTGTGCTGTACGTTTGGTACGACAACGAATTTGGTTACAGCTGCCAGGTAGTTCGCGTGATGGAAGACATGGCCGGGGTCAACCCGCCAGCATTCCCGCGCTAAGCCTTAGCTGCAGATAAAAACGCCCCGACAGTGTCGGGGCGTTTTTGTATGTGCGTGAGAGGCAAAATGCTAGGTTGGGCGACTTCCGCCCCGACAGAATACTGAGGACGACTTTGATGCGCCTGATCCGACTGCCCTGTACCGCCTTGCTTGCACTGGCCTGCGCCGCTTCTTTCGCGCCGCTCACCGTGGCGAGTACCGAGCGCCCGGCGATCGACGGTGTGGTGCAAGAGGCTGCACAAACGCTGATGCAGCAGTACAACATTCCCGGGCTGGCTATTGGGCTGTCCGTAGGCGGCCAGCAGCGCTTCTACAATTTTGGCGTAGCTTCCAGGGACACGCAGCGCAAGGTCGGCAGCGACACGTTGTTCGAGATCGGTTCGATCAGCAAGACCTTCACCGCCACCCTGGCGACCTACGCACAAGTCAATGGCCAGCTCTCGCTCGCCGACCACCCGGGCAAGTACCTGCCACAACTGCTCGGCAGCCCGTTCGACCAGGTGTCGCTGCTGAACCTGGCGACCCATACCGCAGGCGGCTTCCCGTTGCAGGTGCCGGATCAAGTGCAGGACAAGCAACAGTTGCTGGAGTACTTCAAGGCCTGGCAGCCGTCCTATGCGCCAGGTACCCAGCGCACCTATGCCAATCCGAGTATTGGCGCGTTGGGCATGATTACCGCCATCAGCATGAACGTGCCGTACGCCCAGGCGCTGGAGGGTCAATTGTTTCCCGGGCTGGGCATGACCAACAGCTACATCAACGTACCGCCGGGCAAGCAGGCGCTCTACGCCCAGGGCTACAACAAGCAGGACGCGCCAGTCCGCTTGAACTCCGGGGTGCTGGGTGATGAAGCCTATGGGGTGAAAACCTCTTCTGGCGATCTGCTGCGGTTTGTCGAAGCCAACCTTGGCGTAACCAAGGTCGCGGCAAACTTGCGCACTGCATTGCTGGAAACCCACAAGGGCTATTTCCAGGTGGGCGCCATGACCCAGGACCTGATCTGGGAGCAGTACGACTATCCCGTAGCCCTCGAGACGCTGATCGAGGGTAATGGCGACAAAATGATCTACGACAGTCACGTCGTTAGCGCAATCAACCCGCCCCAGCCACCCAAGGCAGCTGCCTGGATCAACAAGACGGGATCGACGGGCGGGTTCTCGGCTTATGTGGCCTTTGTACCCGAGAAGAAGCTGGGCATTGTGGTGCTGGCGAACAAGAGTTATCCCAATGAAGCGCGGGTGCACTTGGCGTATCGGATCTTCAGTGAGCTGCAGCGCTGAAGAAGATACGGCAGGGCGCCTTTGCTGTAGGGGCAAGGCTTGCCCGCGATGCCCTCAGCGTCGAATGCCATCGCGAGCGAGCTCGCTCCTACAAGGTAGGGCGTGATTGCGGGAGTTGTGCACATGTTGGGTAGGCAATGGAGGGGCTCGGCCGGGTTGCTGCTGTTGATCGCGGCCCTGGCCGGCTGCGGCAGCGGCGACTCCCAGGAAAAATTTGGCGGGCCGACCATGGGTAGCAGTTACTCGATCCAGTACGTTCGCCATGCAGGCCTGCCCGGGCCGGCGCAGGTGCGCCAGCAGGTCGAGGCGATATTGACCGAGGTCGACCAACAACTGTCGACCTATCGCAGTGACTCCGACATCGAGCGCTTCAACGCGTTGCCGGCCAATAGCTGTCAGCCGATGCCGGCGGCAGTCCTGCAGTTGGTCCAGGTCGGTGAACAGTTTTCCCGCGCCAGCGAGGGGGCCTACGACCTGACGGTTGGGCCGCTGATGAATCTCTGGGGCTTCGGCCCGCAGGCGCGCACCGTGCAGGTCCCCAGTGAGCAAGCGCTGGCGCAGGTACGGCAGCGGGTCGGCTACCAGCACTTGCGGATCGACGCAGGGCAGCTGTGCAAGGACGCGGCGGTGGAGGTCGACTTCGACAGTATTGCTGCCGGCTACACCGTCGACCGGATAGCCGCCGCGTTGGGCAGCCTGGGCATCAGCAGCTATCTCGTCGAAGTCACCGGTGAGCTCAAGGCCGCCGGCATAAAGCTCGACGGCAACCCCTGGAAGATAGCCCTGGAAGAACCCCGTGACGACCAGCAGGTGGTGGAACGGATACTGGCGCTGGATGGTTATGGGGTCTCGACCTCGGGCGACTACCGCAACTATTTCGAGCAGGGTGGGCGGCGCTATTCCCACACCTTCGACGCCCGCAACGGGGCGCCAGTGCTGCATGACCTGGCAGCGGTTACGGTGGTTGCTCCGCAAACGCTGATGGCCGATGGCTGGTCGACCCTGTTGTTGATCCTCGGGCCGGAGCAGGGCCTTGCATACGCAGAAAAACACGCGATTGCGGCTTTTTTTGTGATGCGCACTGAGCGCGGTTTCGTCACACGTAGCAGTCAGGCTTTTATCCGCCTGAGCGGGGAAAAACCCCAATGAATCGGGCGCCGATCCCAAGCGCGGCTGGCGTTGTAGTGCAGGCAAAACTAGCCTACGACGCGACCAAGGGTTAATGTGCGCGGCGTTGACGCTTCTATAGACTGTTCCTGGGTTTTCGACTGACCCCAAATTGTTCCTTCATGCCGCATGGCCGGCATGATTTAGCCGCAGGTGCCAACGGGGCGCCGCGGCCTGTTCTGAGGAGTACGCATGGCTGTCTACAACTACGACGTGGTGGTGCTGGGTTCCGGCCCGGCAGGAGAAGGCGCGGCAATGAATGCCGCCAAGGCAGGGCGCAAGGTGGCGATGGTTGATAGTCGTCGCCAGGTCGGCGGCAACTGCACTCACCTGGGCACCATCCCGTCCAAGGCGTTGCGGCACTCGGTCCGGCAGATCATGCAGTTCAACACCAACCCGATGTTCCGGGCCATTGGTGAGCCGCGCTGGTTCTCGTTCCCGGACGTGCTGAAAAGCGCCGAGAAAGTCATCTCCAAGCAGGTTGCCTCGCGCACCGGCTACTACGCGCGTAATCGGATTGACGTGTTCTTCGGCACCGGCAGCTTTGCTGACGAGCAAACCATCGAAGTGGTCTGCGCCAACGGCGTGGTCGAAAAACTGGTGGCCAAGCACATCATCATCGCCACCGGCTCGCGTCCGTATCGCCCGGCCGATATCGATTTCCACCACCCGCGTATCTACGATAGCGACACCATCCTCAGCCTCGGCCACACCCCGCGTAAACTGATTGTCTACGGCGCTGGCGTGATCGGTTGTGAGTACGCCTCGATCTTCAGTGGCCTGGGTGTGCTGGTGGAGCTGGTGGATAACCGTGGCCAGTTGCTGAGCTTCCTCGACTCGGAAATCTCCCAGGCCCTGAGCTACCACTTCAGCAACAACAACATCACCGTGCGCCACAACGAAGATTACGATCACGTTGAAGGCGTGGACAACGGGGTGATCCTGCACCTCAAGTCCGGCAAGAAGATCAAGGCCGATGCCTTGCTCTGGTGCAACGGCCGGACCGGTAACACCGATCAGTTGGGTCTGGAAAACATCGGGGTCAAGGTCAACAGCCGTGGCCAGATCGAAGTCGACGAGAACTACCGCACCTGCGTCCAGAACATCTATGGCGCCGGCGATGTGATCGGCTGGCCGAGCCTGGCCAGTGCCGCCCATGACCAGGGTCGTTCGGCCGCTGGCAGCATTGTCGACAACGGCAGCTGGCGTTTCGTCAACGACGTACCGACCGGGATCTACACCATTCCGGAGATCAGCTCGATCGGCAAGAACGAGCAGGAGCTGACCCAGGCCAAGGTGCCTTACGAAGTCGGCAAGGCGTTCTTCAAGAGCATGGCGCGGGCGCAGATCGCCGGCGAGCCACAAGGCATGCTGAAGATCCTGTTCCACCGCGAGACCCTGCAAGTGCTGGGCGTGCATTGCTTCGGTTATCAAGCGTCGGAGATCGTGCACATCGGCCAGGCGATCATGAACCAGCCGGGCGAATTGAACACCTTGAAGTACTTCGTCAACACCACGTTCAACTACCCGACCATGGCCGAAGCCTATCGGGTAGCTGCATACGATGGCCTCAACCGGCTTTTTTGAGCGGCTCCGGCCGGTGGCCTGAGCCGGCCGGGGAGACCGATTTCAGCAATTCTCGAGGGTGGCAGTGGCCAAACCGGGAAAGTCTGTAATCAGGCTGTCAACGCCGAAATCAGCGAGCCTGCGCATCAGCGCGGGTTCGTTGACGGTCCACACCGACACATGCAAGCCCTGACGCTGCGCCTTCTCCAGGCGCTCCGGCGTACACAGGGTCCAGTTCAGCGCCAGAATCTCACAGCCATAGCTTTGCGCGACCTTCAGCGGGTCGAGCCAGGCGTATTCGGCTACCAGCCCCCGAGACACATCCGGCACCAGGTCCAGGGCCGCCTTGAGCACTTCCCGCGAGCTTGAGGTGATGGTGACTTTGTCCAGCATGCCAAAACGCTGGGCCATTTCGCGAATCGCCAACACGGTGGTGGCGGCGCGGGTGCGTGAAGCGCTTTTGACTTCCAGTTGCCAGTGGTCGAAGTCGCACTGTTCGAACAGTTGCTCCAGGGTCGGGATCGGGCAGGGCTTGATCCAGCCCGGTCCGCCCTTGCGTGCGTCGTAGGTCACCAGGTCCGCCGCCTTGTGCTCGACGACCTTGCCGCGGCGGTCGGTGGTGCGCTTGAGCGTCGAGTCATGGATCACCATCAACTCGTTGTCCATGGACAGGTGCAGGTCCAGTTCGCAGCGACGCACGCCATGCTTGAGGCATTGCTGGAAGCTGCTCAGGGTGTTTTCCGGTGCTTCGCCTTTAGCGCCGCGGTGGCCGTAGATGAGGGTCACGGTGGTTCCTTAATTAGTTGCCGGATTCGGTGATTTCGCGCGCCAGGCGGCGTTCTTGGGCCTGTCTTTGCAGGATATAGCGTGCCAGCAGTTGGCGCTGGGCATCGCTCAAGTGTTGGAATTCGGTGCCGACGTCAAAACCGCCGTCCTTGGCATCGCAATGGGTGACTCGGGCGCGGACCAGCAGGCCCAGGGCCTGGGGCATCAGCACCAGTTTGATCGATAGATGGCTGCCGGGGGCGAGCGGGGTGGCATGCTGGAAGTCGATGCCGCCTTCAGAAAGGATCACCGGTTGCGGTTCGCCGATCTGGCCGAGCACCGTCAACGCGACTACCTGGCTGAGCAGGTCGATACGTTTGTTCAGCACTTTCAGGTAGGCCGCGGTATTGCGATCGCGCTCGCTGATCTGGCGCAGCAGGTGCTGGGATTCGAATTCACTCAGGTGCAGTTCACTGAGCAGATTGAACAGTGGCGAAGCATCCTGCAACACTTCCTCCGCCGTGGCGGCAGGGCCTGTCAGGGTCTGAATTTCCAGTGCGATCCTGTCCTCGATACGGTAGTATTCGCGGCGATCTTCTTCATCTAATGTCGACATGGCGAACCCATGGTAGCGGCGGTGGTCTGAGTGTAAAGCTGGTTATCGACCCCCGCCACAAGGACGTTCCTTTTCCCTCCGAACAAGCCCCGACATGTTCAGACCTCTCTTCGTATTTATCGGTACGCGTTATACCCGTGCCAAGCGACGCAATCATTTTGTGTCGTTCATTTCCCTGACTTCGATGATCGGACTCGCCCTGGGCGTGGTCGTGATGATCGTGGTGCTGTCGGTAATGAATGGCTTCGATCATGAGATGCGCACCCGCGTGCTGGGCATGGTGCCCCACGCGACCATCGAGTCCGGTGAGCCGATCAGCGACTGGCCGAGCCTGGCCGCCAAGGTCAAGCAGAACCCGCAGGTGGTGGCCGTCGCGCCCTTTACCCAGATGCAGGGGTTGCTGACCAACAATGGCCAGGTCTCCAAGGTATTGCTCAATGGCATCGACCCGGCGCTGGAGCGCCAGGTCTCGATCATTGATAACTTCATGCAACAGGGCCAGCTCGATGCCCTGGCACCCGGCAGCTTTGGCATTGTCATCGGCGACAAGGCGGCGGCCAAGCTCGGGGTAGGCCTCGGCGACAAGCTGACCTTCGTCGCGCCGGAAGTCACCGTGACCCCGGCCGGGATGTTCCCGCGCATGAAGCGTTTTACCGTGGTCGGCATCTTCCATGTCGGCGCTGGTGAGATCGACGGCTACCTGGGTGTCACCAACCAGCAGGACCTGTCGAAACTGCATCGCTGGAAGCCGGACCAGATCCAGGGCCTGCGGCTGAAATTCGATGACCTGTTCCAGGCCCCGCGCGCGGCCTGGAACATCGCCCAGCAATTAGGCGATGACCGTTTCTACGCCCGTGACTGGACCCGCACCCACGGCAACCTGTACCAGGCCATCCGTATGGAAAAAGCCATGATCGGCCTGTTGCTGCTGCTGATCGTCGCGGTGGCGGCGTTCAACATCATTTCCACCCTGGTGATGGTGGTCAACGACAAGAAGGGCGACATCGCGATCCTGCGCACCCTGGGCGCTACGCCGGGCACCATCATGGCGATCTTCATGGTCCAGGGCACGGTGATCGGGGTGGTCGGCACGGCCATCGGCGCGCTGGTGGGGATGTTTGCCGCACTGAATGTCAGCGCGGCGATCTCCGCCCTCGAAGGCCTGATCGGACACAAGTTTCTCAACGCCGATGTGTACTTCATCGACTACCTGCCGTCGCAGTTGCAGGCCCAGGATGTGTTGATGGTCTGTGGCGCGGCGTTGGTCCTGAGTTTCCTCGCCACCCTGTATCCAGCCTGGCGTGCCGCGCGCACCCAGCCGGCGGAGGCGCTACGTTATGAGTGAGTTGGGCATGAGCGAAAAAGCAATCTTGAGTTGCCGCAACCTGGGCAAATCCTACGAGGAAGGCCCGGAGTCGGTGGAAGTGCTGGCCGGTCTGCAGCTGGAGTTGCACCCGGGTGAGCGCGTGGCGATCGTCGGGACTTCGGGATCGGGCAAGAGTACCTTGCTCAACCTGCTGGGCGGGCTCGATACACCGACCCAGGGCAGCGTCTGGCTGGCCGGTGAAGAGCTGTCGGCACTCAATGAAAAGAACCGTGGCTTGCTGCGCAACCGTTCGTTGGGCTTCGTTTATCAGTTCCATCACCTGTTGCCTGAGTTCACCGCCCTGGAAAACGTCTGCATGCCGTTGTTGATCGGCAAGACCGCGATCCCCGAGGCCCGCCAGCGCGCGACCGCCTTGCTGGAGCGGGTCGGCCTGGGGCATCGCCTGGAGCACAAGCCGGCCGAACTGTCCGGTGGCGAGCGCCAGCGCGTGGCCATCGCCCGTGCGCTGGTGAACAACCCAGGGCTGGTGATGCTCGACGAGCCAACCGGCAACCTCGACTCGCATACCGCGCAAGGTATCCAGGACCTGATGCTGGAACTCAGCACCTCGATGCGCACGGCGTTTCTGGTGGTGACCCACGACATGAATCTGGCACGGCAGATGGATCGCGTTCTGCACTTGCAGGAAGGTCGCTTGACGCCCATCTGATGCTTTGCAACCCGGTGCCTGAACAGGCGCCGGGTCTTTTATTTTTATACGGTGCCCCAGCGAATGTTCAGACCGTTATCGATCTTTATCGGCATGCGCTATACCCGCGCCAAGCGCCGCAATCGCTTTGTTTCGTTTATCTCGATGACCTCGATGATCGGCCTCGCCCTGGGCGTGTTGGCGATGATCGTGGTGCTGTCGGTGATGAACGGTTTCCAGCGCGAAATGAGCTCGCGCATTCTCGGCATGGTGCCTCACGCGACCATCGTCGGCGTCAAGCCGATCGACGATTGGGCGCCGGTGGCTGCCGCCGCGCTGAAAAATCCGGCAGTGACCGCCGCAGTGCCCTTCACCGAGATGGAAGGCATGCTCTCCTACAAGGGTTCGATGCAACCGATCCAGATCAGCGGCATCGACCCGGCCCAGGAAGGCAAGGTGTCGATTGTCACCCAGCACATCGTGCAAGGGCGCCTCGATGACTTGAAGCCAGGTGAGTTCGGGGTGGTGGTCGGCGAAATCACCGCGCGGCGTTTTCGCTTGAATGTCGGCGACAAGCTCACCCTGATCGTGCCGGAAATCAGCAGTGCACCGGGGGGCATCACCCCGCGTATGCAGCGCCTGAATGTGGTGGGGGTGTTCAAGGTCGGTGCTGAGCTTGATGGTTCGATGGCCCTGATCCATGTCGCCGACGCTGCGCAAATGCAGCGTTGGGCGCCCAACCAGGTGCAAAGCGTGCGCCTGGCGGTGAAGGACCTGTACGCCGCGCCTCAGGTGTCGGCGGCGATTGCTGGCAACCTGGGGGCTGGATACAAGGCCGATGACTGGACTCACACCCAGGGCAGCCTGTTCAGTGCCATGAAAATGGAAAAAACCATGATCGGCCTGTTGCTGCTGATGATCGTCGCGGTGGCGGCGTTCAACATCATCGCGACCCTGATCATGGTGGTGAACGACAAGGGTGCCGACATCGCGATCCTGCGTACCATTGGCGCTACGCCACGGCAGATCATGGCGATCTTCATGGTCCAGGGTACGGTGATCGGTATTGTCGGCACCCTGATTGGCGGTGTGCTTGGCGTGATCGCGGCGCTGAATGTCAGTGCGCTGGTGGGCTGGGTGGAGCGCGTCAGCGGCCAGCACATCTTCAGTTCCGACGTGTACTTCGTCAGCAACCTGCCGTCGGAGTTGCAGGGCGCCGATGTGCTGTTGATCTGCTCGGCCGGGTTTATCCTGAGCTTCCTGGCCACCGTCTACCCGGCCTGGCGCGCCGCGAAGATCGAACCAGCGCACGCCTTGCGTTACTCCTGACTACGATCCGTGGGGTGCCACAGCCCCTGGGTTTACCGAAGACATTGTAGGGGCGAGCGCCCGCTTGCGGCTTGCTCGCGATGGACGTCAACGATAACGCTCAGCCTCAGGATGAGCGCGGTGGCCTCTCTCCCACAGGTTGCCCGCGCGGGCTCAATTGCCTTTGGGCAGTTCGATCACAAAGCGCGTCCAGCCCTGGGCCGATTCGCAACGAATGGTCCCGCCATGGGCGCGGATGATTGACTGGGTAATCGCCAGGCCCAATCCCGCATGTTCACTGCTGCCTTCACGGCGCGCCGGATCGGCCCGATAAAAACGGTCGAACAGGCGCGGTAACAAGGCGGGGGGAATGCCTTCGCCGGTGTTGGCGATGCTCAGGTGCAATCCCTGCGCCGAGTCCACTATCTGCACCTGAACCTCACCCTGCGCTGGAGTAAAACGCAGGGCGTTGTCCAGCAGGTTGGACAGGGCCCGGCGCAGCATGCTGCGGTCGCCGCTGATGGCGGCTTCGCCCTGGCGGGTCAGGCGGATTTGTGCGTCTTCAGCCAGGGGCGCATAAAACTCCAGCAGCGCATCCGCCTCTTGCGCCAGTTGCAGCGGCTCACGCCGAGGCATCAATAAACCGTGGTCAGCCTTGGCCAGATAGAGCATGTCGTTGACCAGTTGCGCCATCCATTGCAGTTCCTCGAGGTTGCTGTGCAAGGCTTCGCGGTAGTCCTCAAGGTCCCGTGGACGGGTCAAGGTAACCTGGGTGTGGGTCAGCAGGTTCGACAGCGGCGTGCGCAGTTCGTGGGCGATGTCGGCGGAAAACGCCGACAGCCGCTGGAATGAATCGTCGAGGCGTCCGAGCATGGCGTTGAATGCGTGGGCCAGTTCGGCCAACTCGGCCGGCATCTGCGCGTGTGACAGGCGTTGGGTCAGGGAGCTGGCGGACACCCCGGCGGCCACTTCGCTCATGCGCCGTAACGGGCGCAAGCCACTGCGCGCCGCCCAGGCCCCGAGCAAGGCCGTGGCCAGCGCCGAGAGCCCGACCGTCAGCCAGATCAAATGCTGCATGCGCTGCAAAAAGTGCTGATGGTGGGTGATGTCGAGCACCAGGGTCAGTTGCGCCCCATCGGTTCTGCCTGGCTCCAGTGGCGCGCTGTAGACCCGATAGGCGGTGCCGGCGCTGTGCAGGCTAGACAGGCCGGGCAGGGTGGGCAGGTCGCCAGGCAAACTGGGCGCGCTGTCGAACCACACGTGGCCATCGGCACCGCGTACGCGCAGTGCGAGGTCAGTCTGATGGCTCATTTCTTCCTGCAGGCGGGCTTTGCGCTGGACGAACAGCGCTGGGTCGTCGGCGCCTTGCAGGGCGCTGCGCAGGGCCACCAGCTTGCCGTCCAGCAGTTGTTGGTCCAGCTCAATGAAGTGGGTCTCGCTGGCGCGACTGAACAGCACGCCGGCAATCAGCGAGACCACCGCGGTGCACGCCGCAAACAGCAACGCCAGGCGACTGCTCAAAGACAAGCGGGGCATCAGCTTGGACGCTCTTCAAGCACATACCCCATGCCGCGTACGGTATGAATCAGTTTGTTGGGGAAGTCATCGTCGATTTTCAGGCGCAAACGACGGATCGCCACTTCGATGACGTTGGTGTCGCTGTCGAAATTCATGTCCCAGACCTGGGAGGCGATCAACGATTTGGGCAGCACTTCGCCCTGGCGGCGCAGGAGCATTTCCAGCAGGGCGAACTCCTTCGCGGTCAGGTCCAGCCGCTGCCCGTTGCGTTCGACCCGGCGGCGGATCAGGTCCAGGCGCAGATCCGCCAGTTGCAGGCTGGTTTCCTGCGGGGCCGCACTGCCACGGCGCAACAGGCTGCGCACCCGGGCCAGCAGTTCGGAAAAGGCGAAGGGCTTTACCAGGTAATCATCGGCCCCCAGTTCCAGGCCATGCACCCGGTCCTGTACCGCATCCCGGGCTGTGAGGAACAGCACCGGCACGTCCAGGCCGGCGCCGCGCACCGCTTGCAGGATCTGCCAGCCGTCGCGGCCAGGGAGCATCACATCGAGAATCAGCAGCCCATAATCCCCGCTCAACGCCAGTTGCTGGCCCGTGATGCCGTCGGCCACCAGTTCAGCGTTGAACCCGGCCTCGGTCAGGCCTTGGCGCAGGTAGTGGCCGGTTTTCGGTTGGTCTTCGACGATCAGCAGTTTCATGGGCGACTCAGGGTGGATGGGACACAAGCGTTATACCGTGGCGGGCGCGCAGCCAGCTCAACCTGACAAAGTTGTAATCTACTCGTCAGCTACCTGGCAGCGGCACACCCTTAGAGTTTCCCACAAGCTGAACCTTATCTTGTTGGAGTGTGATCATGTATTTCGCTAAATCCTGGGTGCTGGCCGGCTGCTTGTTGGCATTGAGTTCTCCGCTACTGGCCGCACCGGCGCAGTCCTACACCTTTGGTGCGCCTGCCCCGGCGGCCAAGGCGACGCGCACGGTGGAAATTGTCATGGGCGATATGACGTTCAATCCCAAGGCCTTGCAGATCAAGGCCGGTGAGACCGTGCGTTTTGTGTTGATCAATAAAGGCCAATTGCTCCACGAATTCAACCTGGGCGACGTGGCGATGCACAGCCAGCACCAGGCCGAAATGCTCAAGATGCAGCAAAGCGGCCAGCTCACCCCGACCGCAATGAAAGCGCCGGCGATGGATCACGCGGCCATGGGCCACGGCTCGATGGCAGGCATGGACCATGGGGCGATGCAGCACGATGACCCCAACAGCGTGCTGGTGGAGCCGGGCAAAACCGCCGAACTGACCTGGACCTTCAAGCAGGCCAGCAACCTGGAATTCGCCTGCAACATCCCGGGTCACTATCAGGCGGGCATGGTCGGCAAACTGACGGTCAGTCAGTAAGCACTCAAAGGCGGGAGCAAAGGCTGGTAGAATCGGCTGATTCTTCAGTCAGGTTTCCGCCATGCATCCCGCAGCCGAACACTCGCCGCTGGGCAAATCCAGCGAATACATCGCCACGTACACGCCGTCTTTGTTGTTCCCGATCCCGCGCACCGCCAAATGGGCCGAGCTGGGGCTGACGGCCGATACCTTGCCGTACAAGGGCGTGGACTTCTGGAACTGCTTCGAACTGTCCTGGCTGCTGCCGTCGGGCAAGCCGGTGGTGGCCATCGGTGAGTTCAGCATCCCGGCGGACTCGCCGAACATCATTGAATCGAAGTCGTTCAAGCTGTACCTGAACTCACTGAACCAGACACCGTTCGCCGACACCCAGACCCTGCAAGCTACCCTGGCCAAGGATCTCTCGACGGCAGCGGGCAAGCCGGTGGGCGTGCGCATTCGTAGCTTGAACGAAGTGCAGGCTGAAGGTGTGGTGGCCCTGCCGGGTGTGTGCATCGACGACCTTGACATCAGCGTCAGCAACTACGAGCACCCGCGTCCGGAGCTGCTGCGTTGTGATGAGTCGCGCGTCGTCGAGGAGAGCGTGCACAGCCATCTGCTCAAATCCAACTGCCCGGTCACCAGCCAGCCGGACTGGGGCAGCGTGGCGGTGGAGTACCGTGGCGCGGCGCTGGATCACGCCAGCCTGTTGAGGTATCTGGTCAGCTTCCGCCAGCACTCGGACTTCCACGAACAGTGCGTGGAGCGGATCTTCCTCGACCTGCAGCGCTTGCTGAAGCCGGAAAAACTCACCGTCTACGCCCGTTATGTGCGCCGTGGCGGGCTGGACATCAACCCGTACCGCAGCACCGAAGAAGTGCAGTTGCCCAACCATCGCCTGGTTCGCCAGTAAGCGCGGGCAGCGCGAAATTCCGGGATTTTTTTGCCGGTCAGGAAACGAAAAAGCCCCGCTGTCGCCAGCGGGGCTTTTTGGTATTCGTGTGGATCAGATCCCGATGTTGCCCAGGGTCTGCACAATATTACGCAAGGTGGCGGCCAGCGCCGGGTGGTCGAGTTCGAAGCGTTCTACGGCCAGGTTGACGCCATCGGCCAGGCTGCTGTCGTTAGTGGCGGTTTCCAGTTGCAGCTGTGCTTCGATCTGCGTCATCAGGTCCAGCAGGTGGTCACGTTCTTCCTGCGAGAGCGGCGGGTTCTGCTCCAGTTGCTCGCGCAGGGTATTGAGCTGTTCTTGCAGTTCGCGGGCAGGCATGGCTACTTTCCTTTTATCTATAGGCACTGGCATAGACCGCAGCAGTGATCCAAAGGTCTACGTCTGACCTGTAGATTAATCCACTGGCGAGCGAAGTGCATGATCTTGATCAAGAATGATCGATCAGGGTTTCTCGCCCTTGCGCCGGCGCAGGCCGATATCCGACAGGCAGGTGTCGAGATCGCCGAGGTGATCGATCACCGAATGCACCCCCAGGCCAAACAATTGCAAGGTCGCTTTACCGCGCATGAGTTCGCGCTCCTGTCGGCTCAGGGCTTGCCATTCCTTGGGTGCCAGGCCACAGAGCGAGCCACAGGACGCCAGGCCAATGGTCCACAGCCCGGCATTGAGGCCCGATTGCAGCAAGCGCGGCTCTCCGCTGACCAGCACGCAACCGTCCAGGCGATGGATGTTCAGCGCCATCAACGATGACCAGCAAGCATCGGGAGCTGGCCATGGGCGGACGCTCGGGGGGCGTGGGCTGGCGCTGATCCAGTCGGGTAGTTCGGTCGCCAGCGACTGGCTCTGGTTGGCAGGTAACTCATCCAGCCAGGCGCAGGGAATGCCTTGCAGCCGCAACGACAGCAAGGCTTGCTCGGCCCCCGGGGTGAATTGGCCATGTGGGGCACAGCCGCTGCCGTAGAGTCGGGTTTGCGCGCCGAAATCCACCAGGCAGCCACTCAGGCCAAAAAGCACGGCGGTGGGTTGGGGGAGGGCTTGGGGGTGTACCTGAGGTTGGGGCATTTCAACATCCCTGAAATAATCAGAGAGGGTAGGCCTGCCTCGTGACAGTTAAGTGACATTCTCTTGACGGGCCGGGGAAACATGCAAGGTGTCGTAGGGCGTTTCCCTGAAAGCCGGCATCCGTCTTATACTAGCCAGCTTACCGCGCGGGTTTCGCGATCCGCGCCAGTACAATCCAAGGAGTTTCTGCTATGCGCTGGAGCAATTGCCTGGCTCGACTAAGTCTATTTGCCGGCGTCCTGTTGGTTCCGTTCGCTGCCCAGGCGGCCACCGAAGAAGATCCCTGGGAAAGCATCAACCGCCCGATCTACACCTTCAACGACGTGCTGGACACCTACGCCCTCAAGCCTCTGGCCCAGGGCTATCAGTTCGTCACGCCGCAGTTCCTCGAAGACGGCATTCACAACATGTTTCGCAACATCGGTGACGTCGGCAACCTGGCCAACGACATCCTGCAGGTCAAGCCCCATGCGGCGGGCGTCGACACTGCACGCTTGTTGATGAACACCACCCTGGGCCTGGCCGGGTTCTTCGATGTGGGCACCAAGATGGGCCTGCACCGCAATGACGAAGACTTCGGCCAGACGCTTGGCTACTGGGGCATGCCCAGCGGCCCTTACGTGATGCTGCCGTTCCTCGGCCCGAGCACCCTGCGTGACGCGCCGTCCAAGTACGTCGACAGCTATGCCGAACCCTACCGCTACATGCACGACATTCCAGCGCGCAACATGGCGCTCGGCATGGATGTGATCGATACCCGTGCCAGCCTGTTGTCGGCCGAGAAGCTGATCAATGGCGACAAGTACGTCTTCATCCGCAACGCCTACTTGCAGAACCGCGAATTCAAGGTCAAGGATGGCCAGGTTGAAGACGACTTCTGAGTCGGCGCTTCAATAACAGGAAGGCGGCCCACGGGCCGCCTTCTTCGTTTTATAGCTGGCGTTCCAACCTTGCATTTTGTTGCAAATTTTGCGGTTCTTATAACTCCCGGTGATTTGCAGGGTAAAGACGCCTGATGACCATCGGCGTGAGCTTGAAACGCCTCGCGGATGGGAGTACCGTCTGCGCCTTAGAAGGGCACCTCTGATGAACATGTGTGTCGGGCAAATGCTCGAAAGCAGTGCAGCAGAGAGGCTAGAAAGCGAATCCAGTAGTGTGTGCCGGGCTAATCACCCCGCCAGCTACGCCAACCTAATTCTGGCGCCGTTTGCCCACATGCAAAAAACCAGTGCCACGCTGCTGATAATCGATGACGACGAAGTAGTGCGCGCGAGTCTCGCGGCCTATTTGGAAGACAGTGGGTTCAGCGTCCTGCAGGCCAGCAATGGACTGCAAGGGCTAGCGGTATTCGAGCAAAGCCACCCCGATCTCGTGATCTGCGATCTGCGCATGCCGCAGATGGGCGGGCTCGAACTCATTCGCCAGGTGACTGACCTGTCGCCGCAAACGCCGGTGATCGTGGTGTCCGGTGCCGGCGTGATGAACGACGCGGTCGAAGCCTTGCGCCTGGGCGCGGCGGACTACCTGATCAAGCCGCTGGAAGACCTGGCCGTGCTCGAGCACTCCGTGCGCCGGGCCCTGGATCGTGCGCGCCTGCTCCTGGAGAACCAGCGTTACCGGACCAAGCTTGAAACCGCCAACCGTGAGCTCGAAGCCAGCCTGAACCTGCTGCAGGAAGACCAGAACGCCGGTCGCCAGGTGCAGATGAACATGTTGCCGGTGAGCCCCTGGGCCATCGACGAGTTCAAGTTCGCCCACCAGATCATCCCGTCGTTGTACCTGTCGGGTGATTTTGTCGACTATTTTCGGGTCGACGAACGCCGGGTCGCGTTCTACCTGGCGGATGTTTCCGGGCATGGCGCGTCTTCGGCCTTCGTCACCGTGCTGCTGAAGTTCATGACCACGCGCCTGCTGTTCGAATCCAAGCGCAACGGCACCTTGCCGGAATTCACCCCTTCAGAGGTGCTCGGCCATATCAACCGGGGCCTGATCAGCTGTAAGCTGGGCAAACATGTCACGATGGTCGGTGGAGTCATCGACGAGGAGACCGGTTTGTTGACCTATAGCATCGGCGGACACCTGCCGTTGCCAGTGTTGTACACGCCAGACAGTGTGGGATACCTCGAAGGCCGCGGTCTGCCGGTGGGCTTGTTCAATGAAGCCACCTACGAAGACCACGTCATCGAACTGCCGCCGGTGTTCAGCCTGACGCTGATGTCCGATGGCATTCTGGACCTTTTGCCAGAACCGACACTCAAAGAAAAAGAGGCCGCCTTACCGCAACGGGTAAGATCGGCGGGCGGCAGCCTGGATGGTCTGCGGCAGGTTTTTGGATTGGCCACGCTAGGGGAGATGCCGGATGATATCGCCCTGTTAGTGTTGAGCAGGAATCTTCAATGAGTACCGGTAGAATCCAGTTCGCCGAGCAGGATGGCACCTTTGTCCTGAAGTTCGTCGGTGAGGTTCGCCTGACCCTGTGTTCGGCGTTGGATGCGACTATCGAGCGGATCTTCACCGCGTTGAATTTCAACGCAATCGTGATCGACCTGACCGAAGCCCGCAGCATCGACAGCACCACCCTGGGCCTGCTGGCCAAGCTGTCGATCATGTCGCGGCAAAAGGTCGGCCTGCTGCCGACCGTCGTCACCACCCACGAAGACATCACCCGACTGTTGGAGTCCATGGGTTTCGAGCAGGTGTTCAACATCGTTGACCGCCCGGTGCCGTGCCCGGAGTGCCTGACCGACCTGCCTGACCAGGACCAGTCCGAAGAGGTGGTGCGGATCAAGGTGCTGGAAGCGCACAAGATCCTCATGGGGCTCAACGATTCCAACCGCGAAGCGTTCCATGACCTGGTGAACGCCCTCGAGCGGCACTGATAGCCCCTGCAATCCCTCGTAGGCGCTGGCGAAGGTAAAACACTGCGTCAAACCAGGCACACAAAAAAGGGCGGACCCAGCAGGGTTCGCCCTTTTTGCATTGCGCTGTAACCTTACAACTTGGCCTGCAGCAACGCCTCCAGCTTCTCCTGGTCGCGGGCAAACTGCCGAATGCCTTCGGCCAGCTTCTCGGTGGCCATCGCATCCTCGTTGGATGCCCAGCGGAACTGTGCTTCGTTCAGGCTCTGGCGTGCTTCACCGGCATGCCCTGGCGCCAGCTGGCGCTCCAGCTTGCCGGTGTCGGCCGCCAGCTTCTCGATCAGGTCGGGGCTGATGGTCAGGCGATCGCAGCCCGCCAGTTGCTCGATCTGATTGAGGTTGCGGAAGCTCGCACCCATGACCACGGTCTTGTAGTCATTGGCCTTGTAGTAGTTGTAGATGCGCGTCACCGACTGCACGCCGGGATCATCGGCGCCGCTGTAGTCGGTACCGTTGGCCTTCTTGTACCAGTCGTAGATGCGCCCTACGAACGGCGAAATCAGGAACACCCCGGCTTCGGCGCAGGCCACTGCCTGGGCGAAGGAGAACAGCAGGGTCAGGTTGGTCTGGATGCCTTCGCGCTCCAGCTGTTCGGCGGCGCGGATGCCTTCCCAGGTGGAGGCGATCTTGATCAGCACACGGTCACGGCCAATGCCGGCCTTGTCGTAGAGTTCGATCAGGCGGTGCGCACGCTTGAGCATGGCATCGGTATCGAACGACAGGCGCGCATCCACTTCAGTGGAAATGCGCCCCGGAATCACTTTCAGGATCTCCTGGCCCACTGCGACCCCAAAACGGTCACTGGCCAGGCCCACGTCGCCCTTGCAGTCGGTAACGCTGGCGTTGAGCAGTTCGGCATAGGCAGGAATGGCCGCAGCCTTGAGCAGCAGCGAGGGGTTGGTGGTAGCGTCCACTGGTTTGACGCGAGCGATTGCTTCGAAATCGCCAGTATCGGCCACGACAGTGGTGAATCGTTTAAGTTGTTCCAGCTTGGAAGTCATGGGTGTGCTCTATCCTGTGGGTCTGTTGACATTACCCGAGCGCTGGCAGCCACTCAAGGGCACAAATGCGTAACAACGGCCTGGGCGGCAACATCTGCAAAACAGATGTTTGAAAGGCCCGGCGCTATTCGCTAACTACGATGGCAAAACCGCCCACAGGTTCAATCGCGGCGACGGCTAGCGGCCTTCCAGCAACGCAGCCGCCTGATCGAGTAGGGCCAGTGGGTCCTTGGCCTTGTGAATGTCCACCGACAGCAACTGGCGAAACTTGCGCGCCCCAGGAAAGCCCGTGCCGAGCCCCAGGACATGCCGGGTGATGTGGTGCATCGCGCCGCCAGCCTCAAGGTGGGCGGCAATGTACGGACGCAGTTGCGCCAGCGCCTCGGCCCGGCTGATCACCGGCGCGGTGCTGCCAAACAACTGCTGATCCACCTCAGCCAGTACATAAGGATTGTGATACGCCTCACGGCCCAACATTACCCCGTCAAAGGTCGCCAAATGCTCATGGCAGGCCTCCAGCGTCTTGATCCCGCCGTTGAGAATGATCTCCAGCTCCGGGAAGTCCGCCTTCAGCTGCGCCGCCACGTCATAACGCAGTGGCGGAATATCGCGGTTCTCCTTAGGCGACAAACCTTCAAGAATCGCAATGCGCGCATGCACGGTAAAGCTGGTGCAGCCGGCATCGCGCACCGTACCGACGAAATCACACAGCTGCGCGTAACTGTCGCGCCCATTGATCCCGATCCGATGCTTGACCGTAACCGGAATCGACACCGCATCGCGCATCGCCTTCACGCAATCAGCCACCAACTGCGGATGCCCCATCAAGCATGCGCCAATCATATTGTTCTGCACCCGATCACTCGGGCAGCCGACATTGAGGTTCACCTCGTCGTACCCATGCTCCTGCGCCATCCGCGCACAGGCCGCCAGATCCAGCGCAACACTGCCGCCCAACTGCAACGCCAGCGGATGCTCAGCCTCGTTGTGCCGCAGGAAACGCTCGTGATCACCGTTGAGCAGCGCACCGGTGGTGACCATTTCGGTGTAAAGCAGGGCGTGTTTGGAGAGCAGGCGCAGGAAGAACCGGCAGTGGCGGTCGGTCCAATCCATCATGGGTGCAACGGAGAACCGGCGAGAGAGTGCTGGGGCGATAGTTGATGCAGTTGAATGAGGCATGGGTATCTGAATCAGGAGGGTGAGGCGGGTGAGGAGTTTATCAGGAATGGGGGAGGGGATGGGGTTGCGTCGAGGCGCCCGGACGAGGCTCGTGGCGCCTGACACCATTTAACTGGCTACTGCGGGTGCCGGCAGATTATCCAGGGCGTTGCGGGCTTGGTAGTGGTCCTTGGAGCCGAACCAGGTGAGCAGGCCTGTCACCCCGAAGAAGGTGAAAAGTCCTGAGGCTTGGTAGCCCGATACGTACATGGCGATGGCTGGGAAAAACAGCACCAGCACGCAGAACACCACAACCACGCCGGAGTTGACCATGGCGTAATACAGTGGGTTCTTGGACACTTCGCCATTGCTTTCCTGGACGGCATACACAGTGTGCTTGCCAAGCGATTTAACGCAGGAAAGGCGTACGGTGTTGCCTGGTTTGATCATGCTGTCCAGATAGTTCTGGCAGCGGATGTGCCTGATTCGTTTGCCGCCGATCTTGATGTACTCGTAATCGGTGACGGTGCCGTTTCTGATCACGCCGTTACCGGTTTCTTCGATTAAACCTTCAAATACTGCTACTGCCATTTTGCACCCAAGTGTTCAGTCAATAATTTGATGCTGCTAATTGCTGCTGCGTGCACATGCCGGCTGCATTAAGCAAGGCCGCCGGCATGCTGGCAGCGGCCAGGGTCTTTACGTTTTTCAACGGAGATTCCGGGCGTACAATCTGCAGAAAGAATGATGGCGTATTGCCTCATACTCGCGGGCACACTAACCATTAGTGCTCGAAAAATCACTCATTATTTTTTGATTGAAGGCTCTGGGCCGATGGTTTCGGCCTGTTTTTCAGGTTTGGGGCGCAGGCGCTGGGTAGTGCGTGTTGGGTTCGTCCGGATTGAAGGCCAACTTTTTCGGCAAGAGGATTCAGGCGAAAAATTCCCGGCGGAAAAAGCCGAGGGCGACCGCTATGGTCACCCTCGGTGAATCCGGTTTGCGCTCTTAAACCCAGCGCCGAAACAACACGCTGGCATTCACCCCGCCAAACCCGAAGCCGTTGGACAGTGCGTATTCCATCGGCATGTGCCGGGCCTCACCGTAAACCAGGTCCAGGCCTTCGGCTGCGCTATCTGGAGTGTGCAAGTTGAGTGTTGCCGGGGCCACCTGGTCGCGCAGGGCCAATATGGCGAAGATCGCCTCGATGCCGCCTGCAGCGCCCAACAGGTGGCCAGTGGCGGATTTGGTGGCGCTGATCGCCAGGCCGCTGTGGGTGCCGAACACCGTCTTGATCGCCGCGAGTTCACCTTTGTCGCCGACCGGGGTCGAGGTAGCGTGGGCGTTCAAGTGCTGGACCTGGGAGGCTTGTATGCCGGCCTGGCGCAGGGCTTGCTGCATGGCTCGGCGGGCGCCGTCTCCGTCTTCCGGGCCAGCGGTCATGTGGTAGGCATCGGCGCTGGTGCCGTAGCCCACCAGTTCGGCGATTGGCTTGGCGCCACGAGCCAGGGCGTGCTCCAGTTCTTCGATCACCAGCAGGCCGGCGCCTTCGCCCATGACAAAACCGTCGCGCGCCGTATCGAAGGGGCGAGAGGCCTGTTCGGGGGTATCGTTGAAATCGCTTGATAGCGCTCGTGCCGCAGCAAAGCCAGCCAGGCTGACCCGGTGAATGGCCGCTTCGGCCCCGCCACAAATGGCAACGTCCACTTCGCCTGCGCGGATCATTCGTGCGGCGTCGCCAATGGCTTGAACCCCAGCGGCGCACGCCGTTACCGGGGCGCCCAGCGGTCCCTTGAACCCATGTTGAATGGAGATGTGGCCGGCGGCCATGTTGCTAAGGAAGGAAGGGATGGTGAATGGCGACAGGCGTCGCGGCCCCTTGCTATCCGTGGTGCGTACGGCCTCGGCGATCGCCGGAAAGCCACCCACGCCCGAGGCGATGATAGTTGCCGTGCGCTCCTGTTGCTCCGCGGTCTGTGGCGCCCAACCGGCTTGTGCCAGGGCTTCATGGGCGGCGGCCAGGGCAAACAGAATGAAGCGATCCATTTTGCGCTGTTCTTTTGCCGCCAGCAGTTGGTCGGGGTCGAAGCCGGCTTCAGGGTCCTGCGTCCGGTCGGGAACCTGGCCGCCGATGCTGATCGACAGGTCACCAATCAGCGATTCCGGGAGTCGACGAATACCGGATTCGCCCGCCAGCAGGCGTTGCCAAACCGGTTCGACTCCGCAGCCCAGCGGGGTCAATGCGCCCATGCCTGTGACAACAATGCGTTTGCTCATGACAGTCCAGCTCCTTCAGCTTTGTCGGGGATAGTGATGTGTGGACGTAACTATCATCATGAAAGTAACATGCCCGTACGACAAATGTCCGAGCGCATCACCCGAGGATCCGCCATGCAACGCAAAACCCTGGCCCACGCCGAATGCCCGATCGCCCGCAGCCTGGAAAGGGTGGGTGAGTGGTGGAGTATCTTGATCATGCGTGACGCCTTGCACGGGTTGCGCCGATTCGACGAGTTTTCCCGCAGCCTGGACATTGCGCCGAACATGCTTACCCGACGCCTGAATTCGTTGGTCGAGGATGGGTTGCTGGAACGGCGCGCCTACAGTGAGCGTCCTTTGCGTTATGAATACGTGCCAACCGCTAAGGGCGAGGACTTTCGTGTGGTGCTCATGGCTTTTGTGGCATGGGGTAATACGCACTATGCGCCGGAAGGACAGAGCGTGCAGATTGTCGAGCGTGAGACTGGACGCCTTGTGCGTCCAGCCATGGCAGATATTGTTGATGGTCATTTGGTTGCTTTGGAGCAATGCATGGTGCAGGCAGGGCCGGTGGCAAGTGCTCGCATGCGACAGCGAATGAAGGGGCGGCAGGGCTAAGTAGATTAGGGTTGGAAATGGAAGAGGGTGACTTCCGGTTGATGATTTTTTTGGGGTGTCGTGAGTGATAACATTGTTGGAGCAGTTCAAGAGTTTAATTGCAGGTCGAAACTAGTCGCTGCATTTTTGATAGATGTTGTTAGATATTTGGTTCCCAGTGGTTGGCACTCCAGTTAGCCGCTCTTTCATAGTTATCGGTTGGCTGACGAGGTTTTTGGTGGTGGCGTCGGAGCGATTATTTTTTATTGTGTTGTAGTTTCCTTCTACTTTGATGTAATTTTTATTTCGACAGAATACGTTGTTTTCTATTGTGTTGTGGTCGGCGTAATCTTGGTAGTATTTTCCTTCGGGGTCTAGGGGGGGGTCTCCGCAGTCGGCCAATTTTGCACTTTGGCGCGAGGCCACCCAGACTCCAGTTTTTTCGTCAGTGAATCGGTTGTTTTTTATTGTGTTGTCATTGCTGGATTGCCAGCGTAGCACTGACTTTCCTTTACTGAACATCTCTCCGCAGTTTTTGTATAGATAAATACCACCTGCGGAGTTTCTAATAAACTCGTTTCCTTCGATTAGGTTTCGTGCAGACGAGTCGATGGCTAAGCCTTCCCGTTGGTAACTTCCTGGTCCATTCCATTCGCCATTTTCGCGGATTATGTTGTTGGTGATCTGGTTGTCTCTTGAGCTCTGCTCTAGATATACTCCAACTCCTTTGGATCTAAGGATCGTTGAGTTTTTAAGTGTAGTATTGGTGACGTAGCTGTCGAGGTAAACGCCAACCTGCCCACTGTTTTCTACGTTCAGGTTGCTTAGTGTAACGTTGGTGGGAGTGATGTCGTAATTTTTTTGGCGATCTTCAGTTCGTTTGTAGTTTGGTATTCCGGAGGTGACCAGGATTCCTAGGGAATCAAAGTTTATTATCGTGCAGTTTTTAATTGTGACATTGTTGAGTGGTTTTCCTTTACTGTCGATGCGGATGCCAATTTTTAGTTTGTGTTGTCCGTCGAGTGTGGCCCCTCTGCAGTTAATCTCAGTGTTGGATTCATTTATAACGATGGGTTGTGTGTAGGTGCAGTTTGGCTCGAAAGTTATGGTGCCCCGTAAGTTGCTGGCGTTTGTAATTTTGCACGCGGCATTCTCTTGGGCGCTCAATGGTGGGTGCCAGCTAGTGAGGAGCGTTACAAAGGAGGTGCTTATAAATATTTTTGCTCTGTGTTTTGTTTTATTCATGGTTGTGATCTTACCCCGGGATTTTGGTAGGGTGGCAGTTGTTCGCAATAGACTTCCAATTCTCACATAAATTCACTGCAGTGATCGTGCCGGTGTCGTGGGAGGGTATAGGTGTCTCCCTAAAATTTTATCGTCATGCCTGCCTTGAGCTCGCAAACCTTCCTCAATAGTCAATGAAAAAATTTCATTGTTCCAAGCCATCAGTGCCAGATCAGCTTGTCCCGGTGGAAAGAGCTACTACATTTGTCATCAGGGCTCCATGTGCTCATCTGTACTTTGCGTGTAGAAGTTTTTATCCGGTAGATGGGTCTCGATCAGTCCTCGTTTTGGCGAGAGCGCGTGTAATAGCGTCGAGCGTTTTTGTGCGATCACGGGCTTTTATCAGTAGTTGAGCTCCGGCGTAGTTTTTAGGGGGCGCCGCTGGGGTGCGCTCAAAGGCGGGTGTGGAGTTGCGTCGGATACTGAGATCTGGGGCTAACCAGAGTTCTCTCTGTCGGGGGCGGTCGCTAATCTGGATTGGCCAGTGATCGGTCGCTGTGTCCTTGCTGGTGGCTAGGCTTTCGATTCGAGGAGGGCAGATTTTCAGTTTTCAGCGACTTTGTCCGCCTTGTTCATATCGACTTCCCTCCTTGTTGGTAAAATCTGCCAGTTGAGCGTCTGCGCTGAGTCATTTTTTTCGCTCAGCATAGGCCAATGCTGAGGAGGGGCTGGCCTATTGGCAGTATCTGGCGCCGACTGCTGGGGCATCCTAATGTGAACCGATTCGAACATTTAACCCTGCAACCGTCGCTTAGGGTTTTCCCTGGCCGTCGAGACCGCGTATTATTCCCACAAATATGTCTGAAGATTTCCTGTGTGTAACTGTCAGGTCATCAGCCTTGCGCCCCGGTGTGCTATGCAAGGCAACCTCCAGATAAAAAAGATTCTCCTCAGGTGACGTTTAGCGACTTGCCAAAAAATATATCGGCCAGGCATGCGGCTGTCCGCAGGATGGGACGGTGTCCGGTAGCGTTTTAAAGGAATGGGTTTTGACAAAGCGTAGACAGGTAGCAATTGTTGGTTGTTCTTTTCGTTTCCCCGGTTCCACAACCAGCAGTTTCTGGCAGAACCTGATGACGGGGCAGGACCTGGTGACCCAGGTCGATGCCTCGCGCTGGGACCATGCCGAGTTCCTGCACCCGGACAAGGCCAATCCTGCCACCAGCTACACCTTCGCCGCCGGGTCGTTGGGCGACATCAGTGCGTTTGACGCGGGCTTCTTTAATATCTCGCCGCGTGAAGCAGCCGTGATGGACCCCCAGCAGCGGATGTTGCTGGAGATGTGCTGGGAAACCTTCGAGAACGCCGGCGTCAAGCCGTCGAGCCTGCGTGGCAGCAATTGCGGGGTGTACCTGGGCATTGCTGGCGTCGAGCAGGCCTATCGCCTGGTCGAAGACCTGGCCTCGATCGATGCGGCCACTGCCACCGGCAATACCATGAGCATTGCCGCCAACCGCTTGTCCTTCTTCTATGACCTGCGCGGGCCGAGCATGGCCATCGATACTGCCTGTTCGTCGTCCCTGGTGGCCTTCCACCAGGCCTGCCAGGCGATCATCAGTGGTGATATCGACCAGGCAGTGACGGGCGGTATCAGCCTGCACATGCACCCCTTCGGCTTCATGATTTTCGCCAAGGCCTCGATGCTCTCGCGCACTGGGCGTTGCCAGGCGTTCGATGAGCGCGGCGACGGTTATGCGCGTTCCGAGGGCGGTGGTCTGTTCCTGCTCAAGGATTACGATCAGGCCCTGGCCGATGGCAACCCGATTCTGGCGGTGGTCGCCGCCAGTGCGGTCAACACCGATGGTCGCAAGTCGAGCCTGACCCTGCCGAGCGCCGATGCACAGGCTGCGCTGCTCAAACGCACCTACGCCAAGGCCGGGATCGATCCGTCGCAGCTCGACTACCTGGAAGCCCATGGCACTGGCACGGCTGTTGGTGATCCGATCGAGACCCGCGCCATCGGCGAGGCCCTGGGCCAGGCCCGGAAGGCCGGCAACCCGTTGCCGATCGGTTCGATCAAGAGCAACCTCGGTCACCTTGAGGCTGCCTCCGGCGTTGCCGGCCTGATGAAGGCCCTCAACTGCCTGATCGAGCGGGAAGTGCCGGCCACCATCGGCATTGAAGAGCTCAACCCGAATATCCCGTTTGCCGATCTGAACCTGCAGGTGGTCACCGAAAGCCGTGCGCTGAAAGCTGAAGGGCAACTGACTGTCGGCATCAACTCGTTCGGTTTTGGTGGCGCCAACGCGCACGTGATCCTGCAAAGTGCCGAGCCGCTGCCGGCGTCCACCACGGCGGGCAACACCCGGCGTGTGCCGCTGCTGCTCAGCGCCAAGGATGCCGAAGGCCTGCGCGCCACAGCCGAGGGTTTTACCGAGTACCTGGCCGCCCACCCGCAGGGCAATTATTACGATGTCGCCTACCAGGCCCTGTTCCGGCGCGATGCCCATCCCCATCGTTTGCTGTTGATCGCTGCCGACCCGGCCGAGGCTGCTCAGGCGCTGGCCGACTATGCCCAGGACCCGAGCCTCAGCGAGCTGAGCTCGGTACTTGAGGTAGGTCAGGCGCTGGACAAGGTTCAGGGCCCGGTGTTCGTGTACTCCGGCAATGGATCGCAATGGCAAGGCATGGGCCGGGCGATGCTCGGCCAGCCGGTGTTCGAAGCCGCGGTGGCTGAAGTCGATGCGCTGTTCCAGCCGCTGGCCGGCTATTCGTTGCGCGCCGAACTGCTGGGCGAAAACGGTGATGGGCGTTATGCGCGCACCGAGATCGCCCAGCCGGCCTTGTTCGCCCTGCAAGTAGCGGTCACGCGTGTACTGGCAGCCCAGGGTTTCCATCCGGCAGCGGTGATCGGGCACAGCGTCGGCGAAGTCGCCGCGGCCTGGGCCAGCGGCGCGCTGAGCCTGGAAGACGCGACCCAGGTTATTTTCCATCGCAGCCGTTTGCAGGGAACGACCCGCGGCACCGGGAAAATGGCTGCCGTCGGTCTCAGTGGCGAGGCCACGGCGATGTTGCTAGTGGAACTGGGGCTGGACGATCGGGTGGTTCTGGCCGGTGAAAACAGTGCGCGAGGCGCTACGGTGGCCGGCCCTGTCGATGCTCTTACCGAGCTTGAACAGGCCCTGACCGAGCGCCAGGTGTTTGTCCGTCTGCTGGACCTGGACTACGCCTTCCACTCCCCGGCGATGAACCCGATCGAGCAGCAAGTGATTGCCGATCTGGCGCATATCCGTCCTCGTAGTGCGCAGATTCCGTTCTATTCCACGGTGGTCGGTGGCGAGCTCGATGGTCAACGTCTGGACAGCCGTTATTGGTGGCAGAACATTCGCTTCCCAGTGCTGTTCCAGGGGGCGATGGACGAGCTGGTGGGGCAGGGCTTCAACCTGTTCGTCGAGGTGGGTCCGCACCCGATCCTGCGCTCTTACGTCAGCGATGCCCTGACCCAGCGCGAGCTGCCCGGTCAGGTGGTCGCCACCTTGTTGCGCAAGGACGACAGTCCAGCACTGCTTGAGCGTTGCATGGCGCGGCTGTTGATTGCTGGCGCAGAGCCGGATTGGCAGCAACAATTCCCGGTGGCCGGCAGCAACCTGCGCCTGCCCAACTACGCCTGGCAGCGCGAACGTTTTCAACTGCCGGTCAGCGCCGAGTCGTTCGGCGTGCTGGCGCGCGAACGTGTGCACCCATTGCTCGGATACCCGCTGGCCGATCGTGCCTTGACTTGGGAAAACCGACTCGACACGCAGCTGTTCCCGACCCTGGCTGACCACAAGGTCGGTGAAGCGGTGCTGTTCCCCGGCGCCGGTTTCACCGAGCTGGCGCTGGCGGTGGCCTTGCTGCACCAGCCGGGCGAGTTTGTCGACATCGAAGAGCTGGAGATCCACAACCCGCTGTTGCTCGGCAACGAAGGCAGCAAGAAGATCCGCGTCAACATCGAGGAAGCCGACGGCACCTTGCGGATCACCTCGCGCAGCCTGGCCCAACGTGAAGAGTGGGTCCAGCACGTGGTCGCGCGTCTGCCCGGCGAAGCCCGTGGCGTCTTGCTCGGCACGCGTGCACCGGAACTGCCGCAACGCCCGGCCGACTTCACCGGCGAACAGCATTTGGCGCTGACCCGTGCGGTGGGCCTGAACTATGGCCCGGCCTATCAGGCCGTGGCGGCGGTGTGGGTCGAACCGGCCCACATCCTCGCGCAACTGAGCGTTCCCGAGGCCATCAGCCAGGAGCTGGCGACCCTGCACCTGCACCCGGCGTTGCTCGACGGCGCGTTCCAGTTAATCACCGAATTGCTGGTCGGCCAGCCGGGCAGCAACAAGGGCCTGGCGTTCATCCCGGTCAAGCTCGGGCGCATCGCGTTTGCCAAGGCCGGCGGCGTGCCGTGCCTGGCCCAAGTGCGCCAGCTCAAGCGTACCGAGCATTCGTTGCTGGTGGATTTCACCCTGTACGACGCGACCGGCGCAGCGGTGCTGTTCATCAAGGACGCACGTTTCCGTGGCGTGCGCCTGCAACGCGACCGCTCCCATGACATCAAGCGCCTGGCCCATGTTGGCCTGGCCGCGCCAGGTCAGGCAGTGCCCGTGCTGCGTGCAGCCAGCAGCGCCACGCCGTTGGTAGAACACCTGCAGGGCTTGGCCGATGAGCCGGTGCAGCAGCGTTATTTGAATGAAGTCGAGCCGTTGCTCGATGCCCTGTGCGCGAGTTTTGTGCAGGACCTGATCGAGCAAGCCGGCGGCCGCTTGAGCGCCGAGCAGGTTGCGCTGTGGTCGCAACAGGACGGTGTGCCAAGCGATTACCTGGCGACCTTGCTGCGCCAGGGCCTGGAAGACGGCAGCTTGAATTGCGATGCCGACGGCAACTGGTGTGTCGCCGAGGTGGGCGAGCGTCCGGCTTCCGAGGCGATCTGGCAAGAGTTGTTCCAGAGCTATCCGGAGCACTTCCAGATCATCCATTCGGTAGGCCGGATCGGTCGCCACCTGCTGTCCCTGCTCGACGCTCGCCAAACCCTGGAGCAGTTGCTGCCACGGGAAACCAGTGGCGCCAATCTGTCGCGCCTGGTGCTGGGTGCCGCAGGTCAGCAGCGTCTACTCGCCGGCCTGCGCGAAACCCTGGCCCAGCGTCTCGCCGCGTTGCCGGCCGGGCAACGCCTGCGGGTGCTGGAGTTTGGTTTTGGCGGGCCATCTTTCGCTGAATCGCTGTACGCCGGGATCGATTTTGATCGCGTCGACTACAGCTACTGCGTAGCGGAACCAGAACTGGTGCAGATGCTCGGCGATGATTGCCCGGCACTGCAGGTCATTGATTTTGCACAACTGAGCAGCGCCGCTGGTTACGACTGGGTGCTGTTGCCGACCGATCTGGCGGCCCTGGACAACATTGGCGAAGCGCTGCGCCAGGCAGCCAGTCACCTCAACCCGCACGGGCAGTTGGCCGTGCTGGCGCAACACCCGTCGCGCTGGGCCGACTTCGTGTTTGGCGCCCAGGCCGACTGGTGGCTGGCAGGCCCTGAGCAGGCGTTGTCGCGTCAACAGCGGCCGCAGTTCTGGCTGCATGAGTTGCAGCGTCACGGCCTGAGCGTCAGCCACACCCTGGAAGCGCTGCCGGGCAATGCCTGCGGCAGTTATCTGCTGTTGGCCGCTCATGGCGTGAATGCAGCGGCCGCTTCGCCGGAGGTCACCGTGCAACGCTGGGCGTTGCTGGCCGAATCCGGGCAGGCGGCTGCCGAGCAACTGGCCCAGGCCCTGCGTGAGCAAGGCCAGCAGGTCAGTCTGTTGCAGCCTGGCGATGCGCAATCCCTGGCACAACAACTCGGCGCGCTGGATCAAGCGCCAGAGCACGTGTTGCACCTGGCCGGTTTTGACAGCAACCAAGGGCTCGATGGCCAGGGCGCGCGCTGCATGCTGGCGGCGGCGCTGGTCCAGGCCTGCGAGTCGCTGAGTATCGCGCCACAGTGCTGGCTGCTGACCCGTGGCGCGGCCGGTCACCTGTACGCTGCCGAGCAAGGCAGCGATGTCGATGCAATTGCCGATGCGGCGTTCTGGGGCTTCGGCCGAACCCTGGCGAACGAGTCTGCCGGTTGCCGGATCCGTCTACTCGACCTGGCTTTCGCCGCGCCTGTCGCCAGCCTGGTCGCGGCCCTGTTGCACGCCGACGCCGAGACCGAAGTGGCGATCAGCGCCGCCGGCCAGCGTTATGTGCCGCGCTTGCGCGTCCTGCACGAACAAAACGGTGCCAGCGCTGACGGCAACACGCGCATCAGCCTGGGCTTCGACCTGCCGGGGCAATTGCGCAACCTGCGCTGGGAAGCCCGTGAGCTGACCGCGCCGGCGGCGGACGAGCTGGACATCGAAGTACGCGCCACCGGTCTGAACTTCCGTGACGTGATGTTTGCCCTCGGCCTGCTGTCCGACGAGGCCATCGAAAATGGCTTCTCCGGTCCGACCATGGGCTTTGAATTTTCCGGTGTGGTCCACGGCAAAGGGTCTGCCGTGTTCGGCGATTTCGCCCCGGGCGATCGCGTGGTGGGTTTTGGCCCGCGCAGTTTCGCCAACCGCCTGGTGACCAACGCCAACGCGGTGGCTCGCATCCCCGAAGGCATGTCCTTCGAGGCCGCGGCGACGATTCCAAGTACCTTCTTCACCGTGTACTACGCGCTGCATCATCTGGCGCGCCTGGAACCGGGCGAGAAGGTGCTGATCCACGGCGCCGCTGGTGGTGTCGGGATTGCCGCGATCCAGATCGCCAAGTGGTGTGGTGCCGAGATCTATGCCACCGCCGGCAGCGACGAGAAGCGCGACTTCCTGCGTCTGCTGGGCGTCGACAAGGTCTTTGATTCGCGCTCCCTGGCTTATGCCGACGAAGTGCTGGCCCTGACCGATGGGCGTGGCGTCGACGTGGTGCTCAACTCCCTGGCTGGCGAAGCGATCAACCGCAACTTCCAGGTGCTCAAGCCGTTCGGCCGCTTCCTTGAACTGGGCAAGCGCGACTTCTACCAGAACACCCGCATCGGCCTGCGTCCGTTCCGCAACAACATCAGCTACTTCGGCATCGACGCCGACCAGTTGATGAGTGAGCGTCCAGACCTGACCCGGCGCCTGTTCGGGCAAATGATGGCGCTGTTCGAGCAGGGCATCCTGCACCCGCTGCCGTTCCGCGAGTTCGACGCCAACCACGTGACCGAGGCCTTCCGCTACATGCAGCAGGCGCGGCAGATCGGCAAGATCGTGGTGACCTATGGCAACCCGATCGAACGCCTGGTGGAAACCCGCGAACAGCCGGTGCAGTCGTTGCAACTCAGTGCCGAGGCGACCTACCTGGTCACGGGCGGCCTGGGCGGCTTCGGCCTGCGCACCGCGCAGTGGCTGGTGGACAAGGGCGCGCGGCACCTGGTGCTGCTCGGTCGTCGTGGCTCGGCCAGTGTCGAGGCGCAGCCGTGCCTGGCGGCCTGGCAAGCGCAGGGCATCGACGTGCAGGCGCTGGCTTGCGACATCACCGATGTGATGCAAGTGCGCGGCGTGTTCGAACGCATTGCCGCCAGCCCGTATCCATTGCGTGGCCTGGTGCATGCAGCGACAGTGATCGACGACAGTCTGATTCGCAACCTGGATGCCGAACAACTGCAGCGTGTGCTGGAGCCCAAGGCCAAGGGCGCGCAATACCTGCATGAGCTGACCCGCGAGTTGCCGTTGGACTTCTTCGTGATGTTCTCCTCGGCCACGACGCTGTTCGGCAACCCGGGCCAGGCCAACTACGTGGCTGCCAACTATTGGCTCGAAGCGTTGGCTCGGCATCGTCGAGGTCACGGCCTGGCCGCCACCGCCGTGCTCTGGGGCGCGATCGACGACGTTGGCTTCCTGGCGCGCAACGAGCAAATCAAGGACGCACTGCAAAGCCGCATGGGTGGCGCTGCGCTGCGCGCCGAAGTGGCGCTGGCGCACCTGGAACAGATGCTGCTCAAGGGTGACGACGGGATCGGCGTGCTGGAACTGGAATGGAAAGCCCTGTCGCGCTTCCTGCCGAGCGCTGCGACCCCACGTTTCGTCGAGCTGGTTCGTGCCCATGGCGGTGACCAGGACGATGAGAACGACGCCGAGGACATCCAACGCATGCTCGCCGAGCTTGATGACGAGCAACTGCTGGAGCGTTTCGTCGAACTGCTCAAGCACGAAGTCTGCGAGATTCTGCGCTTGCCGGCCGCGCGCCTGGATACCCAGCGTCCGCTGCAGGAGCTGGGCCTGGACTCGCTGATGAGTGTCGAGTTGGTGGTGGCGCTGGAAGAACGCTTCGGCATTCGCCTGCCAGTGATGGAACTCAGCGAGAGTTCCAGCATCGATAAGCTCAGCGTGCGCATCCTTGACCTGCTGCGTGGTGAAGCGGGGGCCAATGAAACGACAGCGCCTGCAGCCCTGGCGGAAAACGTATTGGCCCGCCACGGCAGTGAATTGAGCCGCGAGCAAATGGCCGAGCTGAACGCCGAACTGGCTGACAGCGCTGCGGCACCTAACCGTCTGATTGAGTGATGTTTGATTGAGTGATAGTGCGATGACTGCAAAAACGCCCACCGGCCTGAGTGCCGGCATCAAGCAACGGTTGATCCAGCAAGCGCTGGAGCGCCGTCGCAGCGAGGCGGGCGACGCGGCCGGCGGTGCCACCCTGGAGCAGGCGCAACAGGCGGCGCTGAAGGTCCCGGAAGCGTTTTATCGCTTCGACCAGCACCCCGGTTATCAGCAGTTGCGCGTGATGCAACAGGGCGCGGCGCGCCTGGGCCTGAGCAGCCCGTTCTTTCGTTTGCACGAAGGCCTGGCAGGCGCCGAGACCCGCATTGGTGCCCGCGAATACGTCAACTTCGCCAGCTACAACTACCTCGGCTACTCCGGTCACCCGGCGGTGGCCGAAGCGGCCAAGGCCGCCATCGACCGTTACGGCACCTCGGTGTCGGCCAGCCGGCTGGTGTCCGGTGATCGTCCGCTGCACCGCGAGCTGGAGCGTGAGTTGGCCAATCTGTACGAGGTCGACGACGCCATTGTGTTCGTCAGTGGGCATGCCACCAACGTCACTACCATCGGCCATCTGTTCGGCCCCCGTGACCTGGTGCTGCACGACGAGCTGATCCACAACAGTGTCCTGCAAGGCATCCAGTTGTCCGGTGCGCGACGCCTGAGCTTCGCCCACAACGACTGGCAGGCCCTGGACCGGATCCTCGGTGAGCAGCGTCAGCACTTCGAGCGGGTACTGGTGGTGGTCGAAGGCATCTACAGCATGGACGGCGACTACCCGGACCTGCCGCGTTTCGTCGAACTCAAGCGCAAGCACAAAATCTTCCTGATGGTCGATGAGGCGCATTCGCTGGGCGTGATGGGGGCGACTGGCAAAGGTATTCGCGAGCACTTCGAGCTGGCCGGTGATGACGTCGATATCTGGATGGGCACGCTGAGCAAGACCCTCGCCAGTTGCGGTGGCTATATTGCCGGCAGCACGGCGCTGGTCGAGCACCTGAAATTCCTCGCCCCGGGTTTCCTCTACAGCGTCGGCATGCCGCCTTCGGTGACGGCCTCGGCACTGGCGGCGTTGCGTTGCCTGGCCAACGACGGTGAGCGGGTGCGGACGGTGCAGGCGCGAGGTGAGCTGTTCCTGCGCCTGGCCAAGGCCGCTGGCCTGAACACCGCCACCAGCAGCGGCCTGGCCGTGATCCCGGTGATCACCGGCAGTTCATTCAAGGCCGGACGGCTGTCCAGCGCCTTGTTCGACCGCGGCATCAATGCCCAGCCGATCCTTTACCCGGCAGTTCCCGAGCACGTCGCACGGGTGCGCTTCTTTGTCTCGTGTGAGCACACTGAAGAGCAAATCACCCAGACCGTGGCCATAGTCGCCGAAGAGTTGGCCAAGATTGGTTGAGCCCAGGCGGCACACCGCCATCGCGGGCAAGCCCGCTCCCACAGGTCTGGTGGGTGTATGCAAAATTTTCGAACACCCAGAACCACTGTGGGAGCGGGCTTGCCCGCGATGAGGCCAGCACAGTCAAAATCGATGTTGCCTGACACACCGCCATCGCGGGCAAGCCCGCTCCCACAGGTCTGGTGGGTGTAAGCAAAATTTGCGAACACCCAGAACCACTGTGGGAGCGGGCTTGCCCGCGATGAGGCCGGCTCATTCAACATTGATGGTGGCTGACATACCGCCATCGCGGGCAAGCCCGCTCCCACAGGTCTGGTGGGTGTAAGCAAAATTTGCGAACACCCAGAACCACTGTGGGAGCGAGCTTGCTCGCGATGAGGCCGGCTCATTCAGCATTGATGGTGGCTGACACACCGCCATCGCGGGCAAGCCCGCTCCCACAGGTTTGATGTGGTGTATACAGAATCTGTGAACAGCCAAAATCACTGTGGGAGCGAGCGCCCGCTTGCGGCTTGCTCGCGATGGTCTGGACAGCGCCGCGGGTAAGCCTTGCAAGCCGCTGTCTCAGATGTACGGCTTTTCGTAGGCGTTGAGTTGTTCGATGAAGCGCCAGTGGCTGCGTTTGTCGAAGCCCATCATGCGCTTGAGGCGGATGTCCCAGCGCATGTGGTGGTTGGCGATCCAGGGCAGGGCGAACAGGTGGGCGCCGCGCCAGGGGATGAATGGGTTGCGGCGCAGGCTGGCGTAGATTTCCACGCGATGGCTCGGGCGCAGGCTCGGGCAGCGGGCGTGGAAGCCCGAGGTGTCGGCCACCACCAGGGTGTTGGCCGGGACCGAGAAACGTCGAGGTGCCGGCAAACCCAGTTCGGCCAATTCGTGCTCATGAATGCGGAACGAACCCTCGCGGTGCATCTGCTCGTGGGAGCGTGCCGCACCGAGGCTTTGGCGATACTCCCAGGCCAGGCGCTCTGGCGTCAGGCGATGGGAGCCGGGTACGTAACTGAACGGCCCTTGATCGTCGGCCACGTCATCGAGAAACAGCCAGGCCTTGGCCGTTGGGTGGAAGGTGTCGGCGTGCAGGCGGGTTTGCGGGTCCTGCTCGGCGTTCACGCCATCGATCACGATTGACTGCAATTGATAGGTAATCCCGCCGGTGTTCGACGAGGCATACGCAATCAGGTCGCGCACGCTACGGTCGGCGACAAAGGCGGCGCTGGCCGGGTTTTTCGCCAGCACGTCCTGGTCGAGGCTGACCCGCCGGGTCACCGCCTTGCCTTGGCGCATTTCCCAGCCAGTACTGCGCAGGTCGCCCAGTTCGGCGCGCAAGGCCGCAAACTGCTCGGCGGGCAGGGCGTTCTCGCGCACGAAAAACCCCTGCTCCTCGAAACTCGCCAGTTCTGCACTGTCCAGCCGTGGTGCCAGGGCCCGGCGACGCATCGCGGCCATGCCCATAGCCAACTGTCGGCGCTGTACGTGCAAGCCCAGGGCGTTGAGCCGGGCGCTGCCCAGTACTGGGTTGTTCTCGAACGATTTGGCGTGGGTCAGCAATTGCAGGCAATGCCAGGGGAGTGCCGCATAGCGGCCGAGATCCTTGAGTGATGCAGGCATGGTCTAATCCTTGAGTGGGACCGCTGCACGGTCGCAGCCGAGCATGGTCCGGGTGTAGTTGCGCAGCGGCAGCAGACGCGCAGGGAGCGTCAGGCGCGGCGGCCTCGGGGTCGACAGGCATGTCAGGGCATGCCAGGCATCGCAGGGCAAAGCTTGCTGGAGGTCGGCATAGCGCGCATAGCGCAACAGGGCGCCGGCTACCAACTGGTCCAGGGTCAGGCGCCGGGTGCGGCGCGGCAAAGGCTGCTGGTCACGGGTCAGGCCCCAACCAGCATAAAACGGAGTGCCGTAGGTGACTACCGTGAGGCCACGCAGTAACGCTTCGAAACCGGCGGTGGAACTGAGGGTGTGCACTTCGTCGACCTGCCCATACAGACGGGCGATATCGATCCCCGGCAGCACCTGGTCTGCCAGGCCCAGCAGGCGATCGGCCGACACCGCGCCATGGCGTTTGCCGGCCTCGACATCCGGGTGTGGTTTGTAGACGATCCAGGCATCGGGAGCGTTGCGGCGGACCTGTTTCAGCAGCTCGAAATTGTCCTGCAAGGTGCCGCCACTGCAGCGCAGCGAGGCATCGTCCTCCACTTGGCCGGGCACCAGGATCCGACGCTGGCCGGGACGCGCGCAAACCTGAGCGGCCAGGTCACTCTTGAGATTGAATTTGCTGGCCCCCAGGGTCACGATCCGCTCGCGCAGACGCGCCGCCTCGGCCAGCGTGGCCGCAGCGAACTCCCCGTGCTCGAGCAGCGACTCCAGGTCGCTGCTGGCGCTGGCATCGAAGTGCATGCCGCTGCGGTCGAGCACCAGTGACAGGGCGGGTGCATTCAGTGCGCCGAGCCCGTTGGAGCGCAGAAAACCGTCTTCAATTCGCCACAGAGCGACCCCATGGCTGTTGGCGCGAGCCTTGAGATCGGCCGGCTCACGCGCCGCCCAAACCAGCAGCTTGCCGCCTTTGGCCGCGACTTCCGCGACCAGCGCCGGGCGGTCTTCGGTGAACTCCAGGTGGCCCCAGCGGCTGCTGAAAAAGCGTCGGACGTTGTGCTGTTTGTGACGCTTGACCCCCAATACCGTGAAGTCCCCGGCAAACTCGCTGTCCCGGGCCTTCTGGCGCGCCAGTTGATGGGCCACGGTCAGGGCGTCGGTGGGCTGGCTGGTCAACGGGTCGACGTAGCGGCAGTAGCGCACATAGGCCGCGGCCACCAGTTGCACCAAGTCCGGTTGCGCCTGACGCCGGGCAATCGGCATGCGGTCGTCGGTCAGGCCCCAGCCGGCATAGAACGGCAGGCCGAAGCAGGTCACCGGCACACCCTGGATCAAGGCTTCCAATCCTGCCTGGCTGGTACCGATGTAGACCCGCCGGGCGCGCCGGGCCAACGAGGCCCAGGACACCGGGCGCGCTTCCAGGGTGACGCCACGCTCGGTGGCGGCAGCCAACAGGCAGCTGGGTTTCTGGCCGCCGACGCAATCCGGATGAATGCGCACGCGCACCTCGGCGTCGGGGTTTTCCGCGATGGCTGCGTCGAGCATGCGCACATAGTCGGCCTCGCACAAACCGCCACCGGGGATCGAATAGTCGCCGGCAGTCTGGTCCACCACCAACACCAATGGACGCTCGCGGCCCAAGGGGTCATTGGGGTCGAGGTCCGGGGCATTGTTGTATTTGCCGATGCCGCTACTACGCATCAGGGCGATCAACTGGCGCGCGCTGTCCAGCTCGCCCGCGGTCAGGCTGGCGGGGTCCTGGAGGATGTTTTCCAGCAGCGAAGGGCGGTCGGCCAGGTAGTGGATGCCCACCGGGTCGACCACCAGCGACATCGGAGTGTCGCCCTCGATGCCCAGCGATGAGGAGCGCAGGAAGCCGTCCTCGATGGCGATGTAGGGCAGGCCCCAGCGCTTGCACAGCACTCGCGCCTGGGCCGAGGAGTCCTTGTAGCCGATCCCGGCAATCGCCTTCAGGCCTTTGGGCGCGTGCCGCCCACGGCGCCACAACCAGAAGGGCGAGCCCTCTGGCCCAAGAAACTGCGGCAGGTGCAGGACGTTCCAGGCCACCCACTGCTGCATGATGCCGACCCAGCCCGGGCCTTCCACTAGCGGCGTGAGATTGATCGGTGGCGATTCGAGGCCGTTCAATGGATTGCCTCCAGGCGCCGCTGCATGCTGCGCACCGGCGGCCAGGGCACCCAGCGCTTGCGCAGCAGGCGGAAACCGTTATGCAGGTAGAGCGCGCGGGCCCGATCGTTGTCCAGCGGCACTTCCAGGAACACCTCCTGAAAACCACTGGCCGCCGCCTGTTGGCAGCAGGCCTGGACCAGAGCCGAGCCGACGCCGTGGTTACGTGCCGTCTTGCTCACGCGCAGGCCGTACAACAGGAATGGATAGCGCCACTCGCGCAGTTCGCTCAAGCAGAATCCGCCAAACCGCAGCCAGCCCATCAGCCAGCCGAACTCACGGACAAAGGGTTGCGGGCGCAGTGCGAAGGGGCCGCGCTGGTGATGCTTGAACGCGACATAGCCGACGGCGATACCGTCTTCAAAGGCCAGCAGCACGCGGTCCCAGTGAATGCTGGGGCCGAGCAGCCGCTCGCGGCAGGCGTTGTCACCGATCAGGAATGCCAGGGAGCCGCGCCCGCCCGTGACCAGGCGCGCCAGTTGCGGATCCGCCAGCGCCTCAGGTGTCAGGTCGCTGCCCAGAACGATCTTGGCCACGACCTCAGAGTACCTGCGCTGCAGCTGTCGGCGTGCGCGCTGGATGGGCGCAGGCGAGCAGTTGGCTGGACAGCGCCTCGACGCGGATCGGACAGGGGCTGGCACCGGGCTGGTGACGGTTGGACCAGATCAGGTAGTCGGTGTCGCCCACTGGCGCGCCTACTGCCTGGTAGACGTTGGGCAGGATCGGCACGTGGTCGCCGAAGAAACACAGCAACGCCTCGCGCGGCTGTTCGAGCAAGGTGGCGCGCAGTTGCCCGAGCATGCGGTCGGCGTTGCTGATGTGCCGCAGGTAGGGCGCGAGGTCGTCCATGCCGGTCAGCAGCGGACGGTCGAACCAGTTCGGCAGTTCGCTGGCGTCGACGGTTTCCAGGTGCAGCGGTCCGTGGTTTTCCATGGTCACTGCGTGGATGAACAGGGGCTGGGTACGAGTCGGGTCATCGAGCAGTTCACGGATCTTCTCCGCCACCGCGCAATCGCCAATGAACGGCCCGGCCTTTTGCGAATCGTTGAAGGCGCGCACATCGATGAATTCGTCGAAACCCAGGGCGGGCAGCACTTGGTTGCGGCCATAGAAGCTGCCGTCGTAGGGGTGCACGCAGATGGTGCGATAGCCCTGCGCCTTGAGGTGCGCGGCAATACTCGGCAGGCCTTGGCGGGCCAGCACCCGATAGGGGTTGAAGCGGTGTACGCCGAGGCGGTCGCCGGGAATGCCGGTCAGGTAGGCAAATTCGGTGCGCACGGTATTGGCGCCCCAGGCGGCCACTTGCAGCTTGCCCCGCACCAGTGCTTGCGCGGCAAGGCGGTCGTATTCGCTGAGCACCTGGGTTTTCACCCCGGGCCACAGGTCGCGTACGTCAAAAAAAGATTCACTCTGCACCGATACCAGATCGGGCAGGGCGGCCGGCGGTATAGGCGAGGGGGCTTTGCTGAATGGCGAACCCAGGGTGGTTGGATCGACTGTGGCACGGGCGGCCCAGAAGTAACCCCATAGGCTGCCTGCCAGGCCCCAGCGCTGCACATCGACTTCGGCGTCGAAGGTCGGCGTGCTACGGCGGCGGTGGCCGAGACGCAACAGGAGCAACCCGGCCAGGCCAAGCCACAGTGCGCTGCTGCGGCCACCCGCAACTTCGGGCTCGAAGGTCAATCCGGCCCACAGGTACACCAGGAAACCGACCGCCAGCAGTGCCGCCTTGCCGAAACCGAAGAACGGCAGGTACAGCCGCGGGAAGCGCACGGCATCGCTGAAATACTCGAAGTCGGCGCACACGAACGGCTCGCGCAGGGAGTGGTATTTGGCGTTGCTGACCATCACGATCAACAGCCACAACAGCAGTACGTTGATCGCACTGAACAGCGGGCGAGCGGTCAGTGCGTAGAGCACGGCCAGGCACACGCACCACAAGCCGGCGTGCAACCACCAGTTGTTCAGCGGGCGGCGCAGGTTCGGGCGCGGGACCAGCAAGCGTTCGATGAGCACGGTGAGGAGCAGGCCGATAACCGCAGCCTGGAGGATGGACAATTCACTCACTGTAATTCAGACCACGCAGGATGAACGAAGAAAGGCGCTGGGGAATCACCCCCAGCAACCAGGTGCCGAGGTTCAGCGGAAACGGGAAGCTGATGCGCCCCTGATTGGCGGCCAGGCCGCGCTTGATGCGTCGCGCGGCTTTTTCGGCGGTCCACAGGAACGGTTTGGGGCCGGGCATCTCGAAGCACATTTTCGATTCGACATAACCCGGCAGGATCACGTTGATCTTCACCCCTTCCGGCGCCAGCCAATCGCGGATCGCCTCGCCGTAGACCCGAATCGCCGCCTTGCTGGCACTGTAGGTCGGAGTGACCGGCAAGCCGCGCCAGCCGGCCAGTGAGCTGAACAGGGCGATCTGCCCATTGCCGCGCGCACGCATGGCCGGCAACGCTGCTTCCACGGTGGCCAGGGCGGCCATTACGTTGACTTCCAACAGGGCACGGCTGTCGTCCCAGCACTCGGCCTCGCCGTTGCTGCCAACGGCAGTGTTGAGGCCAGCACCGACCAGCACCAGGTCTGGCTGCTCGGCCTCGCTGACCCGCCGGACCATGGCACGCAAGGCGTCCAGATCCCGTACGTCGAGGGCTTCGAGCAATACCCGGGCACCGAGGGCGCGGCATTCGCTGGCCATCTCCTCAAGGCGGTCCATGCGCCGGCCTTGCAGGATCAAAGTCACGCCCGGCGCGGCGTAGGCAGGTGCCAGGGCGCCGCCGATGCCGCCCGTGGCGCCGGTGATGAGGATGCAGCGGGGTGCAGACGGGTGCGTCATAGGAAGTTTTCGATTCTCGAAGTTTTAGCCAGCAACACGTCCAGGCAGTTGTTCACCGCCATGTCGATCCCGCAGCCGGTGTAGAAGCCGCCATTGATCTGGGTGGTGTGGATCACGCTATTGCGAAAATCCCGGAACAGCGCCATGTCCGGCGCTTCGCGATGGCGCCAGAAGTCGTCGAGGCTGCCCTGTTGGGTCAGCCCCGGCATGGCGTAGATCGGGTTGGCGAGGGTGTAGGTTGGGCGTTTGTGCAGCAGTGCCGAGGCACCTGCGGTGCTGTTGACCGTGATCATCCCAGCGATGTGTGACAGCAGCGTCGGCATGTGCCCGCTCTGCAGGAAGTCGACCCGGTCGGCTACGCCATACTGCTTGGCCAGCGCCTGGGTAATGCGGTGATAGTTCACCAGGCCCGGGGTCAGCGGATGGTTTTTCACCAGCAAGCGGGCCTCGCCTGGGGCAAAGGCGGCGAACGAAGCAATGACATGGTCGATGACTTCGAACATGTTGGCGAACGCCGAGTGATCCTTGATTTGCGCATCACTGTCCAGTTGCAGCGGCAGCAAAAAGGTCGGGTGGCGCTCACGCGCCACTTCAGTCACCAGCGCGTCGTCACGCCGGCCGGCGAACAGCAGGCGCACGCCCTGGCGAATGAAGCCGGCGTACTCCTTGGCGGCATTGAAGGGCGCGTGGGTGCGGTAATGCGGGAAGCACAGTTTATTCAGCGCACCGCCACAGTGGTAGGCCACATCGTGTGCGGCGCGGGAGACGAACGACAATTTGAACGGGCTGCCATTGTCATAGCGCGGTACGTGCTTGCCGACTTCACGGTACCAATCCGGGTCCCGGGGCAGCAGGGAGTTGTTGTTGACTCCATCGCGCTCAAGGGTGATCCAGTAGGGCCGGAAGTAGCCTTCTTCGAACACGTGCACACGAATGCCCAGGCGCCGGGCCAGGGCAATGGCCGGGCGATGCACCGGGCGGCAGTCGCCGAACAGCACCAGGTCGGTGATGTCGAGGTCGCGAAACCGTTGGCTATAGAACGCCTCGAGCTCTTCTGGGCGCGCCGAAAACCCATGGCGCGAGCCGGCGCTATACAGCACATCACCGACGTTGAAATTGATGCTGTGCACCCGCTGGTCGATCGCCCGCAGGGCCTTCGCCAGTCGAGCGAAGAACGGCGAGCTGACGCCCTGCAGGAACAAGAAGCTGTTGTGTGGCTGAGGCGGAAGAGGGCGATCGGGCGCCCGCGCCTTCAGCTTCTCAGGCGACTGATGCCCAATAAACTGCTCAAGCGCTGTTTCAATTCCTGCCATCTGGATGGTGCTCCTGGCTGCGGTAAAGCATGCCAATTCTGTAATTCGTAAAGAGTCTGTTCTGCAGTGGTAAAGCGGTTGGTGATGCGGCTTACATAGGTGGGGTAGAGCAGCAAGGTGCCGGCCACCAGTTCGTCGAGGTCCAGCCGGCGCATGCGCCTGGCCTGTACTTCGGGTTGCAGGTCCTGATCTTGGGTCAACCCCCAGCCGGCATAGAACGGCTGGCCGTAGGTGGTTACCGGTACACCGCGCAGCAGGGCTTCGAAGCCCGATTGCGAGGTCAGGACGTGAACTTCGTCGACCAACTCCAGCAATTGTTGCAACGGTGTATCGCCGATCACTTCGTCGCACCAGTTGACGGTCTGCGCCTCGTCGTCGCCTCGGGCGCGGGTGCCAGCCAGTACTTCGGGGTGCGGCTTGTAGAGCACCCAGGCACCGGGGTTCTGCTCGCGTACTGCCTGCAATAATTGCAGGTTGCTGCGGATGCGGTTTGCTCCAAAACGGATAGACGCATCGCCTTCCACCTGGCCGGTTACGAGGATCACTCGTTGTGCCGCGGTGGGGCGTTGCCAGGCATTGCCGGGCAAGTTGTATTTGGTCAGCCCGGCGTGGCAGATGGCTTCGCGCAGGGCTCGCGCCCGGGCTACCAGCGCTGGGTCAAAGGACTTATTGAGCAAGATGTGTTCCAGGCGCGAGGTGCGCGTGGCGTCGTAATAGATGCCCAGGTCATCCACTACCCACGACAACGGGCGGGCCTTGCCGGCACCGAGGCCGACCGAGCGCAGGAACCCATCCTCTACCCGGCTGACTGGTTGCCCATGTTGTGTCAGATCGCAGTCATGCTTACAGCCCCAGGACACCACTGGGAGAGCGGCGTCCAATGGTTGTGCGGGGTTGACGAACTGAATGGCACAACCATTGAAGAACAGCTTAACCAGTGGCTCTTTCCAACGACTGAAGCCTAGCATCTGCACGGATTCGGGCAGCGCACTGCGCTGGCGACGCTGCAGCCCGAGCCAATTCATCAGCACTTCTGGTGTGCAGGGCTGACCGGTTTCGGGGCTGACATAGCGCGGATAACGCACCAGGCTGGCGTGTATCAACTGCGCAAGGCTGGCGGGTTGGCGCCGTGACGGTGCAGGCAGACGATCCTCGGTCAGCCCCCAGCCGGCGTAGAACGGCATGCCCCAGGTGTGCACGGGGACATTCCACAGCAGGGCATCGAAGCCCAGCTGCGAAGTCATCACATACACCGCGCGCATGCGTGGCAGCAGTTCGGCGGGATGGACATTCTGTACCAACACCTGCACTCGCGGGTGGTTGGCCAGGGCTGCGAGGTCGAAATGCCCGCGCTTGCGCCCGGCGATCACATCCGGGTGGACCTTGAGCACAATGGTGCTGGCGGGGTAGCGCGCCAGGGCGGCTTCGAGCATGGCGCTGAAATCGGCCGCAGTGGCCCCTTGCAGGGACGCATCGGCGAAAGTCTGGTCGGCCACCAGTACGCAATCGGCTGGCAGTTCGGGGTGGGTGATACGCGCGTCGTTGTATTTTGACACTCGCTGCTGCTGCCACAGTTGTTGCAGCGCGAGGGCTCGCTCGGTCTGGGCTGAATCTAGTGGCTCGCCGATAAGTTGTTCTAAGCGGGAGGGTGTGCTGGAGTCATAATAAACACCTATGTCGTCGACTATCAGGGACAACGGGGGATCGTCGGCACCTAACCCCATCGAGCGTAGAAACCCATCCTCCAATGTGACAATGGGCATTTCCGCTTTAGCTGCTCTCGCAATAATTTTCAATGCGCTGGGTTTTCTTCCCCAAGCCATTAGGTAGTCCGCTCGACGAATAGCACGCAAGCCGCCGTGCTGCAGCACGTATTCAGGCAGCAACGAGGGGAGAGTAGCGATGCGCTGGGCGCCCTTGGAGAGGACCAGCAAGCGCGGGCGGGGAGAAACGTCGTCCATAACGTGGAGCGCAGATCCGTTCGATTAATTGTTTATGGTAGTGTTTACGTTGGATGCTTCCACCGTTAACAAATTCGCGGGGATAGTAATACAAATAAATAATTGAAGATCGGGCTTTCGGTCGAATACCTAGACAAATTTAGCAAATTGTTTGATTTCATTGTGCCATCTTTTTGTGTGCGGCGTTAGAGTAAGCTGAGCAAGTAATCATATTTCTGACGAAGCAGGGGCATACGCTCCTTGTCCTGATACTCGGCGATAGTCTCCGGCCGCAGGCAATGGAAGAGGGCGTTGAGCAGGAACATGTAGTGTAGATTGCGCAGTGCCTCGTCAGCGTCGAAGTCCTCAGGCAATGCGGTGCGATAAGTATCGAGAAACTGCTTTTGCGCGGCGAGAAACAGCGACATGTCCTTACGGCGGAACAAGCTTCCTAAGTAGGCCCCGCCATCAAACCCCACGCGTCCCACCTTGACTTCGCTCCAGTCGATCAACTGCAGTTTTGCGCCATCGACGAAAAGATTTTTGCGTAGGTAGTCCATATGGCTAATGCAGCGTGGGCTGAGGCGTGCGGCTCGGCCGAGGCGGGCCACCAAGGGCTCGAAAGCTTTGAATGAGTTGGTTAGACCGGTAAAGCGCTCATCTGTCTGGGCTAGCCGTTCGAGCTCAGGCAGGTAGCGAGCGAAATTAAATCGCGGGCGCAGTAGAAACCAGGGGCGGTAGAAATCCATGCACCAGTAGAGGGGCGCCTGGTGCAGAGGACGAGAATTGATATAACGATGACTGAGGCTTTCCAGTTCGGCGATGCCTAGTGCCAGTTGCGGGGCGATGGAGTGCATGCGCGGCGGCTTGCCGCTGACGAAGTCGGTAAAGATTAAGCTTTCCCAGGGGGTTTCGATAATCCCCAGACAAGCCGGGTAGTGGAATTGCTCGCTGCCCCGGAGCATATCCCCGGTCCGATAGAAGCGCGATTCCTGGCTACTGATAAAAGCGACTTTGCGAATAGACTTTTCCACCAGATCTAGGGTCTGGCCATTGCTCGGATCGATCAGGCGATGGTGCCGCACGTAGTTGACGAATGAGGCGTTGGAGGCCAGGTCTTGACTGCTGATGGATAGAGGCTCATTGCCCCAGTGTGGCAGTAGCGTGCGTAAGTGTTGCTCCAGAGTCCCTTGTTGCCAACGATAGAGGGTTCTGCGGCCATGCAGGGGGTGTAGATCCATTTTCATAACTTCAACTTAGGCAAGAGCCGTATGTCCGATTTGTAGCGGTTTTGGTAACAGTATGCTGCGTGATACAGATCGCTGATTCAACGAAAAGTTTACTAAATACGCCGCCGCCGTGGTTCGAGGCGGCATTAAACCGGTTAAACTCCACTGCTTGCAGGATTGGGACTTTGCTAAATGTTGCAAAGACCTTAAAATTCGCCGCTTAACACTACGTTGTTTTCAGGGACGAAAGTCAAACATGAATCACCTCGCTATCGCTAAAGAAGCCCTTATCGCCCAGGCGCAGGCCGTCACTCAGATGGCCGCTCGCCTGGATGGTGAGTTCCAGAATGCCGTCGAGCTGATCTTCGGTTGCAAAGGTCGTGCTGTGGTCTGTGGCATGGGCAAATCCGGCCTGATCGGGCAAAAAATGGTTGCCACCTTTGCTTCCACCGGCACCCCGAGCTTCTTCCTGCATCCAGCCGAAGCCTTCCATGGCGACCTGGGCATGCTCAAGCCGATCGACGTGCTGATCCTGATCAGCTACAGCGGCGAAACCGAAGAAGTGATCAAGCTGATCCCTAGCCTGAAATCCTTCGGCAATAAAATCATTGCGATGACCGGCAACGGTAAATCGACGTTGGCCAAGCACGCCGATATCTGGCTGGATATCTCCGTCGAGCGCGAAGTGTGCCCGAACAACCTGGCGCCGACCACCTCGACCCTGGCAACCATGGCCATGGGCGATGCCCTGGCAGTGGCCTTGATCGAGGCCCTGCAATTCAAACCGATGGACTTCGCACGCTACCACCCGGGCGGCAGCCTGGGTCGTAAACTGCTGACCCGCGTCAGTGACGTGATGCACACACCGGCACCGATCGTGACGCCGGCCACCAGTTTCCACGACTGCCTGATGGTCATGACCCAAAGCCGCATGGGCCTGACGGTAGTGATGGAAGACGGCGTCCTGGTCGGCATCGTTACCGACGGTGACTTGCGTCGTGCGCTGCTGGAGGACGAAGGGGTAATCCACACCACCGTCGCTCACTTCATGACCCCCAAGCCGCACACCATCAAGGATGATTCGCAGCTGGCCGAGGCCGAGGCCTACATGCTTGATAACAAGATCCGTGCCCTGGCTGTGACCAACCACGAAAACGCGGTGGTTGGCGTGGTCGAGATCTTCGACTGATCGTATTGCAGGCAAAGTTCGGGGTCGAGACGACCCTGAGCTGTCTTGTTCGGTAGCAAAGAAACGGTAGGAGCTAATGGCTCCTACCGTTTTTTTGTTTCAGTCAGCGAAGGCGACCAACAGATCACCCGCGCCAGCTAGTCCATCCACTACTGCGCCATCTTCGCCATCACCTGCGCATAACCTGCCGCAGTGCCGAGCACGGCCTCCTTGCCCTGGGCAAACAGAATGGCGTCCGCCACTTCACGGAACGCGCCAGTACCGCCTGCTGCGTTCAGGGTGTGGGTGGCTGCGGCTTTCACGTACACCGGCGCATCCGCCACTGCGAAGGACAGGGCGCAGGCCGCAAAGGCCGGCAGGTCGATGCAGTCGTCGCCGATGCACGCGGTGTGCGCGGCGCTGACGCCGGCTTCGGCCATCAACTGATTGCAGGCGGCCTGCTTGTCCTTGACGCCGAATTGGCAGAGGGTGATGCCCAGGTCAGCCACGCGCTTGCGCAGCGTCGCCGAGTCGCGGCCGGACAGCACCGCCACCCGTACACCGTTCTCTTCCAGCAGGCGCATGCCCATGCCATCACGCACATGGAAGCGCTTCAGGCATTCGCCGGTGGCGTCGTAATAGATGCCGCCATCGGTCAGCACGCCATCAACATCGGTGATCACCAGGCGCACATCATTGAGGGAAGGCTGTGGCGCAGGCGCCTGGCCGCTCATGATTGCCCGCACTTGCTCCAGGCACTCCGGTGTATCGACACCCGGACCGGTCGGTTCAACCAGATACGCACGAATGCAGTAGCCGGCAGCCATCAGCCGCAGTTGTTCGAGTTTCTCGGCGTGCTCGAGCATCGGCTGTGGCAAGCCGCTGTAGTCGGCCAGCACTTCGCGACGATAGCCATACACACCTACGTGCTTGAGGTAGTGCGCGACTTCGCCATCCCGTGGGTAGGGGATCGGTGAGCGGCTGAAATACAGGGCGTTGCCGTTGTTGGCCAGCACTACTTTCACGGTGTTGGGGTTGCCGGCTTCATGCGCATCGATCGGGTGGCACAGGGTGCCGACCTTCACCTGCGCATCGGCGAGCATGCCGGCTGCGAGGGCTTCGATGTCCGCCGGACGCACCAGCGGTTCATCACCCTGCAGGTTGATGTAGATGTCCGCCTCGACCTGGGCCATGACTTCGGCCAGGCGGTCGGTACCAGACGGATGGTCCGGCGAGGTCATTACACATTCACCGCCGAAAGCCCGCACCGCTTGCGCGACGCGCTCATCGTCAGTGGCTACTACCACTACCTGGGCATTGCCCACTTGCAGGGCGCGTTCGTAAACGTGCTGCACCATCGGCTTGCCGGCAATGTCGGCCAGCGGTTTGCCCGGCAGGCGTGTCGAGCCATAGCGGGCCGGAATGACGATCGCGACCCGTTGTTCTGTACTTGCCATGTTCACAATCCTTGCTTCAAGAACCGCTGTTTCAGGCAATGTTCAGCGGAGCGAACGATTTGATCAGGTCATCCAGAGCCTTGATCTGTGCCAGGAACGGCTCAAGTTGGTCCAGCGGCAGGGCGCTAGGGCCGTCGCACTTGGCCTGGTCCGGATTTGGGTGAGCTTCCAGGAACAGACCGGCCAGGCCAACGCCCATGCCAGCACGAGCCAGTTCGACGACCTGTTCGCGACGACCGCCGGACGCAGCGCCCGATGGATCGCGTTGCTGCAGTGCGTGGGTCACGTCGAAAATGATCGGCAGGTTTTCGCAGGTGCGCTTCATCACGCCAAAACCGAGCATGTCCACCACCAGGTTGTCATAACCCAGGCAGGTGCCGCGGTCGCACAGGATCAACTGGTCGTTACCGGCTTCCTTGAACTTGTGCACGATGTTCTGCATCTGCGAAGGGCTCAGGAACTGCGGCTTCTTGATGTTCACCGGCTTGCCAGTCTTGGCCAGGGCCACTACCAGGTCGGTCTGGCGCGCCAGGAACGCAGGCAGTTGCAGCACATCGGCCACTTCGGCAACCGGAGCGCACTGATAGATCTCGTGGACGTCGGTGATCACCGGTACGCCGAATTCAGCCTTGACCTTTTCGAAAATACGCAGGCCTTCTTCCATGCCTGGGCCACGATAGGAGTGGATCGAGGAGCGGTTAGCCTTGTCGAAGCTGGCCTTGAATACGTAAGGGATGCCCAGCTTCTCGGTGACGCGCACGTATTCGGCGCAAGCGGTCAGGGCCAGGTCCAGGGATTCAAGGACGTTGATGCCGCCGAACAGGACGAAGGGGGCGTTGTTGGAGCATTCGATGGTTGGGGTGATTTTGATCATTTTTTTATCTCAGAGAATCCCATTGGGAAGTAACCGATTGTCAAGCAGATATTTTTTATTTTGACGACTTTGCTTTTTCCGTCGGAGGCTAAATTGAATCTAACGAATAATTTGTCTTTATGGCTTTTATTTACCGATAGGAACTGCTCGAAAACGATGAGCTGCGTCCATTCACCAGGTACGCTTTTTTCAGAGTTCTTGTGATGATATCCAAAATTTCCAACACCACCAAGCGTAATGGAGGCTTCACCTTGCGAGCTAAATACGTCTGCAGTGAACGTCAGAAATTGACCTGCTAAGGCGTTTAGCTTCACTGGCTTTGTGACGCTAGAGTGCAAATAAATATTCGTATCTCGTGGGTCTTGCACATCGATTTCAATTTGGCCCTGTTGGCCGTTTATCGTAATTGTTGACTGTGATTTGTTCCGTAGCTTCCAGTGATCATTAATGAAAAAATCATCAGTTGAAGAACTAATTTCGCCTGCTGTGTCTAGCTGGTGAGATTCTATGAGGTTGTATTTTTTGTTGTATGTTGGCGTGACTAATTGCCAAGAGGCTTTATTGAGGTTGCAGGTTGTGCCTGAAAGCGAGCTTCCGCGATAAAAGCCAGTATTGTTGAAGAAAATCGGGATGTTGGTTTCTTTGTAGTCATGGCGATACTGCCATAGTGCACCTTTATTGGGTGCGCATAGCGATCTGAAGGGATCAAAACACTTAGCGTTTTCTCTTTCTAGGCGTAGGGATCTCCTCAGGTTCTTTGCGTCGGTTGTTATTTTTTCGGTAATGGATGAAAGGTCTGGCCCGGTTCGTAGAGCAAGCAGTACGTTTATTAAGTCGTAAGTATAGTCTGCGCTATTTCCAAGATTAAGGACGTGTGACTCTATATTTATCGTCTGAACGATAAGTTTCTTTTGGTCGGGTTGTGCGTTAGTGAACAACGTTGCATTGATTACATCTATGTCGTCATGTCCGTGAATTAAGTAAATGGCGGAATTTTTCCAGGTGTTATGAACAATGTCCTCGATCTTCGTATGATTCCCATTCAGGTTATCGATATGCTCAATAAGTTCTGGCCAGGCGTAATTCTTTGTAATGTCTAAGTTTATTTGTGGGTTGAATGCAATTGCGTTCAGGTCAAGTTTTAGCGCGTGCAAAATTGCGCCGTATCCTGACATGGATGATCCGAAGAGAAAGGTGTTTTCTGGTTTGTAGTTTTTGATGTAATGTGAGATGACGCGCTGAAAGCTCTCTCCATTATCTTGATCAAGATACCATGTGTTGTTTGGGTCGGTAACAAATAATAAATCACAAACTTGGTTTTCTGTGAAGGAGCGAAGAGCCATATATCGATCGCCATGATTGTGGGTGCTCATGACAATCAATAGCTTTTCAGTATGTTGTTCGCCGTCCAGTCTTGCGTAGAGAACCTTTTTTCCTGAGGAGGTTTCCTCATGCTGCTTAATAAACTCTAATAGGTCGTGCGCGCCCGTCACATTATGATCTCTTATAGTTAGTTCGAGCGGGTCCAGACGCATGTACTTAAATATACTCTGGCGCCCGCTCCAGTATCACTTTATTTTTTTCTCGAAAAGCTCATTCTTTTTGGAAAGAAAATATGCATCCAATGAATTCGCTTATTCTTCGAGTCTGAAAAGAATTTTTTTGGTGTCTTGCGGAATTTTTCCCATTTTTTCTTGGATTTCTCAGCTTTCTCGGCAACCTCTCCAAGTGTTGCAGGAATCATTTGTGGTGCTGGTGCTGGTGCTGGTGCTGGTGCTGGTGCTGGTTTGACAGCTGGCGCTGCTGCCACTGCCGGAGCTTTTACAGCGGGAGCGGGTGCTGCAGGTTTTGCGGCTTGCGGCTTAGTTGCTGCAGGCTTCGCAGGCGCAGGCGCAGGCGCAGGTTTTGGTGCCGCCGCAGGTTTCGCTGGTGCAGGCTTCTCTACTACTGCCCCAGGTACAGTTGGTTTCACCAAAGAAACGTGGGATGGTAGCTGGAAAATACTTTTAAGCTGAGCTTTTCCTGATGGGAACGCAGAGACAAGTGAGCGCTGTAAGGTTCTCAGCAGAAAAGTTTCATATTGACGATATTCAGTAATTCCAAGTCGGCTAGGTACTTTTCCGGCTAAAAGATCTTCTATGAAATCATCAATTTGGTCGGTACGATAGTCGGAAGTAAAGCCTTTATCGCCATAAAAGGCATTGCCGAACTGTATAGGTTGATAACCCTCAAATGCTGCCTCAAGCAGGGCTTGTGAGTTAATTCCTGAAATATAATCAACCTGCTTGAACAGCGACTTGATGTTAAAGTCTTCTATCAGTATCAGTCGGTCGTTCGCGGCGGAAATATAAGGTGTTGCGTCATATTTTTTGCAAAGAGTTTCCAGGGTTAGTGCAGAGGTAATATTTTTCTTTTTCTGCTCCCATGGATGAGATTTGAATATGATGTTGAAATCAGTTTTGCTAAGCAGTTTGTCGATCAACTTCGAGTAGAAGGCGATCGTGTTCATACCGGTGCCATTATGCTCTAGGACAGAGAAGTCGTTGAGAACTTGTCCTGTAATCAGTAGAGTCGGTTTGCCGTTTTTGAAAAGTTTAACGTTTGTTTCTTTAGGTTGGCTAACATTTTTATTTTTTGCAGATACGACCTTGTTGAGCGCTTTATTGCGTTCACGGTCGCGTTCGTCGGCAGAAATTTTTGGTTCAAGTGACTTGTAATATGCTTGGTATTTGAGGTTCGAGTTATTGGCGATCGGCTCGTACTTTTCTTCTGTGTAGTTGTCGTTTCCTGTGAAGAAGCTTTCCAGTACAAATGGTCGTGCGGTGTGAGTGCGCGTGAACTCAAGTAGGGCTCTGGCGTAAACAAGGCTACCCGAAAATACCAGAACGAATTTTGGGTTGTGGCGCTTGAGGATGGTGGCCCAATAATTAATCCAGTGTATGGCGGCAGCCATGTTCCAGAGTACAAGGTCTCTGTGGCTGGATAGTAGGAGGGTGAGTAGTGTTTTTAAGTCGCCTGGTAGCGTCTGATCGCGGAGGTCCTCTGATGTGATTGCCAGCGAAAGTATCTCTGCACGAGCGACTTTGAATGCGTTGATCTGAAAAACGCTGTATTCAAAAAGCTGCGAGGGCGTCATGTCCTTTAAGAGGTCGTAGTGCTCAGTGAGCTTATCTTGAAAGGGCGTGTAATCTCCGAAAGCGCTCATCCACTCTCGGTATTCGTTGTTGACGATTACAGTCGCTTTGGCATCATGTAGATAGTCGAAAAGGCTGCCGAAGTTTCGGGTGTGAATGTGTACCGGGTCCGCGATAAGGAACTTGCTCATGCAAATGCTTCCATTGCTTTGATAATTGAATCCTGCTTTCCTTTAAGCAGATTAACGTGCTGCTTCATGTTCATGATGATCGAGTCTTGCCAGGTGATTAGGTTCTGGCTAGGTGTTTGGCTTGAATGCAGCATATTCGAGTAAATATTGTTCTCGTTACTGGCCAAGCGATTGATGGTTTTTGCGTCTTCGGCCGGATCCATTGTCAGGTAGATTCCGTGGCGGCCATTTTCAATTAGGTCCGGAACCATGCCAATAGGATTGGAAAGGACGGGGACACCCATTGCGGCAGCTTCAGGGATATTGGCGGGGCCACCCTCGAAATAGCTAGTCATTAGGAGTGCGTCAATGCCGCGGTAGGCATCAATTAGTGTTGCGTATGGAATTCTCTCATACACTTCCGCCTCAAATCCTAAACTTCTAAATACGCGACCTTCCTCAGATCTGCCATCGCCAACAAGAAAGAATTCTATCAGTGATGGGTCTAAGCGTTTGGCAAGTTCAAATAGGAATGCTTCACCCTTTACCTTTCGCCCATATCTTTTGGATACAACAGCAAGGGTAAATTTATCTCGTTTGATTCTACCTTTGGTTCGAGCACTATCTATCAGATGATGATTGTAGCCGTGAGGAACGACGCATGTGTGGTGAATGCCACATTCTGCCAGTTTCTTCTGTTGGAGTGTGTTCAGGCAAATAACCATGTCAGCTTCGCGATACCGATCAAGGAACGCATTGATCGAAAGCCAGCCGTCAGGGTCATTCAGGTCGTGGTGAACAGTAACGACGCAGGGTGAGATCAGTTTGTCTTCTAGGTGTGGTCGGTGATAATGACGAACGTGTGCGCCGATCACCGGCTTTTCACTAATTACCTGTTCTGCGATACCGTCTGTATAGCGGGAGAAGTAACTGAATATGTCTTCGAAAATCCCGCTGTGAACATTGTTGGATGTGACGTGGTTTATGATGATAGTCATTTCGAGTTTTCAACCCTGAAAATTCGTGATTTAAGTTGTAATGCTGGTTAGTTAGGCATCTATTTCAAGGGGGCAGGGTTAATCAGGACAGTCGTCCTGATGCCCTGGCATAGTTTTATTTATTTGTAAGCGCCGACTGCGCGTCCTAATAGCATGGTCTGTACGACTGGTGAGATGACTTTTTGCCATTCGTATACCGCTGCGTTAGTTACGTAGATGGTGTCGTCTGGTTTGACTATAATTTGACGAGCGTAGAAAATTGCTGCAGGATCACGCATATCTAGCCGAAGAACGGTCGGTTTTTTATTGTTGCCTTCGCCCATTCGGAATACAAACACACCTTCGGGATTGGCACTGACTTCTTTTAATCCGCCAACACTACCCAGTGCGTCGAGCAAGCTCGTATTTTGTCCAGGTAGATCTTTTAAGCCGGGTTCGCCCACGGCACCCATCGCTACAAAGCGCTGACGTGCGCGGTCGAGGACAATTTCCGAGTTTGGCCGCAGCACCACGTTGTTGCCGGCAAGTACATCCTCATAGTTAAATTGTTGAACCTGACTGCCAGTGCGAACGGTGACGTTAACTAAGTGTGGTTCCATAACGGGGCCACCTGCTTGGTTAATAGCGTCCAGTAGGGTAAGTGGTCCTTGTAGGGTGCTAAAGCGACCAGGCGTCTTAACAGCCCCTGCTACCAGTACAGAGCCGGAAAGATCGCCGATCAGTTCGACATGAGTTTGCACGTCGGTCGTGATGCCTTTTAATTGCTTACGGATCATGTCCTCAACTTGGTTGAGGGTCATGCCCGCTACAAACTGGCGGCCCACGTAGGGTAAGGAAATCATTCCTTGATCGTCGATGCGCGTCTTTAATTGCGTGCCACCGCTCGACAATGGCGCAAATAGTGCAGAACCTTCAGGGGCGATGTCGGTGATCAAAACGCTCAAAATGTCCCCCGCCATTAGTCTTGCTGATGGCGCGATTGGTTTGGCGACGGTCGTTTGCACAGGGCGTATCGCGCCTCGCATGTAGGGCGCGATTGTGTTGGCATTGATTTCGACCAAGGTATACGACTCATTCTTGGTTTCAATATCGCCCTTATAAGGACCTGCACCTGATAACGTGCCGCCGCAGCCCACTAGGGTTAAGGTAGCAAGGGCCAATGCTGCCCATTTCAGGTTGAAATTATGGGGGGTTACAAGGGATTTAATCACGATGATCCTCGATCGAAGCCAGGATGAAGCGAGTGATGCCATAAAGCATTAGTAGGCCGAGCAAGATAGTCGCCAGATTGTACAAGCGCTCTGGATACAAGGCTTGTTGAGGGCTGTTTGGGCTGACGACTGTTACCAGTGTGCGAATTTTTTTGCTGGCCTCGATGCGGGCGTTGTCAAGAGCTGCCACTGCTGTCTTGTAGCTTTCTTCAGCGATGCGAGCATCAAGTGTCAGTTGCTGAAAGCGTGAGGCGACGACGTTCAGTTGCGAGCCATCAGGTGATGAAACAAGTAGCCGTTTTTCTTTGGCTAGTTGCTGAGCTATGGCGCTGACTTTCTGTTTCTGTTGTTTGACTTGAGGGGAGTCCGGGCGCAATTTGTAGAGCATTTCGGTGATGATCGCCTGCTCCTTGGTGTATTGACCTTCCAGGTCGGCTATGATGGTGGCGCGGCTTTGTGCAGTGCCACCGCCATCCAGCACCTTGTTATCATTCTGGAAGTCGATCAGTTCGGTCTTGCGGTCCGCGTAGTTGGCCCGTGCCGTTTCAAGTTCCCCTTTAGCGAATGTCATTTGCTCGCGCGCGATACTATGGCTAACTTCGTTGACGAAATGCTCGCTGGCTTCAAGGATGGTGCGCAGCATCTGCTCTGACAGCTCGGGAGTAAATGCTTGTACTTCGACTCGTAGTAAGCCAGTCGTTTCGTCGTAGTGGGCGGAAACCATGCGCTGATAATACTTCAGCAGGGTTTCACGTTCGGCGCCGCTGTTTAACCAGAAAAAAACATCACTGCGCTGATTGGAGTACAGTTCGACCCACTGTAGGCGTTCTTCCAGCAGCAGCATCATGTCCATTGACACGATGTATTCACGCAAGTACAGGGTCTCTTCTCGAGAGGCGGGGTTGGTGCCAGTAAGCAGGGTCGCAAGTCCGGGCACAGCTGCCCCTTGATTGCCGCCATCTTGGCGGACCACTACTTGGGCAGAGCTGACATAGCGGTCGATGGCGAATATGCCATAGTAGATGGCTGCCATGGTCAGCGGTAGAGCCACTAAGCCGATTGCCAGGCGCCAGCCCTTTAGTTTACCCGTACTGCTCATATTTGATGCATCCTTGAAGTGGAACGGTGCTGCGATCTAAGAGGGATTTTATTCAGGTGTTGTAAGCTTTGATACCTTCAGCGACGTTTTCGTAGATCTGGATACCGCCATCGCGTACCAAGAGAACTATGTCGCAGAGTTTTTCGATTTCAGGCATGGAGTGGGAAACCAGCACTACTTTTGACTGTTGCAATTTTTGTTGGAAAACTTCTGCGCATTTGCGTTTGAATTGCGCATCACCCACGGACATTACTTCGTCGATGAGATAATAATCGAAGTTGAAGGCCATACTTAGGCCGAAGGCTACGCGAGAGCGCATGCCGGAGGAGTACGTTTTTATCGGTTCATCGATCCAGTCTCCAATTTCGGCGAAGTCTTGGACGTAGCGCACTTTTTCGCGCATGGCTTCGCCTTCGGCACCGTAGATCCGGCATACGAATTTAATGTTGTCGCGCCCGGTCATGCTGCCTTGAAAGCCCCCAGATAGACCCACGGGCCATGAGATGCTCTGGTCGGTGACAATGGAGCCTGAGTCGGGAATATCAGCGCCCCCGAGAAGGCGCATTAATGTTGATTTCCCCGCCCCGTTACGTCCGATCAGTCCTATGTTTTTTTCTGGTGGAATCGAAAGCGACAAGTTGCGGAACACATACCGGCGGCCTTTCGGGGTCAGATAGGATTTTGTGACATTTTTAAGCTCGAACACGTTGGCCTGTACTCATCCGTTTTTCGTGGAAATCAGGTGCAGCCTACGGGCGCGATAGCTACCCAAGGCGACGAACAGCAAAATCACCGTGAACGTGATCACATATTCTTCAGAGACGCCATCGACTGGAGTGTAGTGGGGCAATACTTCAGCACGAATCAGTTCGACTAAGTGCAGAAACGGGTTGAGCAGAAGCAATGGCATCATCGCAGGTGGGAGGTATGAGGCTGGAAGGAGGACGCCGGAAATAAAATAAAGAGGAAAGAAGGCCATCCGGATAACCACCTTGAGGCTGGGTAATGCATGGGTAATTAGTGCTAGCAGCATGCCCAGACCAAAAGCAAACAATAGACCAAGTATCAATGAGGCTACCCACTGAAGCGGATTGCTCACGGTCATGTCGAATCCATACCATGCGAAACCTAAAACCAAGATCGCGTAGACCGTGGCACTGATACAGGTTTCAACAAGTACTCGAGCAATGTATGTGTCCAGTGGTTTGATTTGTTTATAGGCAAATAGAGAGCGGTTTTCCCGCAAACTGTCCATGAGCCTGAGCGCGGTATTGCGAAAGAGAAGGAAAGGGGCCATCCCCACCAGTACAAAGACAGGGTATTCAACGCCAGCGACAGTGCGACCGCGTATCAGCGAGAACAATACGGTGAAAATCAGGAGATGGCAGATCGGTTCGATCAGGGTCCATACTGCCCCCATGCGGCGATCACCAAAGCGGGCGCGCGCCTCCCGTAGGACCAAGGCAAAGATGACCGATTTTTGAATCTGGAAGGAGGAGCGAGGCTTCAAGATATTTACCGCACAGCAGAGCGGCGCGCCTGGGCCGCCGGTGAATTCATTTCAGGAAATGCCCGTGTCCCGCGCTGATGTTGGGGATTCGGGCGGCTTCCGTGCTCTAAGGGCGGGAGATTAATCGCTGGGCGGTCTTAGCGTCAAGTGAGAATCCTTCCCTATTTCCTACATTCACAGTCCTATTTCCCTGCGTATAATTCTTACGCCTGCCTCAGATGTAGCCTGTATTGAATCAGCATATGTCCTACAAATGACAGTTTGATATCAAGCTCTTTAGTGATATCACTGAGCTATCACTGGGCTGTTGTTTGCAATTATTTGTACCAGGTTTGGAACTTGTACAAGGGAGAGTGAACTTTATATACATCAACTCATTAGAGACATTGTTTACAGCTGCGGTGGAGGATTGGATACGCCTACAGCGAGCAAGCTTGATGCAAATCATCGTGCAAGCGGCAAATCTCCCGGTTTCCTGGCCTTTGATGGTGCCCGTTGACCAGCGGGGGAGCCTTGTTTGTCGCAATGCTCGAGCAATCTGCTCGGCCAGTCGTCGGGTCAATTCTCTGATTTGATCATTCAATCAGCCCCTTGTCATGCGGGTGATTTGTAGCTGTGGTCCGGTTGGGCTTTCAAATTTCTGTGCAGCTGAAATGCTGACATGCCTTATGCGAAGTCGAGACGTTCGTACCATTGGGGTTGTCTTTTTTCTTTCCAATGGCTTTCAGAAGCACCAAGTGTGCTCGAAAAGTTCTGGGGTAATGCGCGTGCAGTGGCGGGCCAAAATAGGGGCGACACTCGCAGTAGTGTTCAAGCAATAGCCTTCTATACATACTGACTCCTACTACGACCTGGTGATTTGCTGAATCCAGTTGCTATCTCGTTACTAAATCCCCCGCTGATCAACCCGCCCACTCAACTCCTGCGCAGTCTCCTTGCGCTCCGAATACCGATCCACCAGGTCCGGCCGATCACGCAGCAGCAGCGTGAACTTCACCAGCTCTTCCATCACATCTACCACTCGGTCATAGAGCGCCGAGGGTTTCATGCGGTTGTGTTCGTCGAACTCGAGAAAGGCTTTTGGCACGGAGGACTGGTTGGGGATGGTGAACATGCGCATCCAGCGGCCCAGGACCCGCAGTTGGTTGACGGTGTTGAAGGACTGCGAGCCGCCTGAGACTTGCATCACGGCCAGGGTTTTGCCTTGGGTTGGGCGGATGGCGCCGAGGGCCAGGGGCACCCAGTCGATCTGCGCCTTGAATACGGCGGACATTGAGCCGTGGCGTTCTGGTGAGCACCAGACCTGGCCTTCTGACCATTGCATCAGCTGTAGCAGTTCTTGGACTTTCGGGTGGTCGCTGGGGGCGTCGTCGGGTAGGGGCAGGCCGGATGGGTTGAAGATGCGGGTCTCGGCGCCGAAGTGTTGCAGCAGGCGGGCGGCTTCCTCTACCAGCAGGCGGCTGAAGGAGCGCGGGCGGGTCGAGCCGTAGAGCAGCAGGATGCGCGGTGGGTGCTGGTCGTTGCTGGTCGGGAGCAGGGTGTTGGACAGCAGGGTGTCGAGGTTGGGCGGGTGTTCGTTCATCAGGGGCTCCGGGTCAAAGGCGGGCGATGCGTTCGAGTTCGGTTTGCAGGGCGGCGGCGTCGAGTTGGGCGAAGGGCAGTTGGAAGAATGCGCGGCAACGGGTTTCGATGATGGCCAGCGTGGCGTTGAATGCGCCATTGATCTGGGCTTCGCTGCCGCTGATCTCGGAGGGGTCTTCGAGGCCCCAGTGGGCCTTGAGTGCGGGGCCGAAGTACACGGGGCAGGTTTCGCCGGCGGCTTTGTCACAGACGGTGATGACAATGTCCGGCGGGCTGTCGGCGAAGGCCTCGTTGCCTTTGCTGTGCAGTCCTGCGGTGGCGATACCGGCCGCCTGCAAGGTGCTCAGGCTGCGGGGCAGGACCTGGCCCTTGGGGAAGCTGCCGGCACTCACTGCCGTGAAGCCTGTGGGGGCGAGGTGGTTGAACAGCGCTTCGGACAGGATGCTGCGACAGCTGTTGGCTGTGCACATGAACAGGACTTTCATCGATTTCTCCGTGGTGTTTAGGCCAGAGTCGTGACTGGTCATACATATGGATTATCGAATATACGAATTATCGAATATTAGGTAAAGCGCGGGAGTAATTTTTATCGATGCGGCGCCGGCGGCTTAAACGAAAAGGGCGACCGTTGTGGGTCGCCCGTTCTAGTGCATCGGTCGGGAGTCGTTAGAGCTCCAGCCCTTGCTCGATCACCGCGAGAAAGTTCAGCTCATCCAGTGCCACCGGAGTGGGGCGTGGTTGTCCGGTGCGGGCTACGGGCTGGATTTGCCAAACGGGCTCGGCCATGTCGTTCTCGGTGCGGCGGATGTACAGCGCCTGGCCTTTACCGCGGATGTCGACCTGGCCTGTGCCGCCGATGACGAAGCGGGCAATAGGGTCCAGGGTTATGGTGTTGTGGTTGCCCTCGATCTGCAGCTTGTCGATGGCGTAGTTGAAGGTCTCGCCGGATGGCAGGCTCTCGAACACGCGGGTCGGTACTCGGCGGATGTTGAGGCCGGCGTGGGTCAGCGGCTCGAGCCAGGTTTCCAGTTGGTGGTACATGTCATAGACCTGGCTTGGCCAGTGTTCAATGGCCAGGTCGGCGCGGGCTTCGGCGTCCACACGGGTTTTTTGTTTTTGCTTCAGTTTCGTGGCGAGTTCGTCTGCCTTGCTCATTCCGATTCCCTATCGTGCGTTCAGAGTAGTCTGCGCTTTCAAGGTACTGCACTTGACCGAGTGATTGCCAGTCGCCGGCACCACCCTGGTGCGGGTTAGACAAGAATGTCTTCTGCTGATGCGCGGCCAGCCCTCACAATAGGCCCATTGGATGTTTGGTTTTCAGGTGGGTGAATGAAAAAACTGTCTGTATGGGGCCTGTTTGCTGTGCTGGCGATTGGCAGTGTGATCCTGAGCAATACACCGCAATCCTCGCGCAACAAACAGCAGAACGAATCGGCGTCGGGGGTGTTCGACTATTACCTGCTGGCGTTGTCCTGGTCGCCGACCTTTTGTCTGACGCGCCCGGAAAATGCCCAGTGTTCGGGCAAGGGCTACGGATTTGTGTTGCACGGTCTGTGGCCGCAGTACGCCAAGGGTGGCTGGCCGCAGTCTTGCGTGCCGAATGCGCGGTTGTCGGCGGCCGAGCGGGCGCGGGGGCTGACGCTGTTTGTCACGCCGGCCTTGCTCAAGCATGAGTGGGCCAAGCACGGTACCTGCAGCGGGCTGGGTGCCATGGGCTACCTGGCGGCTGCGGACAAGGCGCTCGGCGCGGTGAAGATACCCGAGCCGCTGCAGCCGTTGAACAAAGAGGTGTATTTCTCTGCCCAGGACATCACGCAGATGTTTCGCCGCAGCAACCCCGGGATACCGGCTGACGGTATTGCGGTGATCTGTCGCGGCCCGGAGTTGTCGGAGGTGCGGGTGTGCATGGCCAAGGACCTGTCGTTCCAGGCGTGCGGCAAGGGAGTGAAAAACCAGTGTCGCTCGGGTGATATCCGAGTGCCGCCGATGCGTTGAGGGGCTGGATGCGTTTGTGTAGCAGCCGAACGCAGCCTCGCTACGCTCGACAGCTGCTACAAGTGGTCCGCAGTCGTTACAGGTGCACAACTGCTCGACACGAGCGCTTTTATAGGGGCAGGCCCAGGGCGGCCAGGTCTTTGCGCAGTTGCCCGGCGTTGCTGAACTGCAGTGCATTGAAACCTTCGCGGCGGGCGCCTTCGATGTTGGGGGCGTGGTCGTCGATAAACACGGCGTGGTGACCTTCGAACTGGTAACGCGACTTGAGCAGTTGGAAAATCTGCGGTGCGGGCTTGATGATGCCTTCTGCGCCCGAGACCAGGATGCCCTCGAATTTGTCCAGGAAGGCGAAGCGCTCAAGGGCAATGGGGAAGGTTTCCGCCGACCAGTTGGTCAGGGCCAGCAGGCGTACTTGCTTGGCGTGCAGTTCTTCGAGAATCTCGACGGTTTCTTCCAGTGCGCCGCCGAGCATTTCTTCCCAGCGTTCCCGGTAGGCACGAATCAGCGTCTCGTGTGTCGGGTGGCGGGCGATGGCTTCGTCGATGGCTTCCTGCCATGAGCGTCCGGCGTCCTGGCGTTCGTTCCAGTCGGTACTGCAGACCTCGGACAGAAAGGTCTCCATGGCTTGCTCATCATCGCCAAACAGCTTGCGGTAGAGGTTTCTCGGGTTCCAGCGAATCAGCACATTGCCCAGGTCGAAGACCACGGTGTCGATGGCGGACGGATGGTCCTGATGGTTCATGCGTTCCTCCATGGATAGCCGATAAGAATGAAGGTCCCAGCCTAGCAGAACACATAGGGGCTGCCGGTATAGGTGTTATCGCGCTGCCGTGGTTTGCCCCTCGTCACCGCCGTAGGCTAAGCTTCGTCGATCAAGGGATCCGGGCGTCTGCTCGCGTTTTACCCTTCAAGGATGATGCATTTGCCAACCCCCATTCACGATTCCCGCGATACGCTCGGCGGCCCATTGAAGCGTTTACCCCTGCGCAAGGCGGCGGTGATCTTTATTGCGGCGGTGTGCCTGAGCCTGTGTGGCCTGCTGTACCTGCAGCTCGAACAATCCCGGCATCACGACTTGTCCCAGGCGCAAATTGCGTCAGTGAACCTCACGCGGGCGATGGCGCAACAGGCCGAGGATACCTTTCTGGCCGCCGATCTGGTGGTGACCAGCCTGGTTGACTGGATTCAGGCCGACGGTTTTGGCGTGGCGTCGAGCCCGCGCCTGCAGCGCACCTTTGCCCGTCGGGTGCAGGCCCTGGAACAGTTGCATGGACTGTTTCTGTTCGATCGCCAAGGGCAGTGGGTGGTGACCTCCTTTGGTGAGTTGCCGACCCGGCAGGGCGTCGCCGATCGTGAGTATTTCCGGTTCCATCAACAGAACGCTTCGTTGCAGGCGCATATCGGTCCGGCGATCCGCAGTCGGCAGAATGGTGAGTGGATCATCCCGTTGTCGCGACGGGTGAATGACCACAATGGTCAATTCCAGGGCGTGCTGATGGCGGGCATCCGCATGGAGTATTTCGACCGGTTTTTCAAAAGCTTCAGCCTCGACGACCACGCCTTGATGTTTCTGGCCCTGGCGGATGGCACTTTATTGGCCCGGCGGCCAGGTGCGGAGTTGCGCATTGGTGAGTCGCTGGCCCAGGGGACGATCTTCAAGGACTACTTGCCGAATGCACCCTCGGGCACTGCGATGATTCGCTCGAAGGTGGACGGCGAGCTGCGGCTATACGGCTACCAGCAGCTGGACGCGTATCCGCTAGTGGTAGCGGCGGCTACTCCTGAGGCGGTGGTGCTGCGCGGCTGGTATGCCAATGCGGTGCAGTCCAGTGTCATCGTGGCCCTGGTGGTGCTCGGCGTGAGTCTGTTCGGTTGGGTGTTCGTGCTGCAGGTGCGCAACGGTGAGCGCATCGAGGCGGACCTGCGTGCGGCCCAGGAGCGTCTGGAAGTGATCGCCACCCATGACAGCCTGACCGGCCTGGCGAATCGACGGTTGTTCGAGCGGGCGCTGCAGATCGAGTTTGCCCGGGGACTGCGCCAGCAACGTCCGCTAAGCCTGATCATGCTCGATGTTGATTACTTCAAGCGCTTCAACGACAACTACGGCCACGTCGCCGGCGACCAGTGCCTGGCGCGGGTGGCTGGCGTGGTCAAGGGGTGCTGCCAACGCCCGTCCGACCTGGTGGTGCGCTACGGCGGGGAAGAGTTTGCGGTGCTGTTGCCGGATACCGATATCCAGGGTGCCGTCGCCATTGCCGAGCAGATTCGGCACAGCGTCCAGGGCGCCAACATTCTCCACAGCGGCGCGCCTTCGGGGCAGTTGACCGTCAGTCTTGGCTGCCATGCGATTGTGCCCGGGGAAGGTGACAGCATCGAGAGGCTCATCGAGTGCGCGGATGCGGCGTTGTACCAGGCCAAGAACTTCGGCAGGAATCGCACGCAGGTGGCCTCCATGGAGGGGCGTCCGAGCGATGCCCCTAGTCGGCGCTGAACGCCTTGCGTAGCCGTTCGATGGTCTGCTCGGTGGACAGCCCGGGAGCCGGCGGCGGATCCGGGCGTTCACAGAACTCGCGCCAGACAAACAGCGTCAGCTCTGCGCCATCGGTAAGGGATTGCGGGTTGGGCGCGCCAAAACCCTGCAGGAGCCGATAGCGCGAGTCCTGCCAGAACAGCTTTTCCACCCAGTCGAACACTGGGATGAAGTGAAAGTGGATGGGCTGGTCGGGGGTATGGCCATAGCGGCCGATGTACAGGCGTTTTGGCTGCAACTGGCTCTGCATCACCTGTTGGGTGCGCGCCATTAACACCCCGAGTTCAGCCAGCGCCTCGGCGGGCAGTTCGTGGAGCGCATTGACGTTGGCCCTGGCCCCGAGCATCAGGTAGCCCGGCAGGTGCGAGTTGATCCGGTGATTGACGATCCAGTGGGCGGTTTGATGGACGATCAGCTGTGGGTCGATGTGCATGTTCGGGCGTCACCTTTTCTTCACCGGGCCGATGAGGGAAATCAATTGTCGTTGCCTGTGGCGGCTATCGTATAACGTTTGCCCATCGGCACGGCACTCGACCGCTCCAGGTCCGGTGCGCCTTCATGTCCAAGGAATCGCTCATGACCGCGACTGCGCTCGAACACATCGACCTGTACCTTCAGCGTCTTGGTTTTGCCACGCCACCCAAGCCCACCCTGGAAGCCTTGGGTGAACTGCAGCTAAGGCACACCAGCACCTTTGTTTTCGAAAATCTCTCGCCCCTGGCCGGATTGCCGGTGCCCCTCGACCTGCCATCGATCCAGCGCAAAGTGCTGCATGAGGGGCGTGGCGGTTATTGCTACGAGCTCAACAATCTATACATGACCCTGCTGGAGCGCCTGGGGTACCAGGTGCGCGGTATCACCGGGCGCGTGGTGATGAACGCGCCACAGGACGCCTGGGCGGCCCGTACCCATCGCCTGACTCTGGTGACCCTCAATGGCCTGCGCTACATCACCGATGTCGGCTTTGGCGGCATGGTGCCGACGGCGCCGCTGCTGCTCGATACCGAACAGGAGCAGGCCACGCCCCATGAGCCGTATCGCATCCTCCGCGAAGACGAAAGCTACACCCTGCACGCCAAGGTCGCTGGCGAGTGGCGGGCAATGTATGTCTTCGACCTGCAGCGTCAGGGCGATATCGATTATGAGATCGGCAACTGGTACGTCTCGACTCACCCGCAATCACCGTTCTTGCAGCGGCTGATGGTGGCGCGGACCGGGGAGGGCGTGCGCCGCACCCTGAACAACGGCAGCTATGCCGTGCATCGCCTGGGCAGCCCCAGCGAGCGGCGCGAGATCAATGATGTGCAGGAACTGATCGAGTTGCTGCGCAGTGAGTTCTCACTCCAGGTGCCCGAGCATCCGGCACTGCGGGCGACCCTGGCAGGATTGATCGCCATTGAGCAATAAGTAGCGACTTCGCAAAAAAAAGCTGATCAGTTGATCAGCTTTTTTCGACCGACGGTAAAGCCCGGAAAGTGCAGGCTAGACGGTTCGAAGCGGGCTTGGGTGGATGCTTGTCCATTATGTGACTGATAAGTTGTATACAACTCTATGGACATTTGTCTTGGGTGTTGAATACAGTGTGCGCATAACAAAAACCCAGGGAACCCCCCACGATGAAAACGCCCTCTGTTTCACACCAACGGCCCGAGGATGAAAACCTCGGGGTCGGCGCGAATATGGCTTACGGCCTGCAACACGTTCTGACCATGTATGGCGGTATCGTTGCGGTACCACTGATCATCGGCCAGGCGGCCGGGCTTTCTCCGGCGGACATTGGTCTGTTGATCGCGGCATCGTTGTTTGCAGGGGGATTGGCAACTCTGCTGCAAACCCTGGGTCTGCCGTTTTTCGGTTGTCAGTTGCCGCTGGTGCAGGGTGTGTCGTTCTCCGGTGTCGCGACCATGGTGGCGATTGTCAGCAGTGGTGGGGAGGGCGGCTTCCAGTCGATCCTGGGAGCGGTGATTGCCGCCTCGCTGATCGGCTTGTTGATCACTCCGGTGTTCTCGCGGATCACCAAGTTCTTCCCGCCGCTGGTGACCGGTATCGTGATCACCACCATCGGCCTGACGCTAATGCCGGTGGCCGCGCGCTGGGCCATGGGTGGCAACAGTCATGCCGAAGACTTCGGCAGCATGGCCAACATCGGCCTGGCGGCCGTGACCCTGATGTTGGTATTGCTGCTGAGCAAGATCGGCAGCGCCACCATCTCCCGCCTGTCGATCCTGCTGGCCATGGTCATCGGTACCCTGATCGCGGTATTCCTCGGCATGGCGGACTTTTCCAGCGTCAGCGAAGGGCCGATGTTCGGCTTCCCGACACCGTTCCACTTCGGTATGCCGACTTTCCACTTCGCCGCGATCCTATCGATGTGCATTGTGGTCATGGTGACCCTGGTCGAGACCTCCGCGGACATCCTCGCGGTCGGTGAGATCATCGACACCAAGGTCGACTCCAAGCGACTGGGCAACGGCCTGCGGGCTGACATGCTGTCGAGCATGATCGCGCCGATCTTCGGCTCCTTCACCCAGAGCGCCTTCGCCCAGAACGTCGGGTTGGTGGCGGTGACCGGGATCAAGAGCCGTTACGTGGTGGCCACCGGCGGCCTGTTCCTGGTGATCCTCGGGCTGCTGCCGTTCATGGGCCGGGTGATTGCCGCAGTACCAACCTCGGTACTCGGTGGGGCCGGTATCGTGCTGTTCGGCACCGTGGCCGCCAGCGGCATTCGTACCCTGTCCAAGGTCGATTACCGCAACAACGTCAACCTGATCATCGTCGCCACCTCGATCGGCTTCGGCATGATCCCGATCGCCGCGCCGAGCTTCTACGATCACTTCCCAAGCTGGTTCGCCACCATCTTCCATTCCGGCATCAGTTCGTCGGCGATCATGGCGATCCTGTTGAACCTGGCGTTCAACCACTTCACCACCGGCAACTCGGACCAGCAATCGGTATTCGCTGCGGGCACCGAGCGCACCTTGCGCTTCCAGGACCTGGCTGCGCTGCGTGAAGGCGACTACTTCAGTGATGGCAAGTTGCATGACTGCGACGGTAATGAAGTGCCGGTGATAGTCGAGGACCACGGTCACGGCGCGCCGGAACATCGACCTGCGCAGCTGAAGAGTAGTGAGCACGTCTGACCGCAGTCACTGCTGAAAAAAGAGGCCGACCTGTTGTTTAGACAGGTCGGCCTTTTTTATCGGGCAGCGATCTTTAACCGGCGCAGTTTTTTAGTGGCCACAAAAAAGCCCCTGATCTTTCGATTCAGGGGCTTTTTGATCTTGCTGTCTGGCTCCACGACCTGGACTCGAACCAGGGACCCAGTGATTAACAGTCACTTGCTCTACCAACTGAGCTATCGCGGAATTCGCCGTATGTTACTGATTAAAAAGAACAAGTCAACAAAAAATTGTATCTGTGGCGGCTTTTCCGGTGAGTGGTGTCGATTTGTTGCGGGGCGGGCAGTCGACAGCCATTGGCGGTTACCAGAAGCGCGGTAGAGGACTACCATGCGTTCCCGGGCGTGGTTTCACGCGCTGCCGGCCATTCGTCCACAAGGTAGGCGTCATGACTCAACAACCGCAGTTCTCCGCAATCCTGGCGTACGGGGTGCTTGCATGAGCATTGCCCAGATCAGCCTGCCCAAAGGCGTAGGTGCGCCGGCCGAAAAACTGTTCGAAGCGATCACCCAGGCGGGCACCGCTGAGGAGCTCAACCGTGCCGGGGGCAAGGCCGAAGGGTTTGTGCTGGGGCTGGAAAGCGCCAAGGCGATCAAGAGCCAGGTGGCCGAGGCCTTGTATGTGGCCTATGACGATGCCGCCAGCCAGCGTTCGAGCCAACTGGCCGGCTGAAGCGTCAGCCGCCGAAGGTGACGGTGCCGAGCATGAACTTGGCATACAGCGAAGTGGCGGCCAGTTGCACCAGCCACAGGGCCAGGCCGCCGAGAAACACGCCGCTTGCCACTTGCAGCACCAGGCTGTTGCCGCGCTTGGTGGTGGGGCGAGGGGTGAAGTGATCGAGGTCGTCATCGCGGTCGGCGCGTAAATTGTCGTTTTTCATGGGATCTCTCGAAAGGGCGGGCTACTGGATGGATCTTTCAGTCTAGTGATTGTCCGCGCAGCAACGAAAAGGGGAAGCCAGACGGCTTCCCCTTTGCTTGTCGCGGGCGTGGCTTAGATCACCGCAACGATGGCCTTGGTCACTACATCGATGTTGTTCTGGTTCAGCGCGGCCACGCAAATGCGGCCGGTGTCCAGGGCGTAGATGCCGAACTCGTTGCGCAGGCGGGTCACTTGTTCAACGGTCAGGCCGGAGTAGGAGAACATCCCGCACTGGCGGCCAACAAAGCTGAAATCGTGATCCGGGGCGTGCTGTGCCAGCAGGTCGACCATCTGGGTGCGCATGCCACGAATGCGCAGGCGCATCTCGGCCAGTTCCTGCTCCCACTGGGCGCGCAGTTCCGGGCTGTTGAGCACGGCGGCAACCACTGCCGCGCCATGGGTTGGCGGGTTGGAGTAGTTGGTGCGGATCACGCGCTTGACTTGCGACAGCACGCGCGCGCTTTCTTCTTTCGATTCGCTGACGATCGACAGTGCGCCGACGCGCTCGCCGTACAACGAGAACGATTTGGAGAACGAGCTGGAAACGAAGAAATTCAGCCCCGACTCGGCGAACAAGCGCACGGCAGCGGCGTCTTCGTCGATACCGTCGCCAAAGCCCTGGTAGGCCATGTCGAGGAACGGCACGAGGTTTTTCGCCTTGACCACTTCCAGGACGTTTTTCCAGTCCGCTGGGCTCAGGTCAACGCCAGTCGGGTTGTGGCAGCAGGCGTGCAGCACCACGATCGAGTTGGCAGGCAGGGCGTTGAGGTCTTCCAGCAGGCCGACGCGGTTGACGTCATGGGTGGCGGCGTCGTAGTAGCGGTAGTTCTGCACTGGGAAGCCAGCGGTTTCGAACAGCGCGCGGTGGTTTTCCCAGCTCGGGTCGCTGATGGCGACTACGGCGTCCGGCAGCAGTTGCTTGAGGAAGTCGGCACCGATTTTCAGTGCGCCGGTACCGCCCACGGACTGGGTAGTGACTACGCGGCCAGCGGCCAGCAGCGGCGAATCAGCGCCAAACAGCAGCTTTTGCACGGCCTGGTCGTAGGCAGCGATGCCGTCGATCGGCAGGTAGCCGCGGGAAGCGTGTTGAGCGGCGCGAGTTGTCTCGGCTTCGACTACGGCGCGCAGGAGTGGAATTCGCCCCTCCTCGTTGCAGTAAACACCGACCCCCAGGTTGACCTTGTTGGTTCGGGTGTCAGCGTTGAATGCTTCGTTGAGGCCCAGGATTGGATCGCGTGGTGCCATTTCGACAGCGGAGAACAGGCTCATTATTGCGGCGGCTCTGAATGGAATATGGAGGGACGTGTAGCGCTCCAGCCGAATGCACTAGAGCGGTGCACAAACGGGGAGCTAGTATAGAGGCCATCACCGGGCAGGGCGACAGGCGTTTGACCTTTTCCGGCAAGTTTTTCGGATTATTTGCCAACCGTTAGTCTTATTGTCATGACGGTCTATTACGGGGCATGTAGGACGATTACCTTGAAACTACAGGTATTCGCCACCACATCAACGGTTATCATGATTTTTCCCCGCGACATCCGTCGTCAGCGTTGTTTATCGTGGCTGCCTGGCCCTCCCGCTCAGGCAGGCACCCGCGCCGCGCAAAACCAGAGGTAGGTATGTCCGAATTCCAGCTAGTCACCCGCTTCGAGCCTGCCGGCGATCAGCCGGAAGCCATCCGCCTGATGGTCGAGGGCATCGAGGCCGGGCTCGCGCACCAGACGCTGCTCGGTGTGACAGGCTCCGGCAAGACCTTCAGTATCGCCAACGTAATCGCCCAGGTGCAGCGTCCGACCCTGGTGCTGGCGCCGAACAAGACCCTGGCCGCGCAGTTGTATGGCGAATTCAAGGCGTTTTTCCCGAACAACGCGGTCGAGTACTTCGTTTCCTACTACGACTACTACCAGCCGGAAGCGTACGTGCCGTCGTCCGATACCTTCATTGAGAAGGACGCCTCGATCAACGACCACATCGAGCAGATGCGCCTGTCGGCGACCAAGGCGCTGCTCGAGCGCAAGGACGCGATTATCGTCACCACGGTGTCGTGCATCTACGGCCTGGGCAGTCCGGAAACCTATCTGAAGATGGTCTTGCACATCGATCGTGGCGACAAGCTCGATCAGCGTGCCCTGGTCCGCCGCCTGGCCGACCTGCAGTACACCCGCAATGACATGGATTTCGCCCGCGCCACGTTTCGCGTGCGCGGCGACGTGATCGATGTGTACCCGGCGGAATCCGACCTGGAAGCGATCCGCATCGAGCTGTTCGATGATGAGGTCGAAAGCCTCTCGGCCTTCGATCCGCTGACCGGGGAGGTGATCCGCAAGCTGCCGCGCTTCACCTTCTACCCCAAGAGCCACTACGTGACGCCCCGTGAAACCCTGCTCGGTGCCATCGACGGGATCAAGGTCGAGTTGCAGGAGCGCCTCGACTACCTGCGTTCCAACAACAAGCTGGTGGAAGCCCAGCGCCTGGAGCAGCGCACCCGGTTTGACCTGGAGATGATCCTCGAACTGGGCTACTGCAACGGCATTGAAAACTACTCGCGCTACCTGTCCGGCCGGGATTCTGGCCAGGCGCCGCCGACCTTGTTCGACTACTTGCCGGCCGATGCCTTGCTGGTGATCGACGAATCCCACGTCAGCGTGCCGCAGGTCGGGGCGATGTATAAGGGCGACCGTTCGCGCAAGGAGACCCTGGTGGAGTACGGGTTCCGACTGCCCTCGGCGCTGGATAACCGGCCGATGCGCTTCGACGAGTTCGAAAACATCAGCCCGCAGACGATTTTTGTCTCGGCCACCCCGGGCAACTACGAAGCCGAACATGCCGGGCGCGTGGTCGAGCAACTGGTGCGTCCGACCGGCCTGGTGGACCCGCAGATCGAAATCCGCCCGGCGCTGACCCAGGTCGACGACCTGCTGTCGGAGATCACCAAGCGGGTGGCGCTGGAGGAGCGGGTGCTGGTCACCACGCTGACCAAACGCATGTCCGAAGACCTCACCGACTACCTGGCGGATCACGGCGTGCGCGTGCGTTACCTGCACTCGGACATCGACACCGTGGAGCGGGTGGAGATCATCCGCGACTTGCGCCTCGGCACCTTCGACGTGCTGGTGGGGATCAACCTGTTGCGTGAAGGCCTGGACATGCCTGAAGTATCGCTGGTGGCGATTCTCGATGCCGACAAGGAAGGCTTCCTGCGTTCCGAGCGTTCGCTGATCCAGACCATCGGCCGCGCCGCGCGTAACCTCAACGGCCGGGCGATTCTGTATGCCGACCGCATCACGGGTTCGATGGAGCGGGCGATCGGCGAGACCGAGCGTCGTCGCGACAAGCAGATCGCCTTCAATCTCGCCAACGGCATCACCCCCAAAGGGGTGTTCAAGGATGTCGCCGACATCATGGAAGGCGCCACCGTGCCGGGTTCGCGCAGCAAGAAGCGCAAGGGCATGGCCAAGGCGGCCGAGGAAAGCGCCAAGTACGAAAACGAACTGCGCTCGCCGAGCGAGATCACCAAGCGCATTCGCCAACTGGAAGAGAAGATGTACCAGCTCGCCCGCGACCTGGAATTCGAAGCCGCGGCCCAGACCCGCGACGAAATCGCCAAGATGCGCGAGCGGTTGTTGGCGGTCTGATCCTCGGCGCCTGGCAGGGCCACATCGCGGGCAAGCCCGCTCCCACAGGGTCCTTCAATCACTGTGGGAGCGGGCTTGCCCGCGATGAGGCCCGCCAGTGCGCTACAAATTCACCTAGTGCGCCTCACCCGCCTTGAGCCCCGCCGGCAATGCCTTGGTCAGCAAAATCGCCAACATGCTCACCCCCAGCGCAATCCCGACGAAATGAAAGGCGTCGTTGTACGCCATGATCGATGCCTGCTGGTGGGCGATCTCACTGAGCTTGCCCAGCGCGGCCGTCTCGCTGCCAAAACGGTCGGTGAGGCTGGCCAGGCGTTCGGCCACTTGCGGATTGGTCGGCACGATGGCCTCGCGCAGGTAATCGAAGTAGGTCTTGGTCCGGGCATCCAGCAGAGTGGCGAGCAGGGCAATGCCGATGGCGCCACCGAGGTTACGCAGGATGTTGAACAGGCTCGACGCCGAGCCGGCATCCTGGGGCAGGATGTAGGCGGTGGCGATCAGCGAGATGGTGACCATGATCAGCGGCTGCCCCAGCGCGCGGATGATCTGGATCTGGTTGAACTGCGGCCCGGCAAAGTCCGGGTTGAGCACTCCCGAAGAAAAACTCGCCAGGCCGAACAGGCCAAAACCCAGGGTGCACAGCCACTTCGGCGAGATGTACTGCATCAGCTTGGGCACCAGCGGAATCAGGAACAACTGGGGCACGCCCATCCACATGATCACTTCGCCGATCTGCAGCGCGTTGTAGTTCTGGATCTGTGCCAGGTACAGCGGCAACAGGTAGATCGAGCCATACAGCCCCACCCCCATGCCCAGGCTGGAGATACTCGACAGGCCGAAGTTGCGGTTGCGCAGGATGCCCAGGTTGATCAGCGGGTTGGGCTTGGACACCTGGACGATGACAAAGGTGATCAGGCTGACCAGGGCAATACTGCCCAGGGTCACGATCAGGCTCGACTCCAGCCAGTCCTTGCGATGGCCTTCCTCGAGGAATACCTGCAGGCAGCCCAGGCCGACACCCAAGGTGAGGATGCCGGTGTAGTCGGTGCTCTTGAGCAGTTCCCAGTGCGCTTCTTTCTTCTCCAGGCCATACATCAGGCCGGCAATCATGATCAGGCCGGGCGGGATGTTGATGTAGAAGATGTACTCCCAGCCCCAGTTTTCCGTGAGCCAGCCACCCAGGGTCGGGCCGATGGAGGGGGCGAAGGTGGCGGTCATGGCGAACATGGCCATGCCTTTGGCGCGGTGGTGCTCGGGCAGCTTGATCAGGGTCAGGGTGAATGCCAGGGGGATCAGCGCGCCGCCGGTGAAGCCCTGCAAGGCGCGGAACACGATCATGCTTTCCAGGCTCCAGGCCATGGAGCAGAGCAGGGAGGCGAACAGGAAACCGGCCGAGACCCAGACCGCCAGGCGGCGTGCCGAGAGCAACTGCACCAGCCAGGCGGTGAGGGGGATCATGATGATTTCCGCCACCAGGTAGGAGGTGGAAATCCACGAGCCCTCCTCAAGCGTCGCCGACAGCGCGCCCTGGATGTCCTTGAGCGAGGAGTTGGTGATCTGGATGTCGAGTACCGCCATGAAGGCGCCGAGCATCACGCTCATCACCGCAATCCAGTCCCGCCGGGTCGGTTCGCCGACCGGGCGGATCAGTTGATCACCGGCCATCGACAGGGTCTTTGATGTTCACTTTGGCGGTGACTGACATCCCGGGGCGGATCTTGCCGTGCAGCGGGTTATCCGCGGCAAACGTCAGCTTCACTGGAATCCGTTGCACCACCTTGGTGAAGTTGCCGGTGGCATTGTCTGGCGGCAGCAGGCTGAATTGGGCGCCGGAGGCGGCGAACAGGCTGTCGACCCGAGCTTCGATCGGGGTGTCGCCGTAGGCATCGAAAATCAGCTCGGCCTTTTGCCCGGGCTGCATGTGGCCGATCTGGGTTTCCTTGAAGTTGGCCTGAATCCAGATGTCCTGGTCCGGGACGATCGACAGCAGGTACGCGCCGGCTTGCACCACCTGGCCGTTGCGCGCCGCGCGCTGGCCAACCAGGCCGCTGATCGGCGAGTGGATCTCGCTGCGGGTCAGGTTCAGCTCGGCCTGGGCCAGGTCGGCCTGGGCGTTGGCGATCTGCGCGTCGAGGCGCTTGATTTCGGCGCTCAGGGCGTTGACCTGCTGGCGCTGTGCCTGGGCGTCGGCCTGGGCCTTGGTGACTTGTGAGCGGGCGATATGGTTTTCCGCCGACAGGGTGGTGACCCGTTCTTCCGAGACATAGCCGGGTTTGCGCAGCGTTTCGGCGCGGGACAGGTCTATTTGCGAGCGCCCCAGGCTGGCCTGGCTGGAGGCGACCTGGGCTTCGCTGGAGGCGATCAGGCTGGCTTGCTGGGTCAGTTTGCTCTGGGCCTGCAGGCGCTCTGCCTGGCGGGTGGCGAGGGCGGCGGCGGCGCGGTCGACGGCAAGGCGGAAGTCTTCACCTTCGAGACGGATCAGCAACTGGCCTTTTTCCACGTGCTGGTTGTCATGCACCAGCACCTCGTCGATGCGCGCGCTCAACTGGCTGGAAACGCGGGTGATTTCACCCTGCACATAGGCGTTATCGGTGCTTTCGTAAAACCGTCCCTTGAAGAACCATTCGGCGAAAAAGCCGCCGGCGACCAGCAGGACGATAAACAGGAAGATAAACAGGCGACGCTTGAGTTGGGCAGGCATGGGCAGCTTGTAGTCGATAAAGTGTAAGGAAATTTAACAGGCGGTGAATCTGGCACATAGCCGACAGGTGGTAAATGCCACTAAATGATAATCAGGCATTTGCCGCTGTTAGCGCCTTTTGTAGCCTCAATCTTGGCTTATATGCCCTGCTCACTGGAGCCGGGCGGGTGTCGCCTGTTACCATTCGCCCTTTGTTTCATCTCCGCTTTTCATCATCTTTCGAGACACGCCATGACCACCGTCCGCACTCGCATCGCGCCATCGCCTACCGGCGATCCCCATGTCGGCACCGCTTACATCGCTTTGTTCAACTACTGCTTTGCCAAGCAGCATGGCGGTGAGTTCATCCTGCGCATTGAAGACACCGACCAGTTGCGCTCGACCCGCGAGTCCGAACAGCAGATTTTCGATGCCTTGCGTTGGCTGGGCATCGACTGGGCCGAAGGCCCGGACGTCGGCGGCCCGCACGGCCCGTACCGGCAGAGCGAGCGTGGCGAGATCTACCAGAAGTACTGCCAGCAGCTCGTGGAGATGGGCCACGCGTTCCCGTGCTTCTGCACCGCCGAGGAGCTGGACCAGATGCGCGCCGAGCAAATGGCTCGCGGCGAGACCCCGCGCTACGACGGTCGTGCCCTGCTGCTGTCCAAGGAAGAAGTGGCTCGCCGCCTGGCCGCTGGCGAACCTCACGTGATCCGCATGAAGGTGCCGACCGAAGGCGTCTGCGTGGTGCCGGACATGCTGCGTGGCGACGTCGAGATCCCGTGGGATCGCATGGACATGCAAGTGCTGATGAAGACCGACGGCCTGCCGACCTACTTCCTGGCCAACGTGGTCGATGACCACCTGATGGGCATCACCCACGTCCTGCGCGGCGAAGAGTGGCTGCCATCGGCGCCCAAACTGATCCTGCTGTACGAATACTTCGGTTGGGAACAGCCGGAGCTGTGCTACATGCCGCTGTTGCGCAACCCGGACAAGAGCAAGCTGTCCAAGCGCAAGAACCCGACCTCGGTGACCTTCTACGAGCGCATGGGCTTCATGCCGGAAGCGATGCTCAACTACCTGGGGCGCATGGGCTGGTCGATGCCGGACGAGCGCGAGAAGTTCTCCCTGCAAGAGATGGTCGACAACTTCGACCTCAAGCGCGTGTCCCTGGGCGGGCCGATCTTCGACATCGAGAAGCTGTCCTGGCTCAACGGCCAGTGGCTGCGTGACCTGCCGGTGGAAGAGTTTGCCAGCCGCCTGCAGACGTGGGCGCTGAACCCCGAGTACATGATGAAGATCGCCCCCCACGTGCAGGGCCGGGTGGAAACCTTCAGCCAGGTGGCACCGCTCGCCGGGTTCTTCTTCGCCGGTGGCGTCAACCCGGATGCCAAGCTGTTCGAATCCAAGAAGCTCTCGGGCGACCAGGTGCGCCAGTTGATGCAGTTGATCCTGTGGAAGCTGGAGAGCCTGCGTCAGTGGCAGAAGGACAACATCACCGCGACAATTCAGGCGGTGGTCGAATCCCTCGAGCTGAAACTGCGCGATGCCATGCCGTTGATGTTCGCCGCGATTACCGGCCAGGCGAGCTCGGTGTCGGTGCTCGACGCCATGGAAATCCTCGGCCCGGACCTGACCCGTTTCCGCCTGCGCCAGGCCATCGACCTGCTCGGTGGCGTGTCGAAGAAAGAAAACAAGGAGTGGGAAAAGCTGCTGGCCGCGATTGCCTGATTCCCTGCGGTAGCTCCTGGCAGGCCCTTGGCCTGTGCCAAACCCCCGGATTTCCGGGGGGAGGGCGGTAAGTGATTGTTATGTCGGCAAAAAATTTTAAATTTTTTGAAAAATAAGTTTGACAGGCATTCGATACGCCCTTAAGATTCGCCCCGTCCTCAGCGATGACATCAACGATGAGGGGCTATAGCTCAGCTGGGAGAGCGCTTGCATGGCATGCAAGAGGTCGACGGTTCGATCCCGTCTAGCTCCACCAATTTACACTTCAAGGTCTGGCCACACCGGCCTTGAAGCGATCAACACTCAGCGTTGATCAGTTGTATAGAAGGTTTGTGTCCCCTTCGTCTAGTGGCCTAGGACACCGCCCTTTCACGGCGGTAACAGGGGTTCGAGTCCCCTAGGGGACGCCAGTTTTACAGAAGTGATGTTGCAAGATGTCACTCCGCCGCGAGGCGAAAAATCCGGGGCTTTAGCTCAGCTGGGAGAGCGCCTGCATGGCATGCAGGAGGTCAGCGGTTCGATCCCGCTAAGCTCCACCAATTTTACACTTCAAGGTCTGGCCACACCGGCCTTGAAGCGATCAGTACTCAGCGCTGATCAGTGTATAGAAGGGTTTGCGTCCCCTTCGTCTAGTGGCCTAGGACACCGCCCTTTCACGGCGGTAACAGGGGTTCGAGTCCCCTAGGGGACGCCACGATTACCCGCTCTGCGGGATTTTATAAGGGTCATTCAATTATTGAATGGCCCTTTTGTTTGTCTGGCGTTTGGCCAATTCCCCCATACCCTCTCTGCTCTTCTGACCAACGGTCAAATCCAGCCCTTGCGTAAATTTATTATGAGAATAATATTTCCATCGTAATATTCGGAGGCAACGATGAACGACAAAAAAGCTCAAACCCGTGAACGCATTCTCCAGGCCGCCAGCTCTGCGCTGATTCAACGTGGCCCGGCGGAACCGAGCGTGGGCGAAGTGATGGGTGCGGCCGGCCTGACCGTCGGCGGCTTCTATGCGCACTTCGAAAGCAAGGACGCAATGATGCTGGAAGCCTTCACCCAGTTGCTCGGCCAGCGTCGGGCGTTGATCGCCGACATGGATGCCGAGCTGACCGGGGAAGAGCGCCGGGCGTTGGTCGCGGCGTTCTACCTGTCGCGCAAACACCGCGACTCCACCGAAAACGCCTGTCCGATTCCGGCGTCGGTGGGGGAGTTGGTTCGCCTGCCGGATGACTTCCGGGTGGCCTTGAACGAGCACGTCGAGCTGATGGTCGCGCAGTTGGCCAGCAGCCCGGAAGACGCCGACAAGGTCCTTGCGGACCTGGCGCTGATGGTGGGAGGCCTGGCCCTGGCGCGGGCGCTGGGAGCCGGTGAGTTGTCTGATCGATTGCTGCGTGCCGCCAAGTCGGCGGTGCTGTGACCTGAAGCGTTGGCCTTTGGAGATGAGCGATGAGCACCTTGAGTTGGGTTCGCGGCGTTAACGGCACGTTGGGCTGGGTGGCGCCGAAGTTGATTGCGAACAAGATGCGTCGGGTGTTCATGACGCCGCGTGAATTGCCACCCCGTGACTGGGAGATGCCGCTGCTGACCAGTGCCGAGCGCATTACCTTGCGCTTTGGGCTCTCGGCCTTGCGCTGGGGCCAGGGCCCGGCAGTGTTGCTGATGCATGGTTGGGAAGGGCGGCCGACCCAGTTCGCCAGCCTGATCAGCGCCCTGGTGGACGCCGGTTATACGGTGATTGCCCTGGACGGTCCTGCCCACGGTCGTTCGCCGGGACGCGAGGCCAACGTCGTACTGTTTGCCCGCGCCATGCTCGAAGCGGCGGCCGAGTTACCGCCGCTGCAAGGGGTGGTCGGCCACTCCATGGGCGGCGCCAGTGCAATGCTTGCGGTGCAGTTGGGGCTGCGTACACAGACCCTGGTGAGCATCGCGGCACCGGCGCGGATTCTTGGCGTGCTGCGTGGTTTTGCCCGCTACTTCGGTTTGCCACCGCGTGCGCGCTCGGCGTTTATCCGCAAGGTCGAGCAGGATGTCGGCATGCAGGCTTCAAGGCTCGATGTCGCCCACTATCAATTGGATATGCCCGGATTGATTGTGCATGCCGAGGACGACACCTTTGTCCCGGTGAGCGAGTCGCAGCTGATCCATGAAGCCTGGTTCGACAGTCGCCTGCTGCGGCTGGAAGAGGGCGGTCACCAACGGGTGCTGGCCGACCCGCGAGTGATCGAAGGGGTGCTGGGATTGCTCGCGGGTAGCAGCCTGCAGGCGCGGCAATCGGCCTGATCATCCGTTACACTGCTCCCGGTCGAATAATCGGACCGGGAGTGAGGCATGGGCTGGGATCGGGCAACACCCTTTGTGATTGACCTGCAGGTGGCCGCGGAGGACATCGACGGGCTGGGACACGCCAATAACGCGGTGTACGTTACCTGGCTCGAGCGCTGCGCCTGGCGCCACTCACAGCGTCTGGGGCTGGACCTGGTGGAGTATCGGCGACTGGACCGGGCCATGGCCGTGGTGCGCCACGAGATCGATTACCTGGCAGCGGCCTATGAAGGTGACGAGTTGCAGTTGGCGACCTGGATCGTCGACTGGGACCAGCGCCTGAAAATGACCCGGCATTTCCAGTTGGTTCGCCCCAGTGACAACGCGACCCTGCTGCGCGCGCAAACCACCTTTGTCTGTATCGAGCTGTCCAGCGGCAAGCCCAAGCGCATGCCCGCCGAGTTCATCGAAGGCTACGGTCCGGCGTTGCACGCTCTCGCCTGAACGGATTGATGAAATGCAAAAACGGCACCCGAGGGTGCCGTTTTTTTGTTGCTGCGATTCGCTTGAGCGATCAGCCCGCCAGGCCGGCTTGCTGGACCAGAGTCAGCAACGGTTGCGGGTAGACGCCCAGGAGGAACGCCAGGGCGGCGATGGCCAGCAGCATCACGCCACCAGCCTTTTGCTCCCAGTGCAGCTGAGCGTCGACGCGGCGCAGGTTAGGCTCGATCAGGAACAGGGTAACCATCACGCGCAGGTAGTAGAACACGCCGATGGCGCTACCCAGCACCAGCGAGCCGACCAGCCACCATTGGTGCGCTTCGACACCCGTGGCAATGATGTAGAACTTGCCGATGAAGCCTGCGGTCAGCGGGATGCCGGCCAGGGACAGCATCATCACGGTCAGCACGGCGGTCAGGTACGGACGGCGCCAGAACAGGCCGCGATACTCGTACAGGGCGTCGGCGTCACGGCCTTTGTACGGCGAGGACATCAGGGTGATCACGCCGAACGCGCCGAGGCTGGTGATCACGTAGGTGACCAGGTACACGCCGATAGCTTCCAGGGCCAGGCCCTTGCTCGCCACCAGGGCGATCAGCAGGTAGCCGAAGTGGGCAATGGAGGAGTAACCCAGCAGACGCTTGAGGTTGCTCTGGGTCAGTGCCAACAGGTTACCGAACAGGATCGAGGCAATCGCGATCACGGTCAGGACGTTGCTCAGCACGGCGGTGTTGGCGGCTGGGGAGATCTGGAACAGACGCACCATGACCGCAAACACTGCAACTTTCGAGGCAGTCGCCAGGAACGCGGCGACAGGGGCCGGAGCACCTTCGTACACGTCCGGCGTCCACAAGTGGAAAGGCACCAGGGACAATTTGAACGCCAGGCCCACCAGCATCATCGCCATGCCCAATTGCGCCAGCGGGCTGGCTGCGCCGCTGGCGGCCAGGGCGTGACCGATACCGCTGAAGCTCAGGCTGCCAGCATCGGCATAGAGCAGCGCCATGCCGAACAACAGGAACGCGGAACCGGCGGCCGACAGCACCATGTACTTGATGCCGGCTTCCAGCGAGCGCTTGTTGAAGAAGGCATACGCCACCAGACCGTAGACCGGTACCGAGAGCAGCTCCAGGCCGATGAACAAGCCGGCCAGGTGTTGCGCGCTGACCAGCACGATACCGCCGGCCGCAGCCAGCAGGATCAGCAGGTACAGCTCTTCGCGGTTGCCCGGGTAGCCAGTGCCGCCTTCGCCGAGGTAGGCGTGGGCGAGGGTGACGCAGGCCAGGGTCGCCACGAGGATCAGTGCGATGTACAGCAGCGCGAAGTTGTCGACCAGCATCAGCGGGGTGACGACCAGCGGCGCGACCTTGAGTGCCGGCAGGATAGACAGCAAGGCCAGGTTAAGACCCGCCACCGAGAGCAGGAACGTCTGTGAGTGGTTGCGGCGCCATGCGATAGCCAGCATCACCACAATCACGGTGAGGCTGGTGATCAACAGTGGCGCTAGCGCGATAAAGTGTTGAATCGTGAATTCCATAGCGCTCTTACCGGGCCGAAGCGAGTTGAGTGAAGGCGGTACCGAGCCATTGCTGCACACCATGCATCGTCGCAGCAGAGGTATCGAGGAACGGTTGCGGGTAGACGCCGAGGTAGATCAGCAGTACCGCAAGGCCGAGCACCATGATCAGTTCGCGAGCATCCATACCGTGCAGCACCGCGTCCGACTTGGACGGGCCGAAGTAGGCACGGTGGATCATGATCAGCGAGTAGACCGAACCGAACACCAGGCCGGAGGTGGCAATCGCGGTGATCCATGGGGCACTGGCGAAGGTGCCGATCAGGATCAGGAACTCACCGACGAAGTTGCCGGTACCCGGCAGGCCCAGGGAGGCGGCTGCGAAGAACAGGCTGATGGCCGGCAGGTAGGCGATCTTCGACCACAGTCCACCCATTTCACGCATGTCGCGGGTGTGGGTACGCTCGTACAACTGGCCGCTGAGGATAAACAGTGCCGCCGCGGACAGGCCGTGGGCAAGCATCTGGATCACCGCGCCTTGCAGGGCCAACTGGCTGCCGGAGTAGATACCGATCAGCACGAAGCCCATGTGCGAAACGCTGGAGAACGCGATCAGGCGCTTGATGTCGGTCTGGGCAAATGCCAGGAACGCACCGTAGAAGATCCCGACCAGGCCCAGGGCCATGGCGAACGGCGCGAACTCGGCCGAGGCGTTCGGGAACAGCGGCAGGGCGAAACGCAGCAGGCCGTAGGCCGCGGTTTTCAGCAAGATACCGGCGAGGTCGACGGAACCTGCGGTCGGTGCCTGGGCGTGAGCGTCAGGCAGCCAGGAGTGGAACGGCACCACGGGCAGCTTGACCGCGAAGGCGATGAAGAAGCCGAGCATCAGGATGTACTCGGTGGTCATCGACATCTTGGTTTTCAGCAGGTCGGCGTAGTTGAACGTAATCACGCCCGTGCTGTTGAAGTTGACCAGGACCAGACCGAGGATCGCCACCAGCATGATCAGGCCGGAAGCCTGAGTGAAGATGAAGAACTTGGTCGCCGCGTAGATCCGGGTTTTCTTGCCGTCCGAAGAACTGTGACCCCAGAGCGCGATGAGGAAGTACATCGGCACCAGCATCATTTCCCAGAAGAAGAAGAACATGAACAGGTCGAGGGCGAGGAACACGCCGACAACGCCGCCCAGGATCCACATCAGGTTCAGGTGGAAGAAACCCACGTGACGTTGAATCTCTTTCCAGGAGCAGAGTACCGAGAGGATACCCAGCAGGCCGGTCAGCAGGATCATCAACAGTGACAGGCCGTCGAGGGCCAGGTGCACGTTGATGCCAAAACGCTCGATCCAGACGTGCTTGAACTCAAGCGCCCAGGTCGGATCGGCACCAGGTGCCGGAGCAAATGAATAGTCACCATGGGCCCACAGCCAGAGGCCGAGGGCGAGTTCCAGGGTCATGGTCAACAGCGCAATCCAGCGAGGGAGGGTGGCGCCGAAGCGCTCACCCATCCAGCACAGCAGGCCGCCGATGAAGGGGATCAGGATTAGCCAAGGCAGAATCATGACGGGCTCGTTTCCTTTCGCAAATTCGCAAGGTTCATATCAGACCGCTACCAGCACGATGGCGCCGATTACCAGCACGGCACCAGCAGCCATCGAGGCGGCGTACCAACGCAGTTGACCCGTCTCGGTGCGGCTCAGGGAGTTGTGACCCCCTTTGGCCAGACGCGGGATCAAACCGATGGTTTGGTCGAACGGGTCTTTGCGCAGCAGATGGCTGATCGCCAGGTACGGCTTGACGAACAGCTTGTCGTAGATCCAGTCGAAGCCCCAGGCGGCGAACCACCAGGCCGAGAGCAGACGGCCGATGCCGCTGTTGGCGATGGCCGTGACAAACCGACGCTTGCCCAGGAACAGCAGGGCGGCCAGCAGGATACCGGACAGGGCGATGGCGCCCGAGGCGATTTCCAGGCTGTGCTTGGCTTCGCCACCGGCATGCCCGACGCTTTGCGGCAGCACACCGTGCAGCGGCGGCACGATCATCGCGCCAATGGCGGTCGACAGTACGATCAGCACCGACAGTGGCAGCCAGTGGGCAATGCCGTGGCCGGCGTGGGCTTCGGTCTTCGCTTCACCGTGGAACGCGATGAAGATCAGGCGGAAGGTGTACAGCGAGGTCATGAATGCACCCACCAGGCCTGCGTACAGCAGGGCGTGGTTGCCGCTGGCAAAGGCTTCCCAGAGGATTTCGTCTTTCGAGTAGAAACCTGCGGTAACCAGTGGCAGGGCCGCGAGGGCCGCGCCGCCAACGATGAAGCTGGCGTACGCCAGTGGCAGCTTTTTCCACAGGCCGCCCATCTTGAAGATGTTCTGCTCGTGGTGGCAGGCCACGATCACCGCACCGGATGCGAGGAACAGCAGCGCCTTGAAGAAGGCGTGGGTCATCAGGTGGAAGATCGCGCCATCCCAGGCACCGACGCCCAGGGCCAGGAACATGTAGCCGATCTGGCTCATGGTCGAGTAGGCGAGGATACGCTTGATGTCGGTCTGGACCAGGGCGGCGAAACCCGCCAGCACCAGGGTCACACCGCCGACGATGCCGACCAGTTGCAGGATGTCCGGTGCCAGGGCAAACAGGCCGTGGGTACGGGCAATCAGGTAGACACCGGCGGTCACCATGGTCGCGGCGTGGATCAGTGCCGAAACCGGGGTTGGGCCGGCCATTGCGTCCGCCAACCAGGTTTGCAGTGGCAGCTGAGCCGATTTACCGACCGCGCCACCCAGCAGCATCAGGGTTGCCAACACGATCCAGAAGTCGCCAGCCTGGAATTTCTGCGGTGCCAGCACCAGCAGTTCCTGGATGTTCAGCGTGCCCACCTGTTGGAACAGGATGAACAGGCCGATGGCCATGAACACGTCGCCGATACGGGTGACGATGAACGCCTTGAGTGCTGCGTTACCGTTGTTGCGGTTGCTGTAGTAGAAACCGATCAACAGGTAGGAGCACAGGCCCACGCCTTCCCAGCCGAAGTACAGGAACAGCAGGTTATCGCCCAGCACCAGGAACAGCATGCTGGCGATAAACAGGTTGGTGTAGGCGAAGAAGCGCGAGTAGCCGGCTTCACCGCGCATGTACCAGGACGCGAACAGGTGGATCAGGAAGCCCACGCCCACGACTACGCCAAGCATGGTGACCGACAGGCCATCCAGGTACAGGGCGAAGTTGGGGGTGAAACCATCCACCGCCATCCACTGCCACAACACCTGGGTGTAGTGGCCGCCTTCAGGCGGTGCGACGTTGAACTGCCAGATCACGTAGGCAGTGACGATCGCCGAGAGGCCGATGGAGCCGACACCGATCAGCGCCGCGAGGTTTTCCGAGATGCGTCCGCGGGAGAACGACAGCAGCAGGAACCCGATCAGGGGGAATACGAAAGTCAGGAAGAGTAGGTTCATCCGCGCATCTCACTGGCAGCGTCGATATCGAGCGTGTGGAAGCGGCGATACAGTTGCAGCAGGATCGCCAGGCCAATACTGGCCTCGGCGGCTGCCAGGCTGATCACCAGGATGAACATGACTTGTCCATCCGGCTGGCCCCAACGTGCACCGGCAACGATGAATGCCAGGGCAGCGGCGTTCATCATCACTTCCAGGCTCATCAACACGAAAAGAATGTTGCGGCGGACCATCAGGCCGACCAGGCCGAGGCAGAACAGGATGCCGGCGACAGCCAGTCCATGCTCTAAAGGGATAGCAGGCATGAATTACTCCTTCGCCTCGTTGCGGCCCAAATGGAACGCCGTGACGGCTGCAGCGAGCAGCAGCATCGAGGCGAGTTCGACCACCAGCAGGTAAGGACCGAACAGGCTGATGCCCACGGCCTTGGCGTCCACGGTGGTAAGACCAATGGCAGCGCCGCTGGAGTGGCTGAACAGTACGTACAGCAGTTCAGCCAACAGCAGCGCAGCGAGCACGACCGGGCCCAGCCAGATACCGGGCTTGAGCCAGACACGTTCCTGCTGAACCGCGGCCGGGCCCAGGTTCAGCATCATCACCACGAACACGAACAGCACCATGATGGCGCCGGCGTAGGCAATCACTTCCAGGACCCCGGCAAATGGCGCACCGAGGCTGAAGAAGGTCATCGCCACGGCGATCAGCGAAATAATCAGGTAGAGCAGGGCGTGCACAGGGTTGGTGTTGGTGATCACACGAAGCGTGGACACCACCGCGATACCCGATGCGAAATAGAAAGCGAATTCCATCTTTCTTCCTTAAGGCAGCAAGCTCTTCACGTTGATCGGCTCGGCTTCATTTTGCGCGGAGCCTTTTGGCTTACCGGCAATGGCCATACCTGCAACACGATAGAAGTTGTAGTCAGGGTTTTTACCGGGACCGGAGATCAGCAGATCTTCTTTCTCGTAAACCAGGTCCTGACGCTTGAACTCGGCCATTTCGAAATCCGGCGTGAGCTGGATCGCGGTGGTCGGGCAGGCTTCTTCGCACAGGCCGCAGAAAATGCAGCGCGAGAAGTTGATACGGAAGAAGTCCGGGTACCAGCGACCGTCTTCGGTTTCAGCTTTCTGCAGCGAGATGCAGCCGACCGGGCAGGCCACGGCGCACAGGTTGCAGGCTACACAACGCTCTTCACCATCGGGGTCGCGGGTCAGGACGATACGGCCACGGTAGCGAGGCGGCAGGTACACCGCCTCTTCCGGGTATTGCAGGGTGTCGCGCTTGCGAAAGCCATGGCCGAAAACCATGATCAGGCTGCGCAACTGGGTACCAGTACCCTTAACGATGTCGCCAATATATTTGAACATGGGTCAAATCCTCACTGAACCGCGCCCGCAGGCGTGTTCAACAACACAACCGCAGCGGTCACCAGCAAATTGATCAGGGTCAGCGGCAGGCAGAATTTCCAGCTGAAATCCATCACTTGGTCATAACGCGGGCGCGGAATCGAAGCGCGCAACAGGATGAACAGCATGATGAAGAACGCGGTCTTCAATGCGAACCAGAAGAAAGCCAGTTGCGGCAGGATGCCGAACGGACCGTGCCAGCCACCGAAGAACAGGGTGACCAGCAGCGCCGAGATCAGGATGATGCCGATGTACTCGCCGACGAAGAACATGCCCCACTTCATGCCGGCATATTCGATGTGGTAACCGTCGGCCAGTTCCTGTTCTGCTTCCGGCTGGTCGAACGGGTGACGGTGAGTCACGGCGACGCCAGCAACGAAGAAGGTACAGAAACCGAAGAACTGCGGAATGATGAACCACAGGTTCTGCGCCTGGTACTCGACGATGTCACGCATGTTGAACGAGCCGACCTGAACCACGATGCCCATGAGCGCAAGGCCCATGAACACTTCGTAGGACACGGTCTGGGCCGAGGCACGCAAGGCACCCAGCAGGGCGAACTTGTTGTTGCTCGACCAGCCGGCGAACAGCACCGCGTAGACCGAAAGGCCGGCCATGGCGAAGAAGAACAGCAGGCCGATGTTCAGGTCCGCCACACCCCAGGTCGGGGTGATCGGGATGATCGCGAAGGCGATCAGCAAGGCGCTCATGGCCACGACCGGTGCCAGGGTGAAAATCACCTTGTCGGCAAACGGCGGGGTCCAGTCTTCCTTGAAGAACATCTTGAGCATGTCGGCGGCGATCTGGAACATGCCGAACGGGCCAACGCGGTTCGGACCATAACGGTCCTGCCACCAGCCCAGTAGGCGACGTTCGACGAAGCTGAGCAGGGCACCTGCAACCACCACGGCCAGCATCACCACCAGGGCCTTGACGACCGCGATGATGGTGTCGATCACTTCAGGGGTGAACCAGGTCATTGCGCTGCCTCCTGCAGACCGTCAACGGAAAAGCCTGCGATCGCTGGTGGAATGCCAGCCAGGCCGGCAGGCAAGGCCACCAGGCCAGCACCCAGCTGCTCATTGATGCGCAGTGGCAGACGCAGGGTCTGGCCGGCCACGTTCAGGCTCAGCAGGGCGCCATCGTTAACCCCCAGGCGATCGGCTTCGGACTTGGCCAGCGCCACGTAGGCCGCGGGAATGCGTTCTTGTACCGGAGCGGCCTTGGAAGAGTTCTCTTCGCTGCCGAGCAGGTGGAAGAACGGCACGACCTGCCAGGTACCCTGGGCCGGGTTGAAGGCGCGAGGCACATTGGCGAACCAGTTCAGCGCATCACCTGTGCTTTCGATCAGGCGGGTGCCTGGGTCGCCAGCGCGGATGTGACCACCGACTTCGTCCTGGAACTTGTTCCAGGCTTGCGGCGAGTTCCAGCCCGGGGACCAGGCGAATGGCACTTGCTGACGCGGCTCGACCGAACCCGAGTAACCTTCCATGGAGAAGGCGAACGCGGTGTCGTTGTCTTGCGGGGTGCGCGGCTCGTGCACGCTGATGTCGGCGCGCATGGCGGTCCGGCCGGAGTAACGCAGCGGCTCACGGGCGAGTTTCATGCCCTTGATGCGGAACGCGGCGGACGGGGCGGCATCGACGATGCGTGCCAGTTGCGGCGTGCTGGAAGCGACGGCAGCGGTCACGTGGTCGAGCTGGGTCCAGTCGATTGGCTGGTTCAGCAGGGTGGCGCGCAGGGCGTGCAGCCAGCGCCAGCCTTCGTGGACCAGGATGCTGGCGTCCATGTACTTCGGATCGAACACCTGGAAGAAGCGCTGGGCGCGACCTTCCTGGCTGACCAGGGTGCCATCGCCTTCGGCGAAGCTGGCAGCTGGCAGGACCAGGTGCGCGCGATCACTGGTGGCGGTCTTCTGATGGTCAGCGACGATCACTACTTTCGCGGCGCTCAGGGCTGCATCGACCTTGGCCTTGGTGGTGCGGGTGTACAGGTCGTTTTCCAGCACGACGATGGCGTCGGCCTGGCCGTCGATGACTGCTTGCAGGGCTGCATCGACCGATTCGCCACCGAGCATGGCCAGGCCGAGGCTGTTGGCCTCTGGCACGATCAGGCTGATGGAGCCGTTCTTCTCGCGCAGCTTCAGCGCCTTGGCGATGTTCGCGGCAGCTTCGATCAGCGCCTTGGAACCCAACGAGGTGCCGGCAATGATCAATGGGCGCTTGGCCGCGAGCAAGGCGTCGGCGATGCGCTTGGCCAGTTCGAGGGCTTCGCTGTCCAGGCCTTCAACGGCTGGAGCGCTGGCGTCGAGGGCGTGAGCCACGGCGAAACCGATGCGGGCCAGGTCGTCGGGCGCGGCGTGTACGCACTCTTCGGCGATGTCGTCGAGCTTGGTCTCAGCGATGCTGGCGATGAACAGCGGGTTCAGCGCGTGCTGGCCGATGTTCTTCACGGCGGCGTCGAGCCAAGGCTGGACGCGCATGGCGTCGGCCATGTCTTCAGCCTTGCCCTTGACCGATTGACGCAGGGACAGCGCCATGCGGGCGGCGGTCTGGGTCAGGTCTTCACCGAGGACGAAGATCGCGTCGTGGTCTTCGATGTCACGCATGTTCGGCACTGGCAGTGGGCTGTCGTTCAGCACTTGCAGGACCAGGCGAATACGCTCCAGCTCAGCGGCTTCGATACCGCTGTAGAAGTGCTCGGCGCCGACCAGCTCGCGCAACGCGTAGTTGCTTTCGAGGCTGGCCCGCGGCGAACCGATACCGACGATGTTGCGACCGCGCAGCAGGTCGGCGGCTTTATCCAGCGCTTCGTCGAGGCTCAGCTTGGCACCATTGGCCAGCAGTGGCTGACGCGGGCGGTCTTCGCGGTTGACGTAGCCATAACCGAAACGGCCACGGTCGCACAGGAAGTACTGGTTCACCGAGCCGTTGAAACGGTTCTCGATGCGCCGCAGTTCGCCGTAGCGCTCACCTGGGGAGATGTTGCAACCGCTGGAGCAGCCATGGCAGATGCTCGGCGAGAACTGCATGTCCCACTTGCGGTTGTAGCGCTCGGAGTGAGTCTTGTCGGTGAACACACCGGTCGGGCAGACCTCGGTGAGGTTGCCGGAGAACTCGCTTTCCAGGGTGCCGTCTTCAACGCGACCGAAGTACACGTTGTCGTGGGCGCCGAACACGCCCAGGTCGGTGCCGCCGGCGTAGTCTTTATAGAAGCGCACGCAGCGGTAGCAGGCGATGCAGCGGTTCATCTCGTGGGAAATGAACGGGCCCAGTTGCTGGTTCTGGTGGGTACGCTTGGTGAAGCGGTAACGGCGCTCGTTGTGGCCGGTCATTACCGTCATGTCTTGCAGGTGGCAGTGACCGCCTTCCTCACAGACCGGGCAGTCGTGAGGGTGGTTGGTCATCAGCCATTCAACAACGCTGGCGCGAAAGGCCTTGGACTCTTCATCGTCGATGGAGATCCAGGTGCCATCAGTGGCAGGGGTCATGCAGGACATGACGATACGACCGCGGGTGTCGTTCTCGTCGGTGTACTGCTTGACCGCGCACTGGCGGCAAGCGCCAACGCTGCCAAGGGCGGGGTGCCAGCAGAAGTAAGGAATATCGAGGCCTAGCGACAGACATGCCTGTAACAGGTTGTCTGCCCCGTCGACTTCGAGCGCTTTGCCGTCTACGTGGATAGTGGCCATGGTTCAAAGTTCTTCGTTGGCCCGGTGTCAGCGGGCGTGGCTAATGGAATCTTGTCATTCGCGTGAGTCAAAACAGCCGCGGGCGGCGTCATCACACGAGAAGGCGAAGGGCACGGACCCTTCGCCTTGTTAAGCGTTACGCGCCGACTACGATCGGCCTTGCCAGGGGCGGGACGGCGGCGCTGATAGGCGCGATGCCGGCTTCGAACTCTGGACGGAAGTATTTGATTGCGCTGCCCAATGGCTCCACGGCACCCGGTGCGTGAGCACAGAAGGTCTTGCCTGGGCCGAGGAAGCCGACCAGACCCAGCAGGGTCTCGATGTCACCGGGTTGGCCTTCGCCTTTCTCGATGGCCATCAGCAGCTTGACGCTCCATGGCAAGCCATCGCGGCAAGGGGTGCAGAAACCGCACGACTCACGGGCGAAGAACTGTTCCATATTGCGCAGCAGGGACACCATGTTGACGCTGTCGTCCACCGCCATGGCCAGGCCGGTACCCATACGGGTGCCCACCTTGGCGATGCCGCCGGCGTACATTTGTGCGTCCAGGTGTTCCGGCAGCAAGAAACCGGTACCGGCGCCGCCTGGCTGCCAGGCCTTGAGCTTGAAGCCATCGCGCATGCCGCCCGCGTAGTCTTCGAACAGCTCGCGGCCGGTAACGCCGAATGGCAGCTCCCACAGGCCCGGGTTCTTGACCTTGCCGGAGAAGCCCATGAGCTTGGTGCCCATGTCTTCGCTGCCTTCGCGGGCCAACGATTTGTACCAGTCCACGCCGTCGGCAATGATCGCCGGCACGTTGCACAGGGTTTCAACGTTGTTCACGCAGGTCGGCTTGCCCCACACGCCTACGGCGGCAGGGAAGGGTGGCTTGGAGCGCGGGTTGGCGCGACGGCCTTCGAGGGAGTTGATCAGTGCGGTTTCTTCACCGCAGATGTAACGCCCGGCGCCGGTGTGCACGAACAGCTCGAAGTCGAAGCCTGAGCCGAGGATGTTTTTACCCAGCAGGCCAGCGGCCTTGGCTTCTTCCACGGCACGGTTGAGGTGCTTGGCGGCGGTGGTGTATTCGCCACGCAGGAAGATGTAGCCACGGTAGGTTTTCAGCGCGCGGGCGCTGATCAGCATGCCTTCGATCAGCAGATGGGGCAGTTGCTCCATCAGCATGCGGTCTTTCCAGGTGTTGGGCTCCATTTCATCCGCGTTGCACAGCAGGTAGCGGATGTTGATGGATTCGTCTTTGGGCATCAGGCCCCACTTCACACCCGTGGGGAAGCCCGCGCCACCGCGACCCTTGAGGCCGGCGTCTTTCACGGTCTGGACGATGTCGTCCTGGGCCATGTCGGCGAAGGCCTTGCGTGCCGCGGCGTAACCGTTCTTGGCCTGGTACTCGTCGAGCCATACGGCCTCGCCGTCGTCACGCAGGCGCCAGGTCAGCGGATGGGTCTCTGCCGAGCGCTTGATGCGGTTGGCCGGGCCGAAGGAAGTCAGGGTCATACGTAGCCCTCCAACAGTTTGGCAACGCCAGCAGGCTGTACGTCACCGAAAGTGTCGTCGTCGATCATCAACGCCGGCGCCTTGTCGCAGTTGCCAAGGCAGCAGACAGGCAGCAGGGTGAAACGACCGTCGGCAGTGGTCTGGCCGAGGCCGATCCCCAGTTTGCTCTGGATTTCGCTGACCACCGACTCATGGCCGCCGATGTAGCAGACCATGCTGTCGCAGACGCGAATGATGTGGCGGCCCACTGGCTGGCGGAAGATCTGGCTGTAGAACGTCGCCACGCCTTCAACGTCGCTGGCCGGGATGCCGAGGATCTCGCCGATGGCGTACAGGGCGCCATCGGGCACCCAGCCACGTTCCTTCTGGACGATCTTCAGGGCTTCGATCGACGCCGCGCGCGGGTCTTCGTAGTGATGCAACTCGTGCTCGATGGCCGAGCGCTCGGTTTCACTCAAGGTGAAACGGTCTGTCTGGATAAGCGTGCTGTTCATGCTTAGCGGTCCACGTCGGCCATAACGAAGTCGATACTACCCAGGTACGCAATCAAGTCCGCGACCATGCTGCCTTTGATCACCGAAGGGATCTGCTGCAGGTGCGGGAAGCTTGGAGTACGAATCCGGGTGCGGTAGCTCATGGTGCCGCCGTCGCTCGTCAGGTAGTAACTGTTGATGCCCTTGGTCGCTTCGATCATCTGGAAGGATTCGTTGGCCGGCATCACCGGGCCCCACGAAACTTGCAGGAAGTGCGTGATCAGGGTCTCGATGTGCTGCAGCGTGCGCTCTTTAGGCGGCGGCGTGGTCAGCGGGTGATCCGCCTTGTACGGGCCTTCCGGCATGTTGCGCATGCACTGGTCGATGATCTTGATGCTCTGGCGCATTTCTTCGACGCGCACCATGCAGCGGTCGTAGGCATCGCCATTGGCTGCCAGCGGGACTTCGAACTCGAAGTTCTCGTAGCCCGAGTACGGGCGCGCCTTGCGCAGGTCGAAATCGCAACCGGTGGAACGCAGGCCGGCACCGGTGACGCCCCATTCCAGGGCCTCTTTGGTGTTGTAGGCAGCGACGCCAATGGTCCGCCCCTTGAGGATGCTGTTCTGCAGGGCGGCCTTGGTGTACTCGTCGAGGCGCTTTGGCAGCCATTCAACGAAGTCCTTGACCAGTTTTTCCCAGCCGCGTGGCAGGTCGTGGGCGACACCGCCGATGCGGTACCAGGCCGGGTGCAGGCGAAAGCCGGTAATGGCTTCGATCACCGTGTACGCCTTCTGGCGGTCGGTGAAGGTGAAGAACACCGGGGTCATGGCGCCGACGTCCTGGATGTAGGTACCCAGGAACAGCAGGTGGCTGGTGATCCGGAAGAACTCGGCCATCATGATGCGGATGACGTCGACCTTCTCGGGCACCTTGATGCCGGCCAGCTTCTCGACCGAGAGCACGTACGGCAGGTTGTTCATCACGCCGCCGAGGTAGTCGATACGGTCGGTGTACGGGATGAAGCTGTGCCAGGACTGACGCTCGGCCATTTTCTCGGCACCACGGTGGTGGTAGCCGATGTCCGGTACGCAGTCGACGATCTCTTCGCCGTCCAGCTGCAGGATGATGCGGAACGCACCGTGAGCCGAAGGGTGGTTGGGACCCAGGTTGAGGAACATGTAGTCCTCATTCGCCCCGGAACGTTTCATGCCCCAGTCTTCAGGCTTGAAGCGCGCGGCTTCTTCCTCAAGCTGTTGCTTGGCCAGGGTCAGGCTGAACGGGTCGAACTCGGTGGCACGGGCCGGGAAGTCCTTGCGCAGCGGGTGACCTTCCCAGGTCGGCGGCATCATGATGCGCGACAGGTGCGGGTGACCTTTGAAGTCGATGCCGTACATGTCCCAGACTTCACGTTCGTACCAGTTGGCGTTGGGCCAGATGCTGGTGACGGACGGCACGCTGAGGTCGCTCTCGGACAAGGCGACCTTGATCATTACGTCACTATTACGTTCGATCGACATCAGGTGGTAGAACACGGTGAAGTCGACGCCGCCAGGCAGCCCTTGACGCTTGGTGCGCAGACGCTCGTCCACGCCATGCAGGTCATAGAGCATGACGTACGGCTTGGGCAGGTTGCGCAGGAAGGTCAGGACTTCGACGAGTTTGGCACGGGCAACCCAAAGCACCGGCATGCCGGTGCGGGTAGGCTGGGCAGTGAATGCCTCAGGGCCAAAACGGTTGTTCAGTTCGACGACCACATCCTGGTCGTCTGCCTTGTAAGGCGGGATGTACAGAGCACTGCCTGTAGTCATGGTTATTTATCGCTTTCGGTCAACGTAAAGAATGAAGCCAGTTTTCGGTTTCTTTGCAGGAACAGATCTGGATCAGACTTCGTCGGGGCTGCGCAGGTTGGTGACTGCGATTCGCTGTTCGCGGCGCTGTTCCTTTTGCGAAGGCATCTCGGCGCGGTACACGCCTTGATCGCCGACGACCCAGGAAAGCGGGCGACGCTCTTGGCCAATCGACTCCTGCAGCAGCATCAGGCCTTGCAGGAAAGCTTCAGGGCGGGGCGGGCAGCCAGGCACGTAGACGTCCACGGGCAGGAACTTGTCCACTCCCTGAACCACGGAGTAGATGTCGTACATGCCACCGGAGTTGGCGCACGAGCCCATGGAGATTACCCACTTCGGCTCGAGCATTTGCTCGTAGAGACGCTGAATGATCGGCGCCATCTTGATGAAGCAGGTACCGGCGATAACCATGAAATCCGCCTGGCGCGGCGATGCCCGGATAACCTCGGCGCCAAAGCGCGCGATGTCGTGGGGCGCCGTGAAGGCAGTGGTCATTTCCACGTAGCAGCACGAAAGGCCGAAGTTGTACGGCCACAGGGAGTTCTTACGTCCCCAGTTGACCGCGCCGTTCAGCACGTCTTCGAGCTTGCCCATGTAGATGTTTTTGTGGACTTGATCTTCTAACGGATCGGAAACGGTTTCCCGCTCGCCGATCGGGTACTGCTCGTTAGGAGCATCCGGGTCGATCCTGGTGAGATTGTATTGCATTGCCAAAGCCTCATTGTTTCAGCTTCGCCTGCCGCTTACGACGAGCTTCCGGAGCCCAGTCAAGGGCGCCCACTCGAAATAGGTAGACAAGACCTGCCAACAGAATTGCTATGAAAACGAGAGCTTCGACGAATCCGGTCCAGCCGCTTTCGCGGACGGACACAGACCATGCAAAGAGAAAGAGGGCTTCGATATCGAAGATCACGAACAACATCGCGACCAGATAGAATTTGGCTGAGAGCCGCAAGCGGGCGCCACCTGTAGGTAGCATGCCGGACTCGAACGGTTCGTTTTTGCTGCGGCCCCAGGCTTTTGACCCGAGGAGGCTGGAGACGCCGAGCATGAAGGCACAAAGGCCGCCGACACCCAGAAGGAAAATGGCAAAGCCCCAGTTGTGGGCCATGAGTCCTGTCGCTTCGGGCATGCTGGTAATCCTTAACAGAGAGCAAGGGTCTCTGAGCTTGATAAAGAAATAAAGCAGTGACGATATGTCGCAGCGCAATCAATCGCGGTGATTTTATGGCTAAACACCGTGCAAGTAAAATTCCTATAGCGAAATTATTTATAGGAATAAGGACATAGCGCACCTGCGAGGCCCTGCAGCCCGTGCGGTACGGGCATTAGCCGGGGTTTTGTTAATTATGTTTTGTAAGGAATGTAACGAACATTTTTCGAGCTAAATGATAATCAATATTGTTTGGGATGGTTTTTAAACTGTTTGGTGTATGGGTGAGTGGGAAGTTGTCTTTGATGCGCATTGCTGCAAGTAGCGGGCAGGGCTGTTTTACCTTGATTTTCAGCGAAAGAAACTGCTCTGGATCAATGTCTTTCCCGCGGGATCGAGGCTGCAACGCAGACCTTGGAGCTGGCTTGCCAGCGAAGAGGCCCGAAAGCCATGCTGTGAATGAACGGACGCTTCGCTTCGGTGCGGCGATCCGACAAGCCGGCTCCGACGCTCTAAACACAGCTGTGCCCGCCATCAATGACCAAATCGGCACCGGTCATCCATGATGATTCATCAGATGCCAGGAGGATGGCCGCACCTGTCATACCTCTGGAGCATCCGGCCACTGGTTGGCGTTGCCGTTGGTGACGGTCAGCCCAGGTGAAATGGTGTTGCCCCTGATGCCATAGGGTGCAAGCTCCAGCGCACAGTTTCGTGTAAGCATCGACAGTGCTGCCTTGCTGCCTTGCTGCCTTGATAAGCTGACATTCGGCTGACCACCTTGAGGGCACTGACAGATGAAATGTTAATGATGCTGCCGCTCTATTTACGCGCTATGCAATCTGTTGCAAAGCGTTGAGTTGCAAAGAAGGGAAAGCGGAGGTTGACCGCAAGGGTTCGTTCGTACTCCTCTCCGCTCAGCTCCAGGAACGGAGTGCTGGTTATAAATGCGGGATTATTGACAAGTATATCTATCGGTTCGAGGTCCGCGTGCGCTGTCTCGAAGAGTACATCTACGGTACAGCTTGCGGCATCCATCAGCATGAAACTGGCCCGCTGTTCAAGACGCTCGGCTAATGCAGTAACCGCGCGCTCGCCGGCTTCATTCGTGCGGGCGGTAATGAAGACATCGGCCCCTTGCGCAATGAACGCTTCGGCTATCGCTCTTTCAATGCCTGCCGATGCTCCTGTTATTAGAACTCGCTTACCTTTCCATCTTCCTTCCATGATTGAGCCTTCGTTTAGTGCTCGATTGTAAGAACGTGGGCGTAACGCTTGAATATAGAGAGGTGTCTAAATTTTTCTGGCGTGAAGTCAAACAAAATTAACTTGCTTCGTTACATTATATTTCGGGCCGGCGCTGGGTGTGATTTCTCATCAGGGTTGTACGGCGTATATATCTCTTGTGGTGCGGTGTTTAAATGGCGTCTTGGTGTTGGCGAAAATTCCTACGGAACTTTCATTCGTAAATTAACGACTTTTCTTAGTTGCCGTAAAAAAATGAATGTGCAACGCTGCTGGGGCTCTTCTTGCGTCATGAATGATGGAGGTCGTGTATGTCAGAGCAAAAAAACAAATATATTAATACTGCCAGATCCGTCGACATCGGTAATCCTTCTTGGGCACTTGCACAAGATTCAGGGCTTACCGATTTGAGTATCGAACATACCCGGCTTGGGCGTATGCAAGACCAGAACGGTCATGAGTTCATGAATATGTGCTCTTGCTCATATTTGGGGCTTGAGGTCGATGAGCGCCTGGCGCGACGTGCCGCAGATTATGTCTTGAGTTGCGGTACCGTGAATTTGCCCACCTCGCGTATCAGAATAAGATTGAAAGAGCTCGACGAGCTTGAAGACGCCTTATCCGCACATTTCGATTGTCGAGCATTTACAGCGACTTCCTGTAGCGCGGGCATTGTCGCGTCTCTGCCTCTGCTTGCAGCCGGTATGTTTACCGAAGGCCAACGCCCGGTTTTGATCTTTGATAAGCATGCCCATTTTGCATTGAATCAGGTCAAGGCTATCTGTGGTGATGAAACGCAGGTTGTCACGTGCGATCACAATGATGTCGATTTTATCGAGGATATGTGCAAGCGTCATGCTTTGGTCGCGTATGTTGCTGACGGTGCTTACAGTATGGGAGGGAGTGCGCCCATTGAACGACTGTTGGCTTTGCAGGACAAGTATGGGTTGTTTCTGTACTTCGATGATTCTCATTCATTAAGTGCCTATGGTGAGCGGGGCGAGGGCTATATTCGTACGTTTATGCCTGAGCTCAATCCTCGGACCCTACTGGTTTATTCATTGGCTAAAGCATTTGGCGCCAATGGTGGCGGCATATTCATGTCGGAGAAGGCTAACTGTCAGGAAATTTTCCGTCGGTTTGGCGGGCCAATGTCCTATTCACAATATGTAAATCCCGCCGCTATAGGCGCTGCGATGGCTTCCCTGGATATTCACAAGACCAGTGAGCTTGACGTTTTGCAGCAGAAGCTTAGTGCCAATATTCGTCTGTTCGATAGCTTGTTTGCGACAGAGCACGCGGGGTCGTGTCTACCAATACGAGTTATTCCGTTGGACAGTCCAGATATGGCAATCAGCGTTTCCGAGGGTGTCTTCAAGCGCGGTTATTACACTTCAGCCGTATTCTTCCCCATCGTGGCCAGGAACAAATCCGGTTTGCGCGTGATGATGCGTGCAGACATGTCCCAGGAAGATGTCCGTAGCTTCTGCTCCGCTGTACAGGCAGCGGTCGAAGAGGCGCGCCTGAACCTGAAACCTGTCCAGCGTTGAGAAGTTACGATGACCAATCCCACACCAAGAAGTTTGCTGTATTGCTCCGCCTTGCACACTGAGCAGTACGCCAAGAGTGCCCTGACGGATGTCATGGTGATTGATCTGGAGGACGGGGTTCCGTTCCCTGATAAATCCGAAGCCCGATTATGTGTTGAACAATTCTATCGTTACCCTGTTACGCAGCGTACAGCACTGCGTATCAATCCTCTGCGTGATAATCAAGGGTTGCTCGATCTGTTGTTGGTGCAATCACTTGAACAGCGGCCAGAGTTCATAGTCATGGCAATGACCGAGGCGGCGGCCGAAATAGAGGTGGTGCGCGCCAACTTAAATCGCAATGGAGAAAGTCCGAAAATCCTGGTCACCGTCGAAACGCCGGCCTGTTTGCGGGATATTTACGCCATAGCATCCAGTGCCGACGGACTGATCTTTGGTTCCGCCGACTATGCGGCCAGCTTGGGGGTGCAGATCGGGGGCTGGAGCAACATCCTGCATGCACGTGGGAGCATCGTCGCTGCTGCAAGCGCGGCGGGTATACCTGCGTTCGACACCGCTTACTTCAATCTCGACGATGAGGCGGGGCTGCTGAAGGAATGCCAGGAAACCCGGGAATTGGGATTCAGTGGCAAGACCTCCATTCACCCAAGGCAGATATCCATCATCAATGATGTGTTCACTCCTTCCATCGCTGAGTACGAACATGCTTTGGCAGTTGTGCAGGCTGCGGAAAACAGTGGTGAAAAAATTACCCGGTTAAAAAACCTCATGGTAGGGCCGCCGTTTGTGAAGCAAGCCCGGAAACTTATCCAGCGCGCCCAGGAACTGGGTCTTTGAGGAGAAAGTGATGGAACCGATGATTTCGGCCCATGTACGGATCGGTGCAAATCGCTACCGTGAGTCTTATGGCCTGCATTATGAAGAGTTTGTGGTGGGGGATGTGTTCGAACACCGTCCCGGACGAACCGTGACTGAACTGGACAACATCTGGCAGTCATTAATGAACATGAACAATCATCCTGCACATATCGACGTTGCTTATGCCCAGCGCACCGAATTCGAGAAGTTACTGGTCAACAGTTCGGTGACCTTGTCGATTATCAGCGGCATGACGGTAGCGACAATGAGTGCCCGGGCGATCGCAAACCTTGGCTGGGACGAAATTCGACTGCCAAATCCAGTCTATGTCGGCGACACCTTGTACGCCGAGAGCGAGGTGGTCTCCAAGCGTGAATCCCGATCGCGTCCGGGTCAGGGCATTGTCACCATCAGGGTAATTGGTCGTAAGCAGGAAGGCACCCCCGTGATCACTTACTTGCGCACCTTTCTCGTTCCCAAGCAGGGGTATTCCCAGGACTATCCCGTCGGCTAGGCGACTGTCTTCAACGGTCTTTCAGTCACAGAAACACAATGGAACGATGCCATGACAAAGCTGGCGGTGGTTACCGGTGGAAATTCGGGTATTGGCGAGGCCTGCGCCTGGCGCTTTATCAGGGAAGGGTATGAGGTCGTTTTCTGTGGGCGCCGGGAAATGCGGAACCGGGAGCTCTGCGAGCGCATTCGGGAGGCCGGAGGACAAGCTCACGGATACGCCGTCGACCTACGTGATTCGCGCGCACTCGCTGAGTTTTTTCAGCAGATCGCCATGGATCATTCGCCAGTTAATTGCCTGATCAATAGCATAGGTATCGAAGGCACGCCCTTTACGTTGACTGAGGATTACTGCGACGCGGTGTTTGATGAGGTTATGGCAACCAATGTAAAGGTGCCTTGGCAGTGCATGAAGGCTGTATTACCTGTAATGCGGTCGGTGGGCTCGGGCAGTATCGTCAATGTGGCGTCACTGGCCGGGATTCGGGCAAGTGTCACCGGTGGTTCAGTTTACTCCGCGAGCAAGCATGGAGTCGTGGGTATGACCCGGGCAGTTGCCCGGGAGTATGCGCCTTTTGGTATTCGTATAAACGCTGTATGTCCCGCATTTGTCCGCACTCCATTATCGGAAGGCATTCTGGGGGATGGTCTGGAAGCGATGGGCAGCTCGCACCCTCTGAATCGTATTTGCGAGGCAGAGGAAGTGGCCAACGCAGTTTACTGGCTGAGCTCCCATGATGCGTCGTTTGTCACTGGTATTGCGATGCCGGTGGATGGAGGCACTCAAGCATGAGTGCTGCCGGCTCGAGGATGGCTGGTACCTTCGAAAGTCTTGATGGAAAAAGGATAAGCCATGCTACTTCTTAATCGCGAAGATATCGGGCGTTGTGTCGAGTTGCGAACGCTTATTCGCGCACTCGAAAAAGCCCACCAGGAGTTTGCACTCGCGCCTCCCGTGGTTCCGCAACGTTCGATAATTACTCATGAGCGACAGAAAGCATTCTCTTTGTTCATGCCGGCCTTTTTGCCCGGAAGTCAGACGCTGGGCATCAAAGTATCGTCGTTCCATCCGGACAACCCTATGCATGGGTTATCCGGGGTCAATGGTGCGGTTTTATTGATCGATGTCGAAAGCGGGAGGTTGCTGTCCATGATTGACAGTGCATCACTGACGGCGATTCGTACCAGTGCCATGAGTGCCCTGGCGACGGACAAGCTCTGCCCGTGGGCGCGACTCAATCTGGCGGTGATAGGTTCCGGGGCTCAGGCCGCAGCGCATATCAAGGCGATGGCCGCCATTAGGGATCTGGGACAGGTCAGGATATTTTCCCGTTGTCCGGCCAAAAGTGTCGCTTTGGCCGAGCGTCTGTCCATTGAGCTTTCGCTGCCGGTCGAGGCCGTCAACTGCATGGAGGAGGCGTTGGCTGATGCGGACATTGTCTGCACGACGACCTCCCATGACAGTCCACTGCCCTTGATTAAAGCGCATCAGCTCAAACCCGATGCCCATATCAACGCCATTGGCGGCAGTACTCATCAGGCGTGCGAGATCGATCCTCGGTTACTGGGTAACGCTCAGGTTCATGTCGATCATTTGGACGCCGCATGCCGCGAGTCGGGCGAAATTTCTCAGGCGTTGGCGTTGTCGGTGATCGGTGTAAAGGACATCCGTGAAATCGGTGCATTAGCCGTCGAGCAGCCTGCGCCAGTCACGCATAAACAAGGTCTGAGTTATTTCCGCAGCGTCGGACACGCCAGTCAGGACATGGTGGTCGCTGCCTGCCTATATGACGTGGCCCAAGCAGGGAACATTGGCAAACACTGCGACTACCTCAGCGGCTGAGAGCTGCCAGGCGCGTTATTTGAATCGGCAATGCTACTGCTAGGGAAGGAGGAGATGCCCATGAATATTTTGATAATCGATTCGCAGAGAGTGAATTATATCGACCCTGGGGAGTATGCCTCTGGTTCGGTGTATCAGCCTTATCGCCTGGAGGTCACCTCCCGCCCCTCGGATGAACAATTGGCCCGGGCCGACGGAATCATCGCTTTTCATTCGGTCGTCATCGACGCGCCATTGGTTGCCAGGATGCATCGTTGCCGTGCATTGGTAAAGGCAACTATTGGCCTTGATGATGTGGATGTCGAGGCGTTGAGCGCGAAAGGCATTCATTGCTCCAACATCGGCTCTGTGGGAGCAGAGGAAGTCGCGGAGCATGCCATGGCGTTGATCCTCTTTGCCCAGCGCAAGCTTCTCGACTACGCCAGGCACACCCGGCAGGGCGGCTGGAGCTGGCGAGCTCATAATGGCGAGATTAGAGCCTGCGCAGATACGGTCCTGGGGTTGATCGGTTATGGCGCGACAGGACGGGCATTGGCGCGCAGAGCGACGGCCTTGGGTTACCGGATCTGTTTTTACGATCCCAGGGTCGAGCGCTGTGGCGAAGGTATTGCGCAAGGTGGCACGCTGAAGTCATTGCTTGAAACGGCTGATGTTATATCGCTGCATCTGCCGCTTAGTCCGGACACTGAGCATTTGATGAACGATGCGCAATTTTCGCGGATGAAGCACGGTGCGACCCTAGTCAATACCGCGCGAGGCGGCATCGTCGATACCGGTGCTCTGCTTCGGGCTTTGCAGTCCGGGATAGTTTCCATGGCACTACTTGATGTTGTGCAGGAGGAACCGGTACTTCCCCAGGCCCTGATCGAACATGAGCGTGTGTTATTGACCCCGCATGCCGCGTTTTACAGCGAACGCTCGCTGGCCGAGTTAAAGGCCAATGCCTTGGAAACGATTATGGGTCTGCTAGAGGGGGCAGAGATCAAAACCGTGGTCAATCCCGATTGCGTATCGGGGGAGGCAAAGGGATATGCCTGAATTAAAAATGGCGGGACTGGAAACTTCCCGAACCGGGTTGCCGGCTTGGTTCGACGTAGCGATAGGCAGCAGTATTCTTCAATACGGTCAGCGCTTGGCTGCGCGACAGCTGTTGGTCAATACGCTGGGCAATATCGCTGTACGCAGCCATTGCTCGTACTGGCAGCGCCAAGTGATCTACACCAAACACCGCGGCGTCTCCCTGGAAGAGTGCGGTCTTGAACATCTGGCTGTGCTGGATATGCAGTCCGATGAGCTTTTGCACGGTCGTTTCAGACCCAGCCTTGGGCACCAGATGCATCGGGAAATCATGCGCTGTCGCGCTGATGTCAATGCCACGGTGCATCTTCATCCCAACGAAGTCATTTCCTTCTTCGCTGTCATGCAGTGGCGTGAGATGGAATACGTGTCGAACGATACGGCACTGGTATTGGGCAAACCGCCATGCATTCTTGGCGAGGGTGTGAATGTCGAACTGGATGTCAGTGCCATTGGCCGCTGTGCCAATGACACCAACTGCATTGTCATGCCCAGTCATGGCATTACCTGTTTTGGCCGCGACCTGTCCGAGGCGTTTCATCGTGCCGTGGCGTTCACTGCGGAAATCAGTCGATTGATTACCAGCCAGTATTTGTCGGCGGCCACAGGGAAGTCGGTGGTGTACGCCAGCGACGACGAGGTCAGACAGATGTATGAGCTAGGCGAACAAGTGATCTACGGAGGGATGCACAAATGAAGTTTCACGGACATATCTTGCGTTCCGGATTATGGAAGGCTCCGGAACGCGATCTCTCGTCGATGTTGCTGGATCTGAATGAAAACCAGTTTCTACATGAGTTTCTGGCTCGATTCATTGCTACCGAATTGAAGCCCGGAGATCTGTTCACTTACCCTAATTATCAGATGCTCCTGAGCGAGCTGGCAAAGTACTGCAAGGTTTCAACCGATAGTTTATTGCTGACCAATGGGGCGGATCAGGCAATCGATCTGGTGATACGGTCACTGTTTTCGCCTGGGGATAGGGTGGTGGTTCCTTCTCCGGTTTTTTCCTTCTATTACCAGATGCTCGACGTCAATGGCGTAGTACCGGTGATCGTTGGGTTCGAGAAACAAGCCCAAAGATTCGTGCTGCCTACCGATGCTGTACTCGAATCCTTGCGGACTTGCCAGGGACTGATCCTGTGTAACCCCAACAATCCTCTGGGCGTACGCACCGACCCTGAGCAATTGAAAGCGCTAGTCAAGGCTAGTGTAAGACAAGACAAGCCGATGATCGTTGACGAATGCTACTTTGAGTACTTGCAACACTCGTGTCTGGATGCATTCAGCGCGGTCAGGCAGTTATTCGTCATTCGTTCGTTCTCCAAATACTTTGGTCTTGCCGGGTTGCGCCTGGGGTATGTAGTCACGCGACCGGAATCAATTCGTGAGCTGATGAAGGTGCGCGGCCCATGGGATGTAAACCATGTGGCGGTGAAAGCTGCGCTGTTCTGCTTGCAGAACCGGGATGCAATGCAGCAGGCGCACGATAAACTCGCGCAGATCAAGCGTGAAATAATCGAAGTCTGCCGGGCTAACGCGATCGTCGTATTCGAAAGCGATACGAATTTTTTATTATTGCAGGATCAGTACGACGGTCGTCTGGCCAACGCTTTCGCTCAGGCTAAAATTCGCGTCAGCGACTGTTCACAATACCCCCACAGCTTTGGCCTGCTCCACAATATGTTACGTGTGGCCGTTCCTGCTTCGGCGGATCTCAAAAAATTCCTGAAGGCAATACTACTTGGGAGCGGCAGTGCTGCTGCCAGCGTTGCGTGCTTGCGCAGCGTCGAGGTTATCCTCAAGTGAAGAGATTTCTGAAAAGGATCGGTCTGGCGGCAGGGATGCGCAATATCGTTTTTCTCCGGTTGCTGTTCGTCATGGCAAATGCCTTGGGGCCTTTCGCTGCCTTGTTTTTCCAGCGTCATTACCAACTCGACAGTTCGGCGGTGGCGTTGGTGATCACGCTAATGTCGGCGTTCTATCTGGTGGGCAATCTGCTGGGTGGGGCGCTGGTCGGTCATTATTCCTTCCGGGCGCTTTTGATCAGTACCTCGTCCTGTTCATCGGTGTTTTTGTTGCTCGCTGCCGTGTTCAGCTCATCGCTCGCCTCCATTGCGATGGTGCTGTTGTTCATGCTGTGTGCGGGCCTGATCACTCCGGTATTCAGTGTCCTCACGTCCTTGGTGGCAAATGAAAGCAACCGCATCGCTTCCTTTGGCTATTTGCATTTGGCCAGCAATCTTGGGGCAGCGCTGCTGTTCATGATTGGTGGTTATTTGCTTGGCCTCGACAGTCACTACCTAATGCTTTTTGCGATGGTCGTGAGTGTGTTGTGCGTTTTAGCGAGTGTCTTTCTGGCGCTGCCGGAACGCCAGAGCGCTGTACCTGAAGACAGAAGGGCTGCCCTCGGCGCGATGGTCGATGTGCCAAGGATCGTGATCATCGCCGGCGCCATGTTCTTTGCGTTGTCCGTGCTGGATGCGCAGCGTGAATATCAGTTGCCTCTTTGGATTGATATGGTGACGGCGGGGAAGGCCGCCAGCGTGTTCGGTGCTGTCGGTATCGTTAATGCGTCGCTGGTGATCTTATTGACGCAACCACTTATAGCGTTGACGTCGCGTTTCGGGGCGCTCACCAATCTGTCCCTGGCTGCGGTTTTTTACGGTATCGGATTTGGCGCCTATGCCTTTTTCGAACACACGGCTCTAATCCTCGCGTTCGTTTTGTTCTGGACGCTGGGTGAGATTCTCGGCATTACCTACATCACTGCGCTGATTTCGCAGAAAACCACATTGCAAACCCAGGCCAGTCTTTTTTCCCTTATTCCGATCGTGCTGGCGGGGGCGAGGATGGTATCCGTAGGGCTGGGAGCCTCGTTGATCACCGGGATCGGTTTCCAACTTAGTTGGAGTCTCTATGGGCTGTTGGGCATCCTGTTCGGAGGCGGCTGTCTATTGGTTGCTGCCAGGACGGCTGTAGCACCGCGTGTTTCATCGCCGGACAGGAGCTAACGCAAATCGACCGGTAATTTTCAAGGAGTGTGAGCCGAGCGAGTCATTTGTCGTTCAGCTCCAGCAATGTCAAGGAACCTCTTATGCGACCGCAATATGATCCAGCCTGGGTAGAAAGTACGGCGCAGGCCAAATGGCTTGAAGATGATGTATTTAGGGCAGTCGAAGACGAGACTCGGCCCAAGTTTTATGCCTGCTCGATGCTTCCTTATCCCTCGGGAAAGTTGCATATGGGGCATGTGCGCAACTATACGATCAACGACATGTTGGCCCGTCATATGCGTATGAAAGGATTCAACGTGCTAATGCCGATGGGCTGGGACGCTTTCGGCCTGCCGGCAGAGAATGCCGCCATGCAGTCGGGTGTTTCTCCTGCCGAGTGGACACGGCTGAACATTGCGGACATGAAGGCGCAAATGCAGCCGTTGGGGCTGGCCTTCGATTGGTCGCGCGAGATCGCCACCTGCGACCCGCAGTATTACAAATGGAGTCAGTGGTTCTTCCTCAAGCTGCTGGAAAAGGGCGTGGCCTACAAGAAAACCCAGGTAGTCAACTGGGACCCTGTCGACCAGACGGTGCTGGCCAATGAGCAGGTGATCGACGGTCGAGGCTGGCGCTCGGGGGCACTGGTCGAGCAGCGGGAAATTCCCGGGTACTATCTGCGCATCACGCAATATGCCGAAGAGTTGCTGTCAGCCATCGACACACTGGAGGGTTGGCCCGACAGAGTGCGCATCATGCAGCGCAACTGGATCGGCAAGGCCAGCGGTGATTCCGGCGCCTGCGACGGGCTGACAGTCCCCCAGGCCATCGTCGCTGCGCTGGCTGAACGTGGGATGGGTGAGGAAGCCACCACCTGGCGCCTGCGCGATTGGGGGATTTCACGGCAACGTTACTGGGGGACCCCAATCCCGATCATCCGTTGTGAACACTGTGGCGACGTCCCGGTACCTTATTCGGATCTGCCTGTGGTGTTACCGACCGATTGCATTCCCGACGGCAGCGCAAATCCGTTGCTGGCGCATGCCGGGTTTCGCCAGGTGGCTTGCCCTCGCTGCGCGGCGCCGGCGCTACGGGAAACGGACACCCTGGATACCTTCGTCGACTCGAGCTGGTATTTCATGCGTTATTGCGATCCCGACAGTGATACTGCGATGGTCGGGCCAGGCAGTCGATACTGGATGCCCGTCGATCAATACATCGGCGGTATCGAGCATGCGGTGTTGCATCTGCTGTACGCCAGGTTCTGGACCCGGGCGATGCGGGATGAGGGGCTGGTGGCGTTCAGCGAGCCGTTCATGAACCTGTTCACCCAAGGCATGCTGTTGCGGGAAAGTTATTACCGCAAGGCGGACGATGGCAGTCGGCGATGGTTTTATCCGGCGCAGGTGACGGTCGAGTACGATGAAAAAAGCCGCCCGGTAAGGGCTACGGCGCTTGAGGACGGTTTGCCCGTCATCATTGGCGGCGTGGAAAAAATGTCGAAGTCGAAGAACAACGTTGTCGAGCCGAAGGACATCATCAGCAGATTCGGCGCCGACACTGCCCGTTTGTTTACCATTTTCGCGGGCCCGCCCGACCAGGACACGATCTGGAGCGACAGTGGGGTTGAGGGGGCTTATCGCTTCCTGCGTCGGCTTTGGACGTTTGCCTATGAAGGTCGGGCGAGGGAGGGCGATCGGGTTGAGGACGTTGGAGAATCCAGGCGCGTGCGCTTTGAGATGCATCGCTTGCTGCAGCAGGTCAACAGCGATTACGAACGGATGCAATACAACACGGTAGTGTCGGGTGCGATGAAGATGCTCAAGGTGCTGGAGGGGGGCAGGGCTGCCAGCCTCCAGGTGGCTCGCGAGGGGATGGCGATCCTGTTGCAGGTCCTGAATCCCGTGACGCCGCACATCACCCAGACACTCTGGGCGGAACTGGGTTTCCCGGGCGGCATTTATGACAGTTCATGGCCTGCGCCGGACAACGAAGCCTTGAAGCAGGACGAGGTAAAAATGATGGTGCAAGTCAACGGCAAATTGCGTGGGGAAATCCTGATCCAGGCTGATGTCGATCACGATGCAATACGGATCCGGACATTGGCTGATCCGGTGCTGCGTAGCTATCTGGAAGGCGCGAGCAGGATGATTGTGGTGCCCAACCGACTGGTTAACTTCGTCATCTGATTCCTGGTCGCCGACTCCGCTCCCCCCCTGTAGGAGCCGGCCGGCGAAGGCGTCTTTATGGGCGCCACAAGGCTCGAGGCCGCCTTCGCTCGCAAGCAAGCTCAGAAGGGATCGCAGGCAAAAAAACGCCCCGAACCAGTCGGGGCGTCAGATTTTCGGCATTGCAGTTAGCTTTCTACCAGGTCTGCGATGGCCGTGTGCTCAAGGCGAAGGCGATCAGTGGAACTGCTCTTCTTCGGTGGAGCCGGTCAGTGCGGTCACCGAAGACGAGCCGCCCTGGATCACGGTGGTCATGTCGTCGAAGTAGCCAGTGCCCACTTCCTGCTGGTGCGCCACGAAGGTATAGCCTTTGGCAGCGTCAGCGAATTCCTGCTCTTGCAGCTTCACGTAGGCAGTCATGTCGTTGCGGGCGTAGTCGTGCGCCAGGTTGAACATGCTGTGCCACATGTTGTGAATGCCAGCCAGGGTGATGAACTGGTGCTTGTAGCCCATGGCGGACAGTTCGCGCTGGAACTTGGCAATGGTCGCGTCGTCCAGGTTTTTCTTCCAGTTGAAGGAAGGCGAGCAGTTGTACGATAGCAGTTGGTCCGGGTATTCCTTCTTGATCGCTTCAGCGAAGCGACGAGCTTCGTCCAGGTCCGGCTTGGCGGTTTCGCACCAGATCAGGTCGGCGTACGGAGCGTAAGCCAGGCCGCGAGCGATGGCCTGGTCCAGGCCGGCGCGCACTTTGTAGAAGCCTTCCTGGGTGCGTTCGCCAGTCACGAATGGCTGGTCGTACGGGTCGCAGTCGGAAGTCAGCAGGTCAGCGGCGTTAGCGTCGGTACGGGCCAGGATGATGGTCGGAGTACCGGCGACGTCAGCTGCCAGACGAGCAGCGGTCAGCTTCTGTACAGCTTCTTGGGTAGGAACCAGTACCTTGCCGCCCATGTGCCCGCATTTTTTCACGGAAGCCAGTTGGTCTTCGAAGTGAACGCCGGCAGCGCCTGCCTCGATCATGCTCTTCATCAGCTCGTAGGCGTTCAGGACGCCGCCGAAACCAGCTTCAGCGTCAGCCACGATGGGTGCGAAGTAGTCGATGTAGCCTTCGTCGCCCGGGCCTTTTCCGGCTTTCCACTGGATCTGGTCAGCACGACGGAACGAGTTGTTGATGCGCTTGACCACGGTCGGTACCGAGTCAACCGGGTACAGCGACTGGTCTGGGTACATCGATTCGGCAGAGTTGTTGTCCGCAGCCACTTGCCAGCCAGACAGGTAGATCGCCTGGATACCGGCTTTGACTTGTTGTACAGCCTGGCCGCCGGTCAGGGCGCCCATGCAGTTGACGAAATCTTTCTCAGGGCGGAAGGACGGCTTGGCGCCCTGGGTCACCAGGTTCCACAGCTTCTCGGCGCCCAGTTTTGCAAAGGTGTGCTCGGGTTGAACCGAGCCGCGCAGGCGGACGACGTCAGCAGCGGAGTAAGCGCGTGTCACGCCTTTCCAGCGTGGGTTTTCAGCCCAGTCTTTTTCGAGGGCTGCAATTTGCTGTTCGCGTGTCAGTGCCATGGAGATAAACCTCGTCGCATAGGTCTTGGTGGAAAATTCCGTTTGCCGGGTACGCGTGTCAAAAGGCGTAACAGGCTGCTCGCTGACCAGAAGCTTGGCCGGTCAAGGCGGGTTTGGCGGGGGTGGCGACGGGATGAACGATGAGCTCGAGGATGGAGGCTGAGCAGGTAAGGGCGAGCTGTCGGGCGCATTCGGGCGTCGTGGGCCTGGTGCGAACATCAGTGGTGTGCCGGGTTACCTATTTACGCTTCCGTCCCTCGGGACAACTTCGTTCCAGTCGGCAACCTCGTCAAACACACCTTGTGGGCGGTACAGACACGAAACGGCTCGCAGGGTGGTTGCAAGCAACGCTTCGAAGGCCCTTGCCAGGGCCTCTGATTAGCGGGAGCGAGGCCATCATGCCTTTGCTTTTTTGCCTCGTCAAACGTTTTGTAGTGCTTTTTTTCAAGCACTACATCTTTGGTCTAATACGACTAATCAGTCAGTTTTCGGTGAGTTAGTCCAAGGTATCGACTTTCACCCGCAAGCTCAGGTCATCCCGGCCTTGGGTCCCATAGGTATGGGTCATGCCCTGTTTATCGGCCTGGGTCTGGCGGTTGATCCCGGCCAGGGTGATCCATTGGCCCAGGCGGCCGCTGACACTTGTGTCGGTACTTTGCACATTCACTACATCGGGACGTTCCTGGCTCATGCGGTCACGGTTGGTGCTGATGGCCAGGTGCACGGTTTCGCCGGTGACGCTGGCGGTCACGTAAAAACCCTGGGTGACATTGCGGTATTCGGTCTGGCTTTGCAGGCGGCCGTAAGTGTCGGTCCCGGTGCTGGTGAGCGGGACGCTCTGGCCGGTCTGGATCAGTGCCGGCACGCCTTCGCTGGCCTGGATCTGCTGGATGCCGCCTTCGCGACTGGCGGTGCTGTAGCTGATGATCTGCGTTTGCTGGTCGCTGCTGTCCTGCTGGTTGTTCTGGTTGGTGTCGACGGTGATCAGCAGGCGTTTTGGCGCGGTGTCGAGCTGGCTGAGCAGGGCCTTAAGTTCGTTGATCCTGGCGGGATCTGCGTTGACAATCAGTTGATTGCCATAGGCGCTGACGGTGCCGTCCTTGCCGATGAAATTCTGCGCCACGGGGAGCAGGTCGGCGCTGGTGCGGTGGTTGAGCGGTACCACTTCGGTCGCCGCCATGGCCGCAAAGCTGCAGCCGAGCAGCAGGGTGGTGAGCAGGGCGCGTAGGGACATATCCGTTATCTCCGCATTCAAGTGTCTTGATAGTGCCAGTTTGTCGGCCTGCGGTGGAGCAAGTTGAATCGTAGACAGCAAAACGCCCCGGCATCGGTGGATGGCGGGGCGTTCTGGGTGGTTCTGATAGTGCTATCGCGGGCAAGCGGAGCGCCGCCCGGCCCGCTCCCACAAGGTCATGGGCAAGCCCTGTGGGAGCGGGCTTGCCCGCGATGGCCGCAACCCGGTTTCAGGCCGAGTCACGCACCATGTCGACATGAGGAATCCCGGCTTCGAGGAACTCTTCACTGACAATCTTGAAACCCAGGCGCTCATAGAACGCTGTGGCCTGCACCTGGGCGCTGAGCATCTGCTGCTTGAGCCCGCGCTCCTCGGCTTCGCCGATCACCGCTTGCATCAAGGCGTCGCCGACTTTCAGGCCGCGCCAGTCCTTGAGTACCGAGACCCGGCCGATGTGGCCGTCGGACAGCAGGCGAGCGGTACCAATTGGAAAGTCGCCTTCAAATGCGAGGAAGTGCACGGCGCTTGCGTCGTCGGCATCCCATTCCAGCTCGGGTGGAACCGATTGCTCGGCGATGAATACCGCTTCACGAATGCGCCGGATCTCGGCGTTATCCTTTTGCCAGTCTGCGACACGTACGCGAATCTTATTCATCGGCAAACCCCAGGCTACCTTGCTTGACCAGTTCGCACAGCAGGCCGCGGCCGTCTTCGTCGCTCAGCCATGGGCCGAGGTTGTCGACATGCAGCGCGTCGGCGGCGCAAATCATTTTCAGCAGTTCGCGCAGTTTGCCCGGCAGGTAACGGCTCTGGCCGCTGGCAAACAGCAGCAGGTCGTCGTCGACTTCGGACCAGGCCAGGCGCGCGCTCGGGTTGCGAATCAGCACCGCGCCTTGTTCCAGGGCGCCAAGGAAGTCGTCCTCGGTCACATCTTCCGGGCCTGCTACCAGCTCCGGGTAGCGCGGCTCGGTCATGAACTGGCCGAACCAGGTCAGCAACAGGCGCTCGTCGCTCATGTGCTCGGCCAGCAGGCCTTTCAAGCGGTCGAGTGCGTCATGCTGGATCTGGTGTGGGTCGGCAGCCGGTTGTGCGTCGGCGTCGGTGTAGCGTTCTTCGTCCGGCAGGAACTGGCTGAGGAAGTCGGTGAAGTGGGTCAGCACTTCAGCGGCGCTCGGCGCGCGGAAGCCTACCGAATAGGTCAGGCAGTCATCCACGGCGACGCCACAATGGGCCAGGCGTGGCGGCAGGTAGAGCATGTCGCCCGGCTCCAGGACCCACTCGTCGGTAGCTTCGAAGTCGGCCAGGATGCGCAGGTCGGCGTGTTGCAGCAGTGGGCTCTCGGAGTCGCACATCTGACCGATTTTCCAGTTGCGCTGGCCATGGCCTTGCAGCAGGAACACATCGTAGTTGTCGAAGTGCGGGCCAACACTGCCACCTGGGGCGGCGAAGCTGATCATCACGTCGTCGATGCGCCAGCTCGGCAGGAAGCGGAAGTTTTCCAGCAGTTCGCTGACTTCCGGCACGAACTGGTCGACAGCCTGCACCAGCAGGGTCCAGTCACGCTCCGGCAGCTTGCTGAATTCGTCTTCGGCGAACGGGCCGCGACGCAATTCCCAAGGGCGCTCGCCGTGCTCGATGACCAGGCGTGATTCGACTTCTTCTTCCAGGGCCAGGCCGGCCAGTTCGTCGGCGTCGATCGGGCTTTCGAAGTCAGGGATTGCCTGGCGGATCAGCAGCGGTTTTTTCTGCCAGTAGTCGCGCAGGAACTCGCGTGCAGTGATGCCGCCCAGAAGTTGCAGAGGAATATCAGGATTCATGTGTAACCTATTGAAAAAAAGCACTTTTCAGACGGGAATAAAAACGCCCGGCGCTGCCGGGCGTCTCAAACGGGTCAAGCGGTCGATCAGATGCGTCGAGCTTGCTCGACTGCGTTACCGATGTAGTTGGCCGGGGTGAGCAGTTTCAGCTCGGCCTTTGCCTCGGCAGGCATGTCCAGTGCATCGATGAAAGTCTGCAGCGCTTCAGGGCTGATGCCCTTGCCGCGGGTCAATTCTTTGAGCTTTTCGTACGGGTTTTCGATGTTGTAGCGGCGCATCACGGTCTGGATCGGCTCGGCCAGCACTTCCCAGCAGGCGTCCAGGTCAGCGGCGATTTTCTGCGCGTTGAGCTCCAGCTTGCTGATGCCTTTGAGGCTGGCTTCGTACGCGATCACGCTGTGGGCAAAACCCACGCCGAGGTTACGCAGTACGGTGGAGTCGGTCAGGTCGCGCTGCCAGCGGGAAATCGGCAGTTTGCTCGCCAGGTGCTGGAACAGTGCGTTGGCGATACCCAGGTTGCCTTCGGAGTTTTCGAAGTCGATCGGGTTGACCTTGTGCGGCATGGTCGAGGAACCGATTTCGCCAGCGATGGTGCGCTGCTTGAAATAACCCAGGGAGATGTAGCCCCAGATGTCACGGTCGAAGTCGATCAGGATGGTGTTGAAACGCGCGATCGCGTCGAACAGCTCGGCGATGTAGTCGTGCGGCTCGATCTGCGTGGTGTACGGGTTGAAACCCAGGCCCAGTTCGTCTTCGATGAAGGCGCGGGCGTTGGCTTCCCAGTCAATCTGCGGGTAAGCCGACAGGTGGGCGTTGTAGTTGCCTACGGCGCCGTTGATCTTGCCCAGCAGTGGCACGGCAGCGACCTGGGCGATCTGGCGCTCCAGGCGGTACACCACGTTCGCCAGCTCTTTGCCCAGGGTGGTCGGCGAAGCCGGTTGCCCGTGGGTGCGCGACAGCATCGGCACGTCGGCGAAGCGGATCGCCAGTTCACGGATGGCTTCGGCGGTCTGACGCATCAGCGGCAGCATCACGTCATCACGGCCTTCGCGCAGCATCAGCGCGTGGGACAGGTTGTTGATGTCCTCGCTGGTGCAGGCAAAGTGGATGAACTCACTGACGTTGGCCAGTTCCGGCAGCTTGGCCGCTTGCTCTTTGAGCAAGTATTCGATGGCCTTGACGTCGTGGTTGGTGGTGCGCTCGATCTCTTTGACGCGCTCGGCGTGCTCCAGCGAGAAGTTCTCGGCCAGTTCGTTGAGAACGGCGTTGGCTTGCGCGGAGAAGGCTGGCACTTCAGGGATGGCAGCGTGGGCGGCCAGGCGTTGAAGCCAGCGCACTTCCACCAGGACGCGAGCACGGATCAGGCCGTATTCGCTGAAAATTGGCCGCAGGGCCTGGGTTTTGCCGGCGTAGCGGCCGTCAACAGGGGAAACCGCAGTGAGCGAAGAGAGCTGCATGGGGTGTTCTCGGACAGTCGGGCAACGAAATGGGGCGCGTATCATACATGAAAAAATCCGCCGGTCCGTTGCCAACTGACCAGCGTATTACGCCTAACACGGTGTACATGACCCTTGATGCGACTTATTCGTTGCGCATCAATGGGTAAAGTTCTTTGAGCAATTTGCGACGGCTGATCACCAACTGCCAGCGGTGCCCACCCAGTTGCCGCCACAGGCGTGCCGAGCGGATGCCGGCCAGCAACAGGGCGCGGATTTTCGAGGCATTGCTGGGTTGCTGCAGGTTGCGCATGTCGCCGTGTACCTGGATGCGCTGGCGCAAGGTGCTCAGGGTGTCCTGGTACAGGGCGCCACAGGCGGCAATCACGTTCTCGTGCGCCGGGCCGAAGTGTTCAACCTGGGACTGGATCTGGGGTAGGCGTTTGCCGATTTCCGCGAGCATGTCTTCGCGCTTGGCCAGTTGCCGCTCAAGACCGAGCATCGACAGGGCGTAGCGCAGTGGTTCGCGCTGCAGGGTGCTGGGGTCGCGCTCCAGGGCGCCAATCAACGCGCGATAGCCTTCGCGCAGGTTGAGGTCGTCGCCGCCGTAGACTTCCAGGGTGTCCTTGGGGTCGCGGATCAGCAGGCTGCCGAGCATGCAGGTCAGGCCGGCTTCGCTGACCTGGCCGGTCTTGGCGATCTTGTCCACCAGCACAGCGGCCAGGAAGACACCGCCCAGCGCGGTCAATTGCTCCTGAGTGGGGCTCATGCCTTGCTGCTCCAGGGCTCTGCGACTTCGATGACACCGCCACCGAGGCAGATCTCACCGTCGTAGAACACCACGGACTGGCCGGGCGTGACCGCGCGTTGCGGTTCATCGAAGGTGGCGCGATAGCCGGTCGCCGTTTGTTCCAGGGTGCAGAGCTGGTCGCCCTGGCGATAGCGGACCTTGGCGGTCAGGCGGCGCGGCTGGCTCAGGTCGACCGGGTTGACCCAGTAGATCTCGGAGGCGAGCAGGGCGCCGGAGAACAGCCATGGGTGGTTGTTGCCCTGGCCCACGATCAGCTCGTTGTGCTCCAGGTCCTTGACCAGCACGTACCAGGGCTCGTCGCCGGCGTCTTTCAAGCCGCCGATGCCCAGGCCCTGGCGTTGGCCGATGGTGTGGTACATCAGGCCATGGTGGCGACCGATCACTTCACCTTCGGTGGTCTTGATTTCGCCTGGCTGGGCCGGCAGGTATTGCTTGAGGAAGTCGCTGAAACGACGCTCACCGATAAAGCAGATGCCGGTCGAGTCTTTCTTCTTGGCCGTGGCCAGGTCGTGTTTCTCGGCAATCGCGCGGACTTCCGGCTTTTCCAGTTCGCCGACCGGAAACAGGGTCTTGGCGATCTGTTCACCGCCGACTGCGTGCAGGAAATAGCTCTGGTCCTTGTTCGGGTCCAGGCCCTTGAGCAGTTCGGTGCGGCCATCAATGTCGCGGCGGCGCACGTAGTGACCGGTGGCGATCAGGTCGGCGCCGAGCATCATGGCGTAATCGAGGAACGCCTTGAACTTGATTTCACGGTTGCACAGGATGTCCGGGTTTGGCGTACGTCCGGCCTTGTATTCGGCCAGGAAGTGCTCGAACACGTTGTCCCAGTACTCGGCGGCGAAGTTGGCGGTGTGCAGCTTGATGCCGATCTTGTCGCACACGGCCTGGGCGTCGGCCAGGTCATCCATGGCGGTGCAGTAGTCCGTACCGTCGTCCTCTTCCCAGTTCTTCATGAACAGGCCTTCCACCTGGTAACCCTGCTCGATCAGCAGTAGGGCGGAAACGGAAGAGTCCACGCCGCCGGACATGCCGACAATGACGCGCTTCGATTGGGTGTCAGAAGGGGCTGGATCACGCATGGGAATTTAATGAGTGTCTTGAAAAAGGACGCGATTCTAACAGGCTGGCGCCCGCAAGGCTAAAGAGAAGGACGGATCAGTTCGAGACTAAAGCAATTTCCCTGCAGATAATCTTCGATGCAACGGATGATCAGCTCGCTGCGCCAGTTGTCGCGCTGGGCCAGCAACTCGTCCCGGGTCAGCCACTTGGCGCCGACGATACCGTCGTCCAGTGGGTAATCGGGGTGGTGTTTGATCGCTTTGGCGATGAAGCAGACCCGTTGGTAAGTCACGCCGTTGCTGGGGGCGGTGTACAGGTAAATACCGACCACGCCGGTCGGTTCAACGTCCCAGCCGGTCTCTTCGAGGGTTTCGCGCACGGCGGCTTCGGTCAAGGTCTCATCCGGATCCAGATGGCCGGCGGGCTGGTTGAGTACGTTGCGACCAGCCTTGTGCTCTTCAACCATCAGAAAGCGGCCGTTGTCCTCGACGATGGTGGCGACGGTGATGTGGGGTTTCCAGTCCATGAAGTGTCCTCGGTCGTGAGCAATGAAACCCTGTGGGAGCTGGCTTGCCAGCGATAGCAACGGGGCAGTCATCATCAATGTTGAATGATAAGCCGCCATCGCTGGCAAGCCAGCTCCCACAGGGGCCTGTGTCGATCAATAAAAGTCATAAACACAAACCCCGGCACATGGCCGGGGTTTGTGGTGTTCCCTTACAACCTTACACCAGCGCAGCAATCGCCGCGTTGAAGGTGTTGCTCGGGCGCATGGCCTGGCTGATCAGCTCGGCATTGGCGTGGTAGTAACCGCCGATGTCCACTGGCTTGCCCTGGACGGCGTTGAGCTCGGCAACGATGGTTGCCTCGTTCTCGGTCAGGGTGCTGGCCAGTTGGCTGAACTGCGCCTGCAGTGCAGTGTCTTCGCTCTGGGCGGCCAGGGCTTGTGCCCAGTACAGCGCCAGGTAGAAGTGGCTGCCGCGGTTGTCGATGTTGCCGACTTTGCGCGATGGCGACTTGTTGTTGTCGAGGAACTGGCCAGTAGCCTGGTCCAGGGTCTTGGCCAACACCAACGCTTTAGGGTTGTTGTAGGTCACGCCCAGGTGTTCCAGGGAGGCGGCCAGGGCCAGGAACTCGCCCAGCGAATCCCAACGCAGGAAGTTTTCTTCCAGCAGTTGTTGCACGTGCTTGGGTGCCGAACCGCCAGCGCCGGTTTCGAACAGGCCGCCACCGTTCATCAGCGGCACGATCGACAGCATCTTGGCGCTGGTGCCCAGTTCCATGATCGGGAACAGGTCAGTCAGGTAGTCGCGCAACACGTTGCCGGTCACCGAGATGGTGTCCTTGCCTTCGCGGGTGCGCTGCAGGGTGAACTTCATGGCGTCGACCGGTGCCATGATCTGGATATCCAGGCCGGCGGTGTCGTGGTCTTTCAGGTAAGCCTGGACCTTCTCGATCACCACGCCGTCGTGGGCGCGCATTGGGTCCAGCCAGAAAATCGCTGGGGTGGCGCTGGCGCGAGCGCGGTTGACGGCCAGTTTGACCCAATCCTGGATCGGCGCGTCCTTGGTCTGGCACATGCGGAAGATGTCGCCGGCCTCAACCGGTTGCTCCAGCAGGGTGCGGCCAGCGCTGTCGGAAACACGAACCACACCGTCAGCCTTGATTTGGAAGGTCTTGTCGTGGGAACCGTATTCTTCGGCTTTTTTCGCCATCAGGCCAACGTTTGGCACGCTGCCCATGGTGGTTGGGTCGAAGGCGCCATTGACCTTGCAGTCTTCGATCACGGCCTGGTAGATGGTGGCGTAGCAGCGATCCGGGATCACGGCCTTGGTGTCGTGCAGTTGGCCGTCGGTGCCCCACATTTTGCCGGAGTCACGGATCATGGCCGGCATCGATGCGTCGACGATCACGTCGCTTGGCACGTGCAGGTTGGTGATGCCTTTGTCGGAGTTGACCATCGCCAGGGAAGGGCGAGCGGCGTAGACCGCCTGGATGTCAGCTTCGATCTGCGCTTGCTGGTCGGCCGGCAGGGCCTTGATGCGAGCGTACAGGTCGCCGATACCGTTGTTCAGGTTAAAGCCGATCTGGGCCAGCACGTCTGCGTGCTTGGCCAGGGCGTCTTTATAGAACTCGGCAACGATCTGGCCGAACATGATTGGGTCGGAGACCTTCATCATGGTGGCTTTGAGGTGGACCGACAGCAGTACACCCTTGGCCTTGGCGTCTTCGATCTCGGCGGCGATGAAGCTGCGCAGGGCGTTTTTGCTCATGACTGCGCAATCGAGGATCTCACCGGCTTGCACGGTGGTCTTGGCCTTCAGGACGGTGGCGGTGCCGTCCTGGGCGATCAGTTCGATTTTCACGGCGTCAGCGGCGTCGATCAGGGCGGCCTTTTCGCTGCCGTAGAAATCGCCGGTGCTCATGTGCGCAATGTGGGACTTGGAGTCCTTGGCCCATGCGCCCATTTTGTGCGGGTGCTTGCGTGCGTAGTTCTTGACCGACAGCGGTGCGCGACGGTCGGAGTTGCCTTCACGCAGAACCGGGTTTACCGCGCTGCCCTTGATCTTGTCGTAACGAGCCTTGGCGTCTTTGTCGGCATCGCTGGTCACGGTTTCCGGGTAGTCCGGCAGTGCATAGCCCTGGGCTTGCAACTCTTTGATCGCGGCCTGCAGTTGCGGTACCGAAGCACTGATGTTCGGCAGCTTGATGATGTTGGCTTCAGGCGTAACGGCCAGGGCGCCCAGTTCGGCGAGGTGGTCGGCTACGGCTTTGTCACCCAGTTGCTCGGGGAAGCTTGCCAGGATGCGCCCTGCAAGGGAGATATCGCGGGTTTCCACGGCAATATCGGCGGAAGCGGTAAAGGCTTCTACGATCGGGAGCAGGGAATAGGTGGCGAGGGCGGGAGCTTCGTCGGTGAAGGTGTAGATGATCTTCGAGCGGGTGGGCATATTCGGATTAACTCTCTTCTTTGCTAAAAGCGTGCGCGGAAATTCGAGGGGCGCCGGGTAAGCGCGTTCGTTCAAAGTCATCCATGAGCCGAATGTCGAGATTTCGTCGCGGTGATGTTGGGTGCATCAGTCGAGCGTCAAGCGCTCGGGTTGCGGTAACAACCCGGCTTTTCGGGCCGAAACTCTTGTAGTAGAGGGCTCGGCCGTCGTGACTCTGTGGTCAGCGGCGGCATTATACATAGGTAGCTGGCAAAACGCCGATGGTTCATACACCTCCGGTCTCGTCCATTGGTCTAAAGGTCGCACCCGGTGCTGCGGCGTAGAGTCGCTCCATGTGCTTGAGTTTGGCAGTTTCCCCTTTGCTTTCAGGCTTGTAGGCCGCGAACTGGTTAGCTTGGCGGCAGATGAGTGGAACATGAGGTTCCCGTGCAGATTCAACTGGGGTACGCTCGAACGCAGCCAGATGTTCAATCCACACAACGGAGTTCAGCATGGGATACAAGAAGATTCAGGTTCCAGCAGTCGGCGACAAAATCACCGTCAATGCAGACCATTCTCTCAATGTTCCTAACAACCCGATCATCCCTTTCATTGAAGGTGATGGTATTGGTGTTGATATCAGCCCGGTCATGATCAAGGTTGTCGATGCTGCTGTTAAGAAGGCTTACGGCGGCGAACGCAAGATTTCCTGGATGGAAGTGTATGCCGGGGAAAAAGCGACTCAGGTTTACGATCAGGACACCTGGCTGCCTCAGGAAACCCTGGACGCAGTCAAGGATTACGTGGTTTCCATCAAGGGCCCGCTGACCACCCCGGTCGGTGGCGGTATCCGTTCGTTGAACGTGGCCCTGCGTCAGCAACTCGACCTTTACGTCTGCCTGCGCCCGGTGCGCTGGTTCGAAGGTGTACCAAGCCCGGTGAAGAAGCCAGGCGACGTCGACATGACCATCTTCCGTGAGAACTCGGAAGACATCTATGCCGGTATCGAGTGGAAAGCCGGCTCGCCGGAAGCGACCAAGGTCATCAAGTTCCTGAAAGAGGAAATGGGTGTCACCAAGATCCGTTTCGACGAAAACTGCGGCATCGGCGTCAAGCCGGTTTCCCTGGAAGGCACCAAGCGTCTGGCGCGCAAAGCCCTGCAATATGTGGTCGACAATGATCGCGACTCGCTGACCATCGTCCACAAAGGCAACATCATGAAGTTCACCGAAGGTGCCTTCAAGGAATGGGCCTACGAAGTGGCGGCCGAAGAGTTCGGCGCGACCCTGCTCGACGGCGGTCCGTGGATGCAGTTCAAGAACCCGAAAACCGGCAAGAACGTCATCGTCAAGGATGCTATCGCCGATGCCATGCTCCAGCAGATCCTGCTGCGCCCGGCAGAATACGACGTGATCGCGACCCTGAATCTGAACGGCGACTACCTGTCCGACGCCCTGGCGGCTGAAGTCGGCGGTATCGGTATCGCGCCAGGTGCCAACCTGTCCGACACCGTGGCGATGTTCGAAGCCACCCACGGCACTGCGCCGAAGTACGCCGGCAAGGACCAGGTCAACCCGGGCTCGCTGATCCTGTCCGCGGAAATGATGCTGCGCCACATGGGCTGGACCGAAGCGGCCGACCTGATCATCAAGGGCACCAATGGCGCTATCTCGGCCAAGACCGTGACCTATGACTTCGAACGCCTGATGGAAGGCGCCAAGCTGCTGTCTTCTTCGGCGTTTGGCGATGCCCTGATCTCGCACATGTGAGCTGAGCGGCATTAAACAAAAACCGGCCGGCTCAAGTGATTGAGTCGGCCGGTTTTTTTATGCAAAGCCTGCGGTCAGTGAGGGTCTCAGGCGGTAACGGAGTGTTCTTGCGGGGTTGTGTTGATTGCGCTGGCGTCAATGGCGGCACCGATGTTCACGGCGTGCAGGCCCTTGGGGCCCTGGATGATCTCGAAGACCACCGCCTGGCCGGCCTTCAAGGTTTTGTATCCCTCCATCTGGATCGCCGAGTAGTGGGCGAACAGATCGTCCGTTTTGCCGTCTTCATTGATGAAACCGTAACCCTTGGCATTGTTGAACCACTTGACCTTGCCATTGATCTTGACGCCTGACATACCCAACTCCCTCTGCAACAGACTCCATCACTGGAGTATCATCCAGTTGATCCTGCTCAAATCCTGCAAATAGGGTTTGACGGCACGGACCTTTTTTACCCACTGTGGGCTCTATTGGTTGTAACACTGATTTGCCGATAGTCAAGGCGACCGGACAGTCAGAGTTGAAAAGCTCTGGGACCGCCCCCACCACTGTATTCAGCTCAACAGACGAACCTTTCTTTCCATGCATGCAATCAGCCAGATTCGACTAACATTCAATCAGGATCGCCCGGATTCACACGACGACGATTCCGCAGGCATTGCTGTACAGGAGGCAAAGCCTGCTTTACAGGCGCCGCCGATGTACAAGGTGGTTTTGTTCAATGATGACTACACACCGATGGATTTCGTCGTCGAAGTGCTCGAGGTGTTTTTTAACCTGAATCGTGAGCTGGCGACCAAGGTAATGCTGGCCGTCCATACAGAAGGACGGGCAGTATGCGGATTGTTTACCCGTGACATCGCCGAGACCAAGGCCATGCAGGTCAACCAGTACGCCAGGGAAAGCCAGCATCCGCTACTCTGTGAAATCGAGAAGGACGGTTAACGCCGACCACTTGGGTATGAGGTGAAGCTATGTTAAACCGCGAGCTCGAAGTCACCCTCAATCTCGCCTTCAAGGAGGCGCGTTCGAAACGTCATGAGTTCATGACTGTCGAACACCTCCTGTTGGCACTATTGGATAATGAGGCAGCCGCCACCGTTTTGCGTGCCTGCGGCGCAAACCTCGACAAACTCAAGCACGACCTGCAGGAGTTCATCGACTCCACCACGCCTTTGATTCCCGTCCATGACGAGGATCGTGAAACCCAGCCAACCCTGGGCTTCCAGCGTGTACTGCAACGTGCTGTCTTCCATGTGCAGAGCTCGGGCAAGCGTGAAGTGACCGGCGCCAACGTGCTGGTCGCGATCTTCAGTGAGCAAGAGAGTCAGGCGGTGTTCCTGCTGAAACAGCAGAGCGTTGCCCGCATTGATGTCGTCAACTACATCGCCCACGGCATTTCCAAAGTGCCGGGGCATGGCGATCACTCTGAAGGTGAGCAAGATATGCAGGACGAGGAAGGTGGTGAATCTTCTTCTTCAAGCAATCCGCTGGACGCTTATGCCAGCAACCTCAACGAACTGGCCCGCCAGGGTCGTATCGACCCGCTGGTCGGGCGTGAAATGGAAGTTGAGCGAGTGGCGCAGATTCTCGCGCGCCGGCGCAAGAACAACCCGTTGCTGGTGGGCGAGGCAGGCGTGGGTAAAACCGCGATTGCCGAAGGCCTGGCCAAGCGCATTGTCGACAACCAGGTGCCTGATCTGTTGGCCAATGCCGTGGTCTACTCCCTGGATCTCGGTGCGCTGCTGGCAGGTACCAAGTACCGTGGCGATTTCGAGAAGCGCTTCAAGGCGCTGCTCAATGAGCTGAAAAAACGTCCGCAGGCCATTCTGTTCATCGACGAAATCCACACCATCATTGGTGCGGGTGCCGCCTCTGGTGGCGTCATGGACGCTTCGAACCTGCTCAAGCCGCTGCTGTCGTCGGGTGATATCCGCTGCATCGGTTCGACCACGTTCCAGGAATTTCGCGGGATCTTCGAAAAAGACCGCGCCCTGGCACGACGTTTCCAGAAGGTCGATGTGTCGGAGCCTTCGGTGGAAGACACCATTGGCATCCTGCGCGGCCTCAAGGGTCGTTTCGAAGCGCACCACAACATCGAATACAGTGATGAGGCCTTGCGCGCCGCTGCCGAACTGGCCTCGCGCTACATCAACGACCGGCACATGCCGGACAAGGCCATCGACGTGATCGACGAGGCGGGCGCCTACCAGCGTCTGCAGCCGGTCGAGAAACGCGTGAAACGCATCGAGGTGCCTCAGGTCGAGGACATCGTGGCGAAAATCGCGCGGATTCCGCCTAAGCATGTCACCAGTTCCGACAAGGAGCTGCTGCGCAACCTTGAGCGTGACCTCAAGCTGACGGTATTTGGCCAGGATGCCGCGATCGACTCGCTGTCGACTGCGATCAAACTGTCCCGTGCCGGTCTCAAGTCGCCGGACAAGCCAGTGGGCTCATTCCTGTTCGCCGGTCCGACCGGTGTCGGCAAGACCGAGGCGGCTCGCCAACTGGCGAAGGCGCTGGGGATCGAGCTGGTGCGGTTCGACATGTCCGAGTACATGGAGCGTCACACCGTATCGCGTCTGATCGGTGCGCCGCCGGGTTACGTCGGGTTCGACCAGGGCGGTCTGTTGACCGAAGCCATCACCAAGCAGCCGCATTGCGTGTTGTTGCTCGATGAGATCGAGAAGGCGCATCCGGAAGTCTTCAACCTGCTGCTGCAGGTCATGGACCACGGTACGCTCACCGATAACAACGGGCGCAAGGCGGACTTCCGCAACGTGATCGTGATCATGACGACCAACGCCGGCGCCGAAACTGCGGCCCGTGCGTCGATCGGCTTCACCCATCAGGACCACTCGTCCGATGCGATGGAAGTGATCAAGAAGAGCTTCACGCCGGAGTTCCGTAACCGTCTGGACACCATTATCCAGTTTGGTCGCCTCAGTCATGAGGTCATCAAAAGTGTGGTGGACAAGTTCCTTACCGAGCTTCAAGCGCAGTTGGAAGACAAGCGCGTGCAGCTGGAAGTGACCGATGCCGCACGCAGCTGGCTGGCGGCGGGTGGCTACGATTCGGCAATGGGCGCTCGTCCAATGGCCCGTTTGATCCAGGACAAGATCAAGCGTCCGCTGGCGGAGGAGATCCTGTTTGGCGAGTTGGCCGATCATGGTGGCGTGGTGCATATCGATATCAAGGACGGGGAGCTGACCTTCGATTTCGAGACCACGGCGGAAATGGCCTGACGGTTGGTTGTGTTAGAGCAGAAGGCGCCGGGAGGCGCCTTTTTGCTGTGTGGGGTTTGCTGCTTGGGGTTTGGGGGTTTGGGGGCATATCCGTTGCTGCGGTAACGGCGGCTTAGGGTTTCGCCCTTACGGCGAGGCACTTTTGTCAAACGACACAAAAGTACCCAAAAAGTCTTGCCCCAGCGTTCGGCCCCTCGCTAAGGCTCGGGGTGCCTTCGCTACGGTGCCCATCAGGGGGCATCGCCTACGGTTTGCTTCGCTGCACCTCCTCTCGATGTGTGCGGCTTCGCCGCACGGCGCTACGCGCCTCCCCCCCCTGATGGACACCTTCGCTCAGCCTGCCGAAGGGGCAGGTGGATCAAGATCAAAAGCAAGAGCACGGCGACCTGACAGTCGGCCTGAGTGGTAAGAGCGAACGAGGCGGCCTACCGGCCGGCCTGTTTGCCCTGCGTACAAATCCCCCTTGCTCGCGATGGCGATCCGCGCCACACCGTTGGCATTGGCATTGGCATTGGCATTGGCGTTTGCTTTGCTTTGCTTTGCTTTGCTTTGCTTTGCTTTGCTTTGCTTTGCTTTGCTTTGCTTTGCTTTGGCTCTTGATCTTTCGCCCCTTCGGCAGGCCGAGCGAAGGTGTCCATCAGGGGGATAGGCGCGTAGCGCCGTGCGGCGAAGCCGCACACATCGAGAGGAGGTGCAGCGAAGCAAACCGTAGGCGATGCCCCCTGATGGACGCCGTAGCGAGGGAACACTGAGCCTTAGCGAAGTGCCGTACGCCGGGGCGAAGCCTTTTGCTTACTTTTCGGCGTTTGGAAAAGTGAGTCGCTGTAAGAGCGAAACCGCCGGCGGCCGTAACCGCAGAAACGGATATACACGCAACCCAGCCCGCAAAAGCGCAACCGCCAGCAGCCGTAACCGCAGAAACGGATATATACGCAACCCAGCCCGCAAAAGCGCAACCGCCGGCAGCCGTAACCGCAGAAACGGATATATACGCAACCCAGCCCGCAAAAGCGAACCCGCCGGCAGCCGTAACCGTAGAAACGGATATGCACTCAATCTACGCAAACAACAGACAAACAAAAACGCCCGGCATAAACCGGGCGTTTTGTATTGACTTGATTAGCGAGCGCGGTAAGTGATGCGCCCTTTGCTCAAGTCATAGGGCGTCAGCTCGACGCGCACTTTGTCACCGGTAAGAATACGAATGTAGTTCTTGCGCATCTTGCCGGAAATATGCGCGGTTACGACGTGCCCATTTTCCAACTCCACACGAAACATGGTGTTGGGCAGGGTGTCGACGACAGTGCCTTCCATTTCGAAGCTGTCTTCTTTCGACATGCAGTAAAGCCCTCGGTGTCCAATGAATGGCCCGGTGCAACTGCGCCAGGCAAAAGCGGCGTGCATTGTGCCCGAAAAATGGGGTTTAAGCCAAGGGCTTTAGGGTTGACCCTAGTTCAGAACCACCCAGCGCTGGTTAATCAGCAGCTCTATGGGGCGATATTGGGTCTTGTAGTTCATTTTTTTGCAGTTCTTGATCCAGTACCCCAGGTACACCGCATCCAGCCCCAGGCGGCTGGCCTCGCCGATTTGCCAGAGGATCGCGTAGCGTCCCAGGCTGCGGCGCTCTTCTGCGGGCTCGTAGAAGGTGTAGACCGCGGATAAACCATTGGGCAGCAGGTCGGTCACGGCGATGGCCAGCAGCCGGCCTTCCAGGCGGAACTCGTAGAATCGGGAAAAGGGCAGGTCGCGCACCAGGAAGGTGGAAAACTGATCGCGACTGGGCGGATACATGTCGCCATCGGCGTGCCGTTGTTCGATGTAGCGCTGGTAAAGGTCGAAATATTCTTCGCTGAACCCCGGTTTGGCTGGGCGTACCTGCAAGTCGGCGTTGCGCTTGAAAATGCGTTTCTGCTGCCGGTTGGGGGTAAATTGCGCCACGGGGATACGGGCAGGCACGCACGCATTGCAGTTCTGGCAATGGGGCCGGTACAGGTGATCGCCGCTGCGCCGAAAACCCATTTCCGACAGGTCTGCGTAGACATGCACATCCATGGGCTGGCTAGGGTCGAGGAACAGCGTGGTCGCCTGCTCCTCTGGCAGATAGCTGCAAGAATGGGGCTGAGTGGCATAAAACTTGAGACGCGCCAACTCGGTCATGGATCAACCCTCGGGGGTAAGCCGTTCAATTAAGTGTAAGCCACAGGCGTCAAAGTCGCCTGATAAACCCATGTGGCGCGGTTGGGCTGATCGAGGTGGCGGGCCAGATAATCGGCGAACTCCCGGCGCGCAATCGAGCGCGCGCCCAGGCTGTGCAGGTGGTCGGTGGGCATCTGGCAGTCGATGAGGACAAAACCGGCCTCCCGAAGGTGCTGCACCAGGCTGGCAAAGCCAACCTTGGAGGCGTTGTCGGCGCGGCTGAACATCGACTCGCCGAAAAACAACTGGCCCATGGCTAGGCCGTACAGGCCGCCCACCAGCACGTCCTGGTCCCAGACTTCCACGCTGTGGGCGTGGCCACGGGCATGTAGCTCTCGGTAGGCGTCCTGCATGGCGTCGGTGATCCAGGTGCCGTCAGCATAGTCCCGGGGCGCTGCGCAGGCGCTGATCACGGCGGCGAAGTCCTGGTCGAACGTCACCCGGTAGCGTTGCTGGCGCAGCAGTTTGCCGAGGCTGCGCGAGATATGCAGTTCGTCGGGAAACAACACCGTGCGCGGATCGGGAGACCACCACAGAATTGGCTGGCCTTCGGAAAACCAGGGGAAGCAGCCGTGGCGATAGGCTTGGACCAGGCGATCGGCAGACAGGTCGCCACCGGCGGCGAGCAAGCCGTTGGGCTCGCGCAGGGCTTTTTCCAGCGGTGGGAAGTTCAGGGAGTCGCGTTGTAACCAGGTCAGCATGGTATCCAGCTTGCAGTAGGGGAGGGCAGCGGCAGCGCCGGGCTGCCGCTCATCATCCGGGTCAGTTGTCGTCGAGGTATTTTTCAGCGTCCAGCGCCGCCATGCAACCCGCGCCGGCAGAAGTCACCGCCTGGCGGTACACATGGTCGGCTACGTCGCCTGCGGCAAACACCCCGGCAATCGCGGTGGCGGTGGCATTGCCCTCACTGCCGCCCTGGATCCGCAAGTAGCCATCATGCATCGGTAACTGGCCCTGGAACAGCTCGGTATTGGGTTTGTGGCCAATAGCAATGAAGACCCCGGCCAGGGGCAGCTCACGGGTTTGCCCGCTCAGGCTGTCCCGCAGGCGGGCGCCGGTCACGCCGCTGGCATCGCCGAGGACTTCGTCCAGGTTCTGGTTCCAGTGCAGGCGGATATTGCCGTTGGCGGCTTTTTCGAACAATTTGTCCTGGAGGATTTTTTCCGAACGTAACTTGTCGCGACGGTGAATCAGGTGCACTTCCCGGGCAATGTTGGACAGATACAAAGCCTCTTCTACTGCCGTATTGCCGCCACCCACGACGGCGACCACTTGGTTGCGATAGAAGAACCCGTCGCAGGTCGCGCAGGCCGAGACCCCCTTGCCGGCAAAGGCTTCTTCTGACGGCAGTCCCAGGTACTGCGCCGAGGCGCCAGTGGCGATGATCAAGGCATCGCAGGTGTAGGTGGCGCTGTCGCCAATCAGCTGGAACGGGCGTTGCTGCAACTTGGCGGTATGGATGTGGTCGTAGACGATCTGTGTGTCAAAACGCTCGGCGTGTTTTTGCATGCGTTCCATGAGTGCCGGGCCGGTCAGGCCTTCGACGTCGCCGGGCCAGTTGTCGACTTCGACCGTAGTGGTGAGCTGGCCACCAGCCTGCATGCCGGTGATGACCACGGGTTTGAGGTTGGCGCGGGCGGCATAAACGGCAGCGCTGTAACCGGCAGGACCGGAACCCAGAATGATCAGGCGTGAATGCTTCGCATCGCTCATAAAAACACCTCATAAGCCTTTGTCACAAAAGACAATGCATGCTCAAATTGAATCGCGTGCCAGAGACTTCTGGCTATGCTGTAGCCATGGACTTGAAGCATGGCATCGGCCGTACAAACCCGTACAATGCAAGGCTGTAACAATGCTTTACGGAAAAAAGCACAGCGTGCCGTGTTTATAAAAACCCAAGCGCAGTGTTAAAAGTAGTCCCAGTTGCGCCTCTACACTTTTTTACCTGCCTGGATTGGGCAGTTTTTTATAGTCATTCAACAGATGGACGCGCCCCTGGCGCAGGAAAAGTAGCGTTTTGAAGAAATCCACCGCAGCACCTAAACCAGTCGTTCCGCTTTGGCGTCAACACCTGCACTACCGACTCAAGGAAGGTGCGTTGATCGCCATCGGGGCCTTGTGCCTGTTCCTGATGATGGCCTTGCTGACCTATGGCAAGGACGATCCGGGCTGGAGCCACAACAGCAAGATCGATGACGTGCAGAACTTCGGCGGCCCGGCGGGCTCCTACAGCGCCGACATCCTGTTCATGGTGCTGGGGTATTTCGCCTATATTTTCCCGCTGTTGCTGGCGATCAAGACCTATCAGATCTTCCGCCAGCGCCACGATCCGTGGGAGTGGAGCGGCTGGCTGTTCTCCTGGCGCCTGATTGGCCTGGTGTTCCTGGTGTTGTCGGGCGCAGCCCTGGCCCACATCCATTTCCATGCCCCCACCGGCTTGCCGGCCGGCGCCGGTGGTGCGCTGGGCGAAAGCCTGGGCGAGTTGGCCAAGAATGCGCTGAACATCCAGGGCAGCACCCTGATGTTCATTGCGCTGTTCCTGTTCGGCCTGACCGTGTTTACCGACCTGTCGTGGTTCAAGGTGATGGACGTCACCGGCAAGATCACCCTCGATCTGTTCGAACTGTTCCAGGGTGCCGCCAATCGCTGGTGGGCCGCGCGTACCGAGCGCAAGCAACTGGTCGCGCAATTGCGTGAAGTGGATGATCGGGTGCATAACGTCGTCGCACCGACCGTGACCGACAAGCGCGAGCAGGCCAAGGTCAAGGAACGCTTGATCGAGCGCGAGCAGGCCCTGAGCAAGCACATGTCCGAACGCGAGAAACAGGTCCCGCCGGTGATCGCCCCGGCGCCACCGAAACCCGCCGCCCCAAGCAAGCGCGTGGAGAAAGAGAAGCAGGCGCCGTTGTTCGTCGACAGCGCCGTGGAAGGCACCTTGCCGCCGATCTCTATTCTCGACCCGGCGGAAAAGAAACAACTCAACTATTCGCCTGAGTCGCTGGCGGCGGTCGGGCATCTGCTGGAAATCAAACTCAAGGAGTTCGGGGTCGAGGTCTCGGTGGACTCGATTCACCCGGGTCCGGTGATTACCCGCTACGAAATCCAGCCGGCGGCGGGGGTCAAGGTCAGCCGTATTTCCAACCTGGCGAAAGACCTCGCGCGCTCGTTGGCAGTGACCAGTGTGCGGGTGGTGGAAGTGATCCCGGGCAAGACCACGGTCGGTATCGAGATTCCCAACGAAGACCGGCAGATCGTGCGCTTCTCCGAAGTGCTGTCGACGCCGGAATACGACAACTTCAAGTCGCCGGTGACCCTGGCCCTGGGCCACGACATCGGCGGCAAGCCGATCATCACCGACCTGGCCAAAATGCCGCACCTGCTGGTGGCCGGTACCACCGGTTCCGGTAAGTCGGTGGGGGTCAACGCAATGATCCTGTCGATCCTGTTCAAGTCCGGCCCGGAAGACGCCAAGCTGATCATGATCGACCCGAAAATGCTTGAATTGTCGATCTACGAAGGCATTCCGCACCTGCTCTGCCCGGTGGTCACCGACATGAAGGACGCCGCCAACGCCCTGCGCTGGAGCGTGGCCGAGATGGAGCGGCGCTACAAGCTGATGGCCAAGATGGGGGTGCGTAACCTGTCCGGTTTCAACCAGAAGGTGCGCGAGGCGCAAGAAGCCGGCACGCCGTTGACCGACCCACTGTACAACCGCGAAAGCATTCACGACGAAGCGCCGCTGCTGACCAAGCTGCCGACCATCGTCGTGGTCGTCGACGAATTCGCCGACATGATGATGATCGTCGGCAAAAAGGTTGAAGAACTCATTGCCCGTATCGCGCAGAAAGCCCGTGCGGCCGGTATCCACCTGATTCTCGCGACCCAGCGTCCATCGGTGGACGTGATCACCGGTCTGATCAAGGCCAACATCCCGACGCGCATGGCGTTCCAGGTGTCGAGCAAGATCGACTCGCGGACCATCATCGACCAGGGCGGCGCCGAGCAACTGCTGGGCCACGGTGACATGCTCTACATGCCACCTGGCACCAGCCTGCCAATCCGGGTGCACGGTGCGTTCGTTTCCGATGACGAGGTTCACCGCGTGGTGGAGGCCTGGAAATTGCGCGGCGCTCCGGAATACAACGACGACATCCTCGCCGGTGTCGAAGAAGCCGGCAGCGGCTTTGAAAATGGCGGCGGCGGTGGTGACGATGACGCCGAAACCGATGCGCTCTACGACGAAGCCGTGCAGTTCGTGCTCGAAAGCCGCCGCGCGTCCATCTCGGCGGTGCAGCGCAAGCTCAAGATCGGCTACAACCGCGCGGCGCGCATGATCGAAGCCATGGAAATGGCCGGGGTCGTGACCTCCATGAATACCAACGGCTCGCGTGAAGTCCTGGCCCCTGGCCCGGTGCGCGACTGATCAGTGCCGCGTGACCTCACGCGGCGCGTCATTCAAACGAATCTCTATGAGGACTCCCATGCGTCTTATCCGCATGTTGCTGTTGCCGGTACTGGCTTTCACCACCCTCTCGGCCCATGCCGATGACAAGGACGTGGCGCGTCTGACTCAACTGCTGGAAAAGTCCCAGACCCTGAGTGCGCGTTTCTCCCAGCTGACCCTCGACGGCAGCGGTACCCAGTTGCAGGAAACCACCGGCCAGATGTCGCTGCAGCGCCCGGGCCTGTTCTACTGGCACACCGATGCGCCGCAGGAACAGTTGATGGTCTCCGATGGCAAGAAGGTCTCCCTGTGGGACCCGGACCTGGAGCAGGTCACCATCAAGACCCTCGACCAGCGCCTGACCCAGACCCCGGCGCTGCTGCTCTCCGGTGATGTGTCGAAGATCAGCCAGAGTTTTGATATCAGTGCCAAGGAAGCCGGCGGCGTGATCGATTTCACCCTCAAGCCGAAAACCAAGGACACCCTGTTCGACAACCTGCGCCTGTCGTTCCGTAATGGCCTGGTCAACGACATGCAACTGATCGACAGCGTCGGCCAGCGCACCAATATCTTGTTCACCGGCGTGAAAGCCAACGAGCCGATCCCAGCATCCAAGTTCAAGTTCGACATCCCCAAGGGTGCCGATGTGATCCAGGAATAACCAGCCGCAAAGCGCCTGTGGGAGCGGGCTTGCCCGCGATGGCGCCGGTACATCCAGCATTGATGTGACTGATGCGCCGCTTTCGCGGGCGAGCCCGCTCCCACAGGGATTGTGTTGTCAAACACATCGACGTCAGGCCCCAGTGAGGTTTCAAACGTAGTCATGGATCTGTTTCGAAGTGCCCCGATCGCTCAGCCACTGGCCGCTCGCTTGCGCGCGGCGAACCTGGATGAGTACGTCGGCCAGGAACACCTGCTGGCCCGCGGCAAGCCCCTGCGCGAGGCGCTGGAGCAGGGTGCCCTGCATTCGATGATCTTCTGGGGACCGCCGGGTGTGGGCAAGACCACCCTGGCGCGTTTGCTCGCGGAAGTTTCGGATGCACACTTCGAAACGGTTTCGGCGGTGCTGGCCGGGGTCAAGGAGATCCGCCAGGCAGTGGAAGTGGCCAAGCAGCAGGCTGGGCAATACGGCCGCCGCACCATCTTGTTCGTCGACGAAGTGCATCGCTTCAACAAGTCGCAGCAGGATGCGTTCCTGCCCTATGTCGAGGACGGCACGCTGATTTTCATCGGCGCGACCACGGAAAACCCTTCGTTCGAACTCAATAACGCTTTGCTGTCGCGGGCACGCGTGTACGTGCTTAAAAGCCTCGACGAGACGGCCCTGCGCAAGCTGGTGCAGCGCGCGCTGACCGAAGAGCGGGGCCTGGGCAAGCGCAACCTGAGCCTCAGCGACGAAGGCTTCCAGATGCTGCTGTCGGCCGCCGACGGCGATGGTCGGCGCCTGCTCAACCTGCTGGAAAACGCCTCGGACCTGGCTGAAGACAACAGCGAAATCGGCACCGATCTCCTGCAAAGCTTGCTCGGTGACACTCGTCGTCGTTTCGACAAGGGCGGTGAAGCCTTCTACGACCAGATTTCCGCTTTGCACAAATCGGTACGTGGCTCCAACCCCGACGGTGCGCTGTATTGGTTCGCGCGCATGATCGACGGCGGGTGCGACCCGCTGTACCTGGCCCGGCGCGTGGTGCGCATGGCCAGCGAAGACATCGGCAATGCCGACCCGCGCGCCCTCAGCCTGTGCCTGGCGGCGTGGGAAGTGCAGGAGCGCCTGGGCAGCCCCGAAGGCGAACTGGCGGTGGCCCAGGCCATCACCTACCTGGCTTGCGCACCGAAAAGCAACGCGGTGTACATGGGCTTCAAGACTGCCCTGCGTGCCGCTGCCGAGCACGGTTCGCTGGAAGTGCCTCTGCACCTGCGCAATGCGCCGACCAAGCTGATGAAGCAATTGGGCTATGGTGACGAATACCGCTATGCCCACGACGAACCGGATGCTTATGCCGCCGGGGAAGACTATTTCCCGGAAGAGCTCGAGCCGATCCCGTTCTATCAACCGGTGCCCCGTGGCCTGGAGTTGAAAATCGGCGAGAAGCTCAATCACTTGGCCAAACTCGACCGTTTAAGCCCTAGGCAGCGGAGAAAATAGTGCTTGCACTGATTGTTGCGGTTTCCGTCGGCGGGGTGGCCGGCACGTTATTGCGCTTTGCCACCGGCAACTGGATCAACGCCAATTGGCCGCGGCACTTCTATAGCGCGACGCTGGCCGTTAATATCGTGGGCTGTCTGCTGATTGGCATTTTGTACGGCCTGTTTTTGACTCGCCCGGAAGTACCCCTGGAGGTGCGCGCCGGGTTGATGGTTGGCTTTCTTGGCGGCCTGACTACTTTTTCATCCTTTTCACTGGATACGGTGCGCTTGCTGGAAAGCGGGCAAGTGCCGCTGGCCCTGGGCTACGCGGCCATCAGCGTATTCGGCGGGCTGCTCGCGACCTGGGCTGGCCTGTCCCTGACCAAACTTTGATAAACGAGAGACCGACATGCTCGATTCCAAACTGTTACGTAGCAACCTTCAGGACGTAGCGGACCGCCTGGCATCCCGTGGTTTTGTGCTGGATGTCGCGCGCATCGAAGCGCTGGAAGAACAGCGCAAGACCGTCCAGACCCGCACCGAAGCACTGCAGGCTGAACGTAACGCGCGTTCCAAATCCATCGGTCAGGCCAAACAGCGCGGCGAAGACATCGCACCGTTGATGGCCGACGTCGAGCGCATGGCCAACGAACTGGGGGCCGGCAAGGTCGAGCTGGACGCGATCCAGACCGAGCTGGATGCCATCCTGCTGGGCCTGCCGAACCTGCCGCATGAGTCGGTGCCGGTAGGCGCAGACGAAGACGGCAACGTTGAAGTGCGTCGCTGGGGCACCCCGGCCACCTTCGATTTCGAGGTCAAGGACCACGTCGCCCTGGGCGAGAAGTTCGGCTGGCTCGACTTTGAAACTGCCGCCAAGCTGTCCGGTGCCCGTTTTGCCCTGCTGCGCGGGCCGATTGCCCGTCTGCACCGCGCCCTGGCGCAGTTCATGGTCAACCTGCACACCACCGAACACGGTTACGAAGAGGCCTACACCCCTTATCTGGTGCAAGCGCCGGCCCTGCAAGGCACTGGCCAACTGCCGAAGTTCGAGGAAGACCTGTTCAAGATCAGCCGCGAAGGCGAGGCCGATCTGTACCTGATCCCGACTGCCGAAGTGTCGCTGACCAACATCGTCGCCGGCGAAATCGTCGATGCCAAGCTGCTGCCGATCAAGTTCGTCGCGCACACCCCGTGCTTTCGCAGTGAAGCCGGTGCCTCGGGTCGTGATACCCGCGGGATGATTCGCCAGCACCAGTTCGACAAGGTTGAAATGGTCCAGATCGTCGAGCCGTCGACCTCGATGGAAGCCCTCGAAGGCCTCACAGCCAATGCCGAGAAGGTCCTGCAATTGCTGGAACTGCCTTACCGCACCCTGGCGCTGTGCACCGGCGACATGGGCTTCAGCGCCGTCAAGACTTACGACCTGGAAGTGTGGATTCCGAGCCAGGACAAATACCGCGAGATTTCCTCGTGCTCCAACTGCGGTGATTTCCAGGCCCGACGCATGCAAGCGCGTTTCCGTAACCCGGAAACCGGCAAGCCTGAGCTGGTGCACACCTTGAACGGTTCTGGCCTGGCAGTCGGTCGGACCCTGGTGGCGGTGCTGGAAAACTACCAGCAGGCCGACGGTTCGATCCGCGTGCCAGACGTGCTGAAACCCTACATGGGTGGCCTTGAGGTCATCGGCTAAATGAAATATCTGCCACTGTTTCACAACCTGCGCGGTAGCCGTGTGCTGGTGGTCGGTGGAGGGGAGATTGCCTTGCGCAAATCCCGCCTGCTGGCCGATGCCGGTGCGCTGCTGCGGGTCGTTGCACCCGAGATCGAAGTCCAGCTGCGTGAGCTGGTGCAAAACAGTGGCGGCGAACTGCTGGTGCGCGGCTACCAGGAATCGGACTTGGATGGCTGCGGGCTGATCATTGCCGCTACCGATGACGAAACCTTGAACGCGCAAGTCTCCGCCGATGCCCACCGGCGTTGCCTGCCGGTCAATGTGGTGGACGCGCCTGCCCTGTGCAGCGTGATCTTCCCAGCGATTGTCGACCGTTCGCCGCTGATCATTGCGGTGTCCAGCGGCGGTGATGCACCGGTGCTGGCGCGGCTGATCCGGGCCAAGATCGAAACCTGGATTCCGTCGACCTACGGCCAGTTGGCGGGATTGGCGGCGCGTTTCCGTGACCAGGTCAAAGGCCTGTTCCCGGACGTGCAGCAACGCCGTGGCTTCTGGGAAGACGTGTTCCAGGGACCGATCGCCGATCGGCAACTGGCCGGGCAGGGCGCCGAGGCCGAACGCTTGCTGCAAGCCAAGCTGGCGGGTGAAGCCAGCGTGACTACCGGCGAGGTGTATCTGGTGGGCGCGGGCCCGGGTGATCCGGACCTGTTGACCTTCCGCGCCCTGCGCCTGATGCAGCAGGCGGACGTGGTGCTGTACGACCGCCTGGTGGCGCCAGCGATTCTCGAACTCTGTCGGCGCGACGCCGAGCGTGTCTACGTCGGCAAGCGTCGCGCCGATCACGCAGTGCCCCAGGACCAGATCAACCAGCAACTGGTGGACCTGGCTCGGCAAGGCAAGCGTGTGGTGCGACTCAAGGGTGGCGATCCGTTCATCTTTGGGCGCGGCGGCGAAGAAATCGAAGAGCTGGCGGCCCAGGGCATCCCGTTCCAGGTGGTGCCGGGAATTACCGCTGCCAGCGGTTGCGCAGCCTACGCCGGGATTCCCTTGACCCACCGTGATTACGCGCAATCCGTGCGGTTTGTCACCGGTCACCTGAAGGACGGCACCAGCGACCTGCCGTGGAGCGACCTGGTCGCACCGGCCCAGACCCTGGTGTTCTACATGGGCCTGGTGGGCTTGCCGATCATCTGCGAGCAGTTGATCAAGCACGGCCGTGGCGCGGACACGCCAGCGGCGTTGATCCAGCAGGGCACTACCGCTAACCAGCGAGTCTTCACCGGCACCCTGGCCGACCTGCCACGCCTGGTGGCGGAGCATGAAGTGCATGCGCCGACCCTGGTGATCGTGGGAGAGGTGGTGCAACTGCGTGAGAAACTGGCATGGTTTGAAGGGGCGCAGGCGCAGGTCTGAAGTCCGCGTTGCCAATATCGCGGGCATCCGCGCCCACAGATGACTTGTGCTGGACACAAATCCCCTGGGGGAGCGGGCTTGCCCGCGATGGGCATAGCTATCTACACAACGTTTTAGCGGTCTCTGGGTCGGGCGGGGTGTTTGATTAGGCGGAGTACATATCCATTCTTGCGGTAACGGCCTCCTATGGTTCCGCTTTTACAGCGGCTCACTTTTGGAGGAGCCCAAAAGTAAGCAAAAGGCTCTTTCCGGTATGACTCACCCACATGGGTTACAAATCAGTTCAAGCACATAGGTAACAGTTATTAACTGGCATGGTCGATTTCGCGAGGATCTGACCATGCCCTGGAGAGAGCTGAAACCTATGGATCGAAAAGTGATGTTCATCGCTGCCTATCTGGCGGACAAACACACCTTCAGCAAGCTGTGCAGTGACTACGAGA